>CAZZDA010000029.1:0-12616 GCA_964652585.1 uncultured Gammaproteobacteria bacterium | reverse complement strand
GTACATTTACTTGCTTATCTCTTACAACCTTGTTCCAAGTCCTTTACATAACTCGAAAAACACCCAACATCCTCCTGGATGCCGGGTGTCAAGTATCGAATATTTTTCAGAGGCTCCTGTTACTTCTGCTGCTTTTCTACGCCGGTACCTGCCGGAATCAATCGCCCAATAATAACATTTTCTTTGAGACCTTCAAGTGTATCCACTTTGCCGCTCACCGCCGCATTGATAAGCACGCGTGCGGTTTCTTGGAATGACGCGGCAGAGAGAAAGCTGCTGGTTGAGAGCGACACTTTCGTGATACCTAATAATAATTCTTCACCTGTTGCCTCAACACCTTTCTCTGCTTTCACGCGTAAGTTTTCTTTCAAAAACTCTGTTCGCTCAACCACATCGCCGGGCAATAGTTCTGTGTCACCTGAATTGGTAATTTTTACGCGAGAGAATAATTGCCGCACGATCACCTCAATATGCTTGTCATTAAGATTTTGTCCTTGAGAGGCATAAATATATTGAATTTCTTTAATAATGTATTTCTGTACAGCTGATTTCCCTTGCAATTTATACATTTGTTGTAAATCTCTTGAACCCTCCGTTAGCGCATCTCCCGCACCCACCAAATCACCCTCTTTGACATAGAGCGCATAGTCTTTTGGAATAAGATATTCTTTGATCTGTTCTTGCGGACCTGAAATAATAAGATGCTTCTTCTCAAGATGCGTTACGGTGCCATCCAAAGGACTTACGATTTCTTCTTTTGCCTTATTCACGAACAGAACTTGTCCCTTCGTTACTTTTGCATTCTTTTTTACTCCGACATTCACATTCGCTGGTATGGTTACCGTAATATCCTCGTCAACTTGCGCGACTACTTGCACCATTTTCTGTGCCGGCTGTGTCGTAAGCACTTCATTGCCTTCTGCATCAACAGTTGTACGTACACTATCAGATACATGTACGACACCGGTAACATCAGTTGCAATGGCCTTGCGCTTTGGCGGACGTACTTCAAACAATTCTTCAACACGAGGGAGGCCTTGTGTAATATCACTCCCCGCAACGCCGCCAGTATGGAAAGTACGCATGGTCAACTGTGTTCCGGGCTCACCAATGGATTGCGCGGCGATAATACCGGCAGCAACACCTTCTTCAACCGGCTTATTAAAGGCGAGATCATAACCATAACATTTTTTACAAATACCACGCAGCGTTTTGCAGGTCATCACACTCCGAATACGAACTTCGTCAATATGTGCGTTTCGAAACTTCCTCATAAGATCTTCTGTAACGAATGTGTTTTTCTTCAATAGCGCTTTTTTTGTTGTAGCATCTTTTACCTCATCCATAATCCAACGCCCCACAAGCCTTTCAACAAGAGGCTCTCCCATTTCTTCACTCTCTTTATGTGTCAGCACTACACCTTCATTGTCTTTACAGTCATCTTCACGTATAACAAGATCTTGCGATACATCAACCAGCCGCCGCGTAAGATATCCCGCATTTGCCGTACGAAGAGCCGTATCAGAAAGTCCTTTACGCGTTCCGTGCGTCGAGATAAAAAACTCAAGTACGTCAAAACCTTCTTTAAAATTTGCTTTCACCGGCAACTCAATAATAGCTCCTGCAGGATTGGTCACCAAACCTTTCATTCCCATAATTTGAGTAAGCTGTCCCCAGCTGCCGCGTGCACCCGATTCGATCATAGAATAAGCGGCACCACCTTCCACCAAGGTACCCTTGCTTTCAGATACAATTTTATCTTTAATGCGTGTCCAGGTTTCTATGATCTTTCCATAACGCTCTTCTTCTGAAAGCAATCCTTGCGCATACTGTTGCTCAACTTGTTCAACTTCCGCATCACCTTCGGCAATGAACTTTTCTTTGGAAGCAAGATCAGGTACATCGCCCATACCCCAAGAAAGTCCTGATTTTGTGAGATGATAGAATCCAAGCTCTTTGAGCTCATCTAAGAAACGTACGGTTTCTTCTTGCCCAACAATTTCCAATGTATGCTGCACAAGAGATCCTAAATCATTCTTTTTCTGTACCAGGTTATAGAACGGAAGAGAATCAAGCACAATATCGTTATAGATCACCCTTCCAAGTGTTGTGCGCAGTATGCCATTTTTGGGAAATGCTTCTTCTCCTTTTTGTGTCACTACGGTCTTCTTTGGCTTGTTAAAACGTATAAAGACAAGATCCTGCAATCCGATATGCCCATTGGCATAGGCGATTTTTGCCTCTTCCGGGGAAGAAAATGCCTTGCTGTTTGCCGGCGGTACCTCATCTGTCTCATGCTTACTATAGGTAAGATAAAAACATCCCCATACAATATCTTGGTTTGGCGTGACTACCGGTGTACCGGTTGCCGGCTTTAAGAGATTGTTGCTCGCAAGCATAATTGTTGCCGCCTCGTTGCGTGCTTCAACAGTGAGAGGAATGTGCACTGCCATTTGATCACCGTCAAAATCCGCATTAAATGCCGTACAGACAAGCGGGTGAATTTGGATAGCTTTACCTTCGATCAAGACCGGTTTAAAAGCTTGGATACCAAGTCGATGCAATGTTGGCGCGCGATTCAAAAGCACATACGCGTCTTTTACAATATCTTCCAGAATATCCCACACTTCAGATCGGCCACTTTCTATAAATCGATTTCCTGAACGTACATTATAGACGTACTCTTCGGCAATAAGACGTGAGATAACAAAGGGACGGAACAACTCCAAAGCCATACGCTTTGGCAATCCACATTCATATAATTTCAGATGTGGTCCGACAACAATAACGGAACGCCCTGAATAATCGGTACGTTTACCTAAGAGGTTTTGGCGAAAACGGCCCTGCTTGCCTTTCAGCATGTCTGCAATAGACTTGAGCATGCGCTTCTGACCGGTGGACGCAACAACGGTTTTGCCATGACGCGCCGAATTATCGATCAATGCATCTACTGCTTCTTGCAACATGCGCTTTTCATTGCGGCAGATAACCTCCGGTGCATTCAAATCAATCAGCTGTTTTAAACGATTATTGCGATTGATAACGCGCCGATAGAGATCATTTAAATCTGATGTTGCAAATCTTCCACCATCCAGCGGCACCATAGGGCGCAAATCAGGAGGAATCACCGGAACAGCGGTAAGAATTGTCCATTCCGGACGAATGTCATTTTTATGAAAGTTTTTAAATAACTTAAGGCGTTTTGTGAGCCGCTCCGCTTTTGCGCCTTGTGAAGTTTCAAGTTCTTTTTCAAGCGCTTTAATGGTCTTTTCCAAATCAATTCTTTTTAATAATGTATGCACGGCTTCAGCACCAATACCCGCCTCAAAAATATGTCCATACTTAAGCGAAAGATCGTGATATATCGTTTCCGTAATAATGGTAAGCGGTTTTAAGAGGTCAAGATCACCCTTTGCTTGTGTGTACGCCTCGTCCAAGTCACGCAATTGTTTCTCTTTATGTTCCGCAAATTTTTCTATTGAAGCCGTAATAAGTCCATCAACCTCTCCTTCATCTTCTTTTGATACATGTTTTTTGTGCATAGCGCTCGCTTGACTGCGCTCGCGATCAACAGCTTTTGTATATTCCGCCTCTATTGCTTTTTTCTTCTGTTTATATTCGGATTTTATCTGCTCTACTGTTTCCTTTTTAAGTTCTTCTTGCACTGACGTTACTACAAAGCTCGCAAAATAGATGATCCTTTCAAGATTTTGGATGGAAAGGTCAAGTGCTAATCCTATTTTTGACGGTACGCCCCGCAAAAACCAAATGTGTGATACAGGTGCAACAAGCTCTATATGACCCATTCGTTCACGCCGCACAATAGAGCGCGTTACTTCAACACCGCACTTATCACACACAATACCTCTGTAGCGAATTTTTTTATACTTACCACAATAACACTCCCAATCTTTACTTGGGCCGAAGGTCTTTTCACAAAAAAGACCGTCTTTTTCGGGTTTTTGCGTGCGATAATTAATGGTCTCCGGCTTTATCACTTCACCATACGACCATGAACGAATGATCTCGGGGCTTGCTACCTTGAGACGAATCGCATTAAAGTCAGTTGATTTAATAGGCTCGAGCATAGATGTAAATAGAGAGTATTACGATGGTTTTTCAGTACTATGTTTTTTTTCTTCAATAGGCGCGTCATCTTGTAAAAGCTGCACATCAAGTCCCAAACCCTTGAGCTCTCTGATAAGCACATTGAGTGATTCCGGAACATTTACTTTATGGATCTTTTCACCTTTAATGATGGCCTCGTATGCTTTTGAGCGCCCGGGAACATCGTCTGATTTAATGGTAAGAATTTCTTGCAAAGTATGTGCCGCTCCATATGCCTCCAGCGCCCATACTTCCATTTCTCCAAACCTCTGACCTCCAAATTGGGCTTTCCCTCCAAGCGGCTGCTGAGTAATAAGCGAATATGGTCCGATAGACCTTTGATGAATTTTATCTTCAACCATATGTGCAAGTTTCAGCATATAGCTATATCCTACCGTTACTTTATGATCAAACTTTTCACCAGTGCGACCATCGTTGAGCACTAACTTACCATCTTCAGGGAAACCCGCTTTTTTGAGCTCCTCGCGAATACGTTTTTCCGGGACACCATCAAAGACCGGGGTTGCAACCGTATATCCTAAAGTACGCGCCGCAAGCCCTAAGTGCGTTTCCAATATCTGCCCAAGATTCATACGCGACACTACGCCTAAGGGGCTCAAAATAATATCAATGGGCGTACCATCTTCCAAAAACGGCATATCTTCAACCGGTACCACGCGGGAAATTACGCCTTTATTGCCATGTCGTCCGGCCATTTTATCACCTACCTGTATTTTCCGGAGTGAGGCAACAGAAACTTGAATGACTTTACTGACACCGGCAGAGAGCTTATCACCTTCTTCACGCGAGAATGTTTTGATATTAACTACTTTTCCGTGGCTGCCATGCTCCAGATAGAGCGAGCTATCACGCACGTCACGTGCTTTTTCTCCGAAAATAGCGCGTAAGAGCTTTTCTTCTGCTGAGAGTTCTGTTTCTCCTTTTGGTGTAATTTTTCCAACGAGAATATCGCCTGACTTTACCTTTGCACCCAAACGGATCACACCTTCTTCATCCAAATCTTTTAGGCGCTCCTCGCCAATATTAGGAATGTCGGAGGTGATGACTTCAGAACCCAACTTGGTATCCCGTACTTCAATTTGATAATCCTCAATATGAATACTGGTAAAACGATCGGCGGCAACCAAACGATCAGAAATAATGATAGCATCTTCATAGTTATTACCTTCCCATGGCATATACGCAACCAAGACATTTTGTCCAAGGGCCAGCTCTCCTTGATCAGTTGACGCACCATCAGCAAGCGGCTGATCTTTCTTTATCTTATCTCCTTTTACGACGATGGGGTGCTGATTAATGCAGGTACTTGCATTTGAACGTACAAACTTGTTGAGTTGATATTCTTGCAAGGCGCCATCTTTGGTAAGCAGCTTGACATGATCACCATCAGCTTCACTGACCGTACCATCTTCTTTTGCCAGCATTAACTGTCCTGAATAGCGAGCTGCCGCCGACTCAACCCCTGTTCCAACAACCGGCGCATCAGGCATAATACAGGGAACTGCTTGGCGTTGCATGTTCGTACCCATAAGCGCGCGGCTCGCATCATCATGTTCCAAGAAAGGAATAAGCGACGTACCAATGCTTACAATCTGTCTTGGCGAGACATCCATAAAATCAACCGTATTGCTTGCATCGAAGCTCGGTTCGCCATAACGGCGCACTTCAACTTTTTCATTAACAAAATACCCCTTATCGTCCAGTGGTGTAGTAGCCGTAACGGTCACGTGCTTTTCTTCCGTAAACGCGTCAATATACACTATTTCGTCTGTCACCCTCGCCTTTACCAAAATATCCTTCACACCTTCTTTGGCAAATTTCGCAAGATTATCAGCAAGTTTTTTGGTAACATGTTCTCCATCCTTTGCAAGCACCTTCTGCGTTTTTGGATGAATAACCGATGCACGCAAAATCTCTCCTTCCGTTTTCTTTGCATCGTTAGGAACCGTATTAATAACTTTGCGGAATGGCGCTTCAATAAAACCAAATTCATTGACTCGCGCGTAGCTTGCCAATTGTCCCACAAGTCCTATATTCGGTCCTTCAGGCGTCTGAATAGGACAAATACGGCTATAGTGCGTACGATGCACATCACGCACATCAAATCCCGCGCGCTCACGTGAGAGCCCTCCGGGACCCATGGCTGACAAACGGCGTTTATGCTCAAGTTCCGCTAAAGGATTAGTCTGATCCATGAACTGTGAGAGCTGTGATGACATGAAAAACTCTTTGACCACACCAATGACCGGACGCGCATTAATAAGCCGGTTTGGTGTAAGATTTTGCGGATCAAAAGTTGACATTCTATCTTTTACAATACGCTCCATACGCGCCAAACCGACGCGCAACTTGTTTTGCGCCAACTCGCCAATGGTGCGCAGTCGTCGGTTGCCAAGATGATCAATATCGTCAGCTTGTTTCTGACTCTGGTTCAGTTGAATGATCTCCCGAATAATCTCCACCAGATCGTCAATGCGTAAAACGCGGTTTTCTTTTGTATTGGCAACATCTAAACCAAAACGTTGATTAATTTTATAGCGACCTACTTTTCCAAAATCATACCGATCAAAACGAAAGAACATGGCATGGATAAGCGATCTTGCATTATCAGGCGTTGCCATATCTCCCGGACGTATGCGCTTGTACACTTCAATAAGTCCTTCTGCCTCATTGGTGCTTACATCTTTTTCCAAAGTCGCATCAATATAGCGTACGTCAGCTGCTGTATCAACATCTTTAAAAAGTTCTCGGATCTGCTCATCGGTTTCTACGCCAAAGGCGCGAAGAAGCGAAGTGATAGCCACTTTCCGCTTCCGGTCAATCTTTACCCAAATAACATTATGAGTATCAGTTTCAATCTCAAGCCACGCGCCTCGATTGGGAATAATTTTTGCCCCATAGTATGTATGACCTTTCAAATATTCCGAGGTAAAAAAAACACCGGCTGAACGGATAAGCTGCGAAACAACAACACGCTCAATACCATTAATAATGAGCGTGCCGCGATCGGTCATGAGCGGGAAATCACCAAGATATACCTCTTGTTTCTTTGTTTCTCCCGTCCGTTCATTTACCAGTGTTACTTCAACACGCAAAGGTGCTTCATAGGTTACATTTTTATCACGGCTTGTTTTTTCATCAAATTTTGGTTCGTCAAAATAGTACTTGCCAAAATAGAGCTCCAGATCCTTTCCGGTAAAATCTTGAATGGGAGATATCTCTTCAAAAAGCTCTTTTAAACCTTCATGTAAAAACCAATGATACGAATTTTGCTGAATCTCTATAAGGTTCGGCAAAGAAACCGTGTCATGAATGTCGGTAAAAAACTGGCGGTCTTGTTGGTCGTGTTTTGTGAGCATACGAAAAAACCCACCCTAAGACCTCTTGGTCGTCTAGGAGGGAATATATTTATTACTTTCTTAAGAAAGTGCTCAAGCCCTTACACATGGAAGGAGGTGTGGCGAATGATGAACGTACCTACACTGCATTGTGCACAAAATATGTATGACTTTTTGCATCTGCACGTAGGTGTTCTTCCGCGCTTAAGACTCTGGAAAAAGAGAGTTCTACGAAGGGGAGAAATTTGCGAAAATACTCTTTTCGTGGCGTAATTTAAAAATACCCACAACAAAGCTGATAATAGCACAGCGTATTGTGCGTGTCAATACCTTTTTATGATACTACAATATAGACATTTCTACAACACCTTTTATGTGCGCCTATACCCAGAAAGCGAGAGACATAAGCGCTGTATACAGTAAGATATTTATTGTGACAAGAAAGCGCATCTGTTTCCATTTGCATATCGCGAGACCATAGGGAATCAATAAAGGGATGATCATGACAATAAAAATCATTTTAAGCGTACCACGTTCTATATACGGATAGCGTACCACATTAAATACCAATGAAGCAAACAGCCCGCTACTGACAAAAAGGATAAGCAGCTCTTTGGTAAAGCGCATCTTCGTTTGCATAACTCGTAAAAATAGTCTGGCAAATCCCATAATTAAAAAAAACGCAAGAGGGATAGCCGCAAAGAGCGCGAAACGTATGAGAGTCGCTTGGCGCTTTGAAACATGCTGACCGCTCGTAAGCGTCATACGATCGGCTTCCGGAAGCAGTACGATCGCATCAGGATTGTGAAATATACCATAGTAATCACCAAACGTATCTGCATAAAGTATGGTCCAAAACGAAGAATCGCCTGTATCCCAAAAGGGATGGTGAAAAATGCTCGTGTCAAAAGAGGTGAAAAAATTATCCGGCAACACCCTCTCTTCTTGCGCGTAAAAAATTTGTTCATAATTATTGATCGTAAGTACAGTGCCATATACATGATCTTTATAAAGATACCAAGGAAGAGCCATTACAGCAGCTATGGTAAAAATAATTGCTCCATTACGAAAAAGCTTAAAAGAATGTGTGCGCCACGCACCAAGCCATAGCCAAAGAACAATAGCGGCAATAAGAACCAAGGCGGTAAGTTTCGTTAAAATAAGCAGCCCTGAGATACCTCCCATAATAAAAGCGAAGGAAAGTCGGTGCACTTTTCGCCGCCGTAAACCGCCGTATATCACAAACCAAAGCACCCCCAGCATTCCCGCTTGCAATACCAATTCATTGGTGAGATAACTTGAGAGAAAAAGCGATCCCGGAAGCACCGAAGCAATGAGTGCTGTATTGTAATGTACAAAACGATTATGCGGTACTGCAACACGTGCCCATACATATGACAGCACAACAAAGGCCGCGCCCAATGCGGCCTGTGCGAGAGATAGTGCTTCCCATATACCACGCATGTCTTGTACAAAAGGCTGTACAACGCTCCACAAACCTGCCATCACTACATAGTAGAGCGGTTCGTGCCAGGCAACATAGGTTTCTTCCATAGTAGGCAATCGCGCCTCGTCTGCAAGAATTTCTATGTACGCAAGATGCGCACCGCCATCATATCCCCAATAGGGATTGTAGTGAACCGCATTGTGGATACGCAGTACTACCGCCAACAAAAAAATACTCCCCAAGAGCATATAATAGAGATATTTTTTCTGTTGCAAGTTCATGTGTAAGAATGTTAAAAGCGTTGCACATTGTCTATTTGTATCGCAATGCATCAAGCGGATTCAGCCGTGCCGCACGGCGAGAAGGAAAGAGACCTGTCAGCACACCCATAAATGTGGAAAAGGCAATGATCGTTATAATAAACCATAACGGATACGCAAACAATTGCAGCGACTGTCCTCCAAGCGAGGTGGCAAGAACATTCACGCCAAAATTAAACAGCTCACCGCCGACAAATCCAACCACGACGCCGCCAACACCGCCTAAAAATCCCATGAGAACTGATTCTGAGAGAAATAAAAGCCAGATATCACCACTGGACGCTCCAAGTGATTTCATAATACCGATCTCATTGGTTCGTTCAAGCAACGTAATGGTCATGGTATTAAACATACCGATAGCGGAAACAATAAGCGCAATCAAGCCAAAAAGAGCCAGCACGATCTGAATACCGTGAAATACCTTATTCGCTTGCAGTATAGTCTCTGAAAGAGAGGAAACGAGAAACCATTGTTGCACTAAGTGTTCCCGTACTTCCCCCATCTGTTCACTCTCAAATACCTTTACCTTTACCTCGTCATACGCTCCTATATCCACCTGCATCAGACTCGAAAGGTGTATATAGGCATAACTTTGGTTTTCGTTCTGATCTATGCCGACGATTGTAAATAAAACACCTAGCTCTTGCACCGTCACTTCTTCCGTTGGTATCCCTTCCTCATTTTTTTGAGGAAGGAAAAGAGTAAGAGACACCTGTTCGCCAAGCAACTCTTCGGGTGCACGATTAAAAAGACGCGCAACAGCACTTGAGATAACTATGTGCGACAACGACTCTTTTTCCGGAAGCGGCTCTCCATACAATGGCTCTATACCATCCAGCCGAAAATATGACGGACCAACTACCCGAAGCTCTGTGGTACTATTAATGACAGAAAGTGAGAGCTGTGCCGGGATTCGCCGCAGAGGACTCACTTCTTCTATAGCAGAGTGCGCGCGTACTTCCATCAATTCACGATCAGTGATAGGTAAAATATCCGGATTGGGGGAAACAATGTCCAAACTTAAAATAGAATCGGATGTGGTAATTTTTTCCAAAAGCAATTGCTGTAGACCATAGCCGAGCGCCACAAGAAAAAGCACCGCGCCAATACCAATGCTCACACCCAAGATAGTAAGCGAGGTACGCAGTGGACGGTATTTAAACATGCGTGTAGAAAGACGCAAGAGATCAGAAATATACATGCCAATGTTGTTGTAACGCTATTTTGAGGAGCTGCTTGTGTGAACCATGCCAAATTTAACCAGCATAAGCAGCTCTAAAATACGAGCAATTTTCTGCGCTGAACGTCGGTCAAATCCAGCGCCGCCTTTTTTTAAAGGATTGTCCAGTTTTATTTTCATTTCCTCTTTTGTTGTTTTATCATTCGCACGATCTTTGATCAAAGCGTGCAAGCGCTGCATCTGTTGCTCCGTAACCATAGAGATAGACACCTCTCGCAAAAGATAGCTCCCAATTCGTTCTATACTTTTTTGTTCTTCCTGTGCATCATGCATAACTATCAACAAATTCGCATGATGTATAATATTTTCCACTATCGCGGCAAATTTCTTTGCTGTTCGCTTATCCAATTCAATACCGCCTTTCTTTTGAGGATCGTCCAGCGTCCGTATGAAAACGGCTGAATCAATACTTCCGGATAACCGCTGCTCAATAAGCTTTTGAAGTGCATAGAACTGTTGCTCTTCGTAATTGCTCAACAAATGATGTGCCATCATTTTCGCTTTAAATGGGGTCATAAGCACATTCATTTGCAAAGGCGACATCTCGGGATACGACTGTAAGAGCATATCAAAACTGTTCAATCGCTTGGTCACAATATTTTTTGTTTCTCCGGCAACCTGACTGCGATCTTGATTCACTTCTTCTTTATACACCTTGCCATCACGCATGTAAAAGATTCTGTGCGCGAACCGAAGATAGGATGCGTCATGTGTTACCAAAATGATGGTCTTTTTTTCTTTTCGGTTGAGATCGGCAAGAAGCTGCATGACCGTTGCCGCGGCTTGCGAATCAAGATTACCCACCGGTTCATCAGCAAGAATGATGGACGGATTATTGATAAGCGATCTCGCGATAGCCACGCGTTGCTGCTGTCCGCCTGAGAGTTCCGTTGGCAGTTTATACGCTTGCACATCAACACCAAATTTTTTGAGAAGAGTGCTTGCGGCTTGCTCCCGTTCTTTTTTTTCTTTTTTTAAAAAAACATTTGGAAGTAAGACGTTTTTTAGCACCGTAAGCGACGCTATAAGATTAAAAGACTGAAAAACCATGCCAATAGTCTCACGATGATGGCGCACCATTTCACGGTCAGATAATTCGGCAAGGTCTTTTTCCGCGACCACCAACGATCCTTGTGTTGGCGTTTCTAAACCGGCAATCGTATACAAAAGCGTTGACTTGCCGCAACCCGATGGACCATAGAGCACGATATACTCTTCCGGATAGATCGTAAGAGAAATATTTTGCAATGCCGAAACCTCATTATCCTCACCTTTGTTATAGACAACACTAATATCCTTGAGTGTAATAAACGGTTTCGCCATAGATTCTATAACCCTAACTTATTCAGCCAGCTAAAGGTGTCTTCAAAGTTCTTGATAATAATTTGCACGACGGTTTCTTGTTGCTTTGGCGTCAAAATAGTAAAGTCTTTCGATCGTGCGCTATTTTCTGCCGCATCACGACTACTCACCCGAAAACGATAGACTGACCCGGGCTTCAGGTCGGAAAGAACAATCAAATGTTTTTTGACAAGCGCATCCTCAAAAGATGTCTGCTGACGGAAATCATCATCGGTACGCACTCCCTCTTCATAGAATACCTGCGTCGTTGCCGGCTCATCAGTTAGCCAGCTAATAAGTGTCTGCACTTTATCAATACTTCCCGGAAAGAGCGTTGAATTAGTGCTCACTTTAATAATGTCCGGAGCTGCTTCGTCAACAGTAGTGGTAAAATTTCCCAAAGATTGTGTCGCCAAATTCTGTACCGAATCACGGCTTTCAATTGAAATAGCATAGACCGTACCAAAACTAAGACTAGTAAGATCAATGCGATGATCCAGCGTCCGATCAGAGGTGCCCTGTGTTTTTGCAAGACTTGTCACAAGGCTACCGTCTTGTGCAAGCGGCGTATAGCGCACTAAAGCGTCCGTTGGCACATTAGTTTGCCAAACAACTGCAGCTTCGTTTTCCGTTATACTCGCAATAGTCGCGTTGCTGATACGAGGAAGCTCCGCTTCCGTAGTAAAGGTAAAAACGGAACTGGTGATCGGTCGGCTCCATCGGGTTTTAGCGGTTAGTTGATAATAATAAGTCAGACACCCCCCGCAAAGCGGGTGGCTTGATGAGTGGGGTCGCCTGAAAG
>CAZZDA010000028.1:0-12623 GCA_964652585.1 uncultured Gammaproteobacteria bacterium | reverse complement strand
TCAACTACTTTTATCCAACTAATTCATTTGTAAACAACGCTTGATATTCTTACATTTTAGATTTTAAAAATACATGAGATAACACAGAAAAATCAAACAATATTCTTACTAATGCAGCTTTTAATACATAGGAGTATTTATTTTCGCAACGTGTTTGTATGAGATTATTGTAAAGTTTTGTGCAAAACGACAGGTAATTTTAAAAAAGATGAAACTGTAGCAATAAAATTGTTCCACGTGGAACAATGTACTGTACTGTTTTAGAGATTTGTAGCATAATACTGGCCAAGTATTTTGCATAAACTTTTCCCGAAATCTTAAAGCTAATAAAAAATAGCTAATTTTAGCTAATTATTATGTATCGACGAGAGAAAAAGCTATTTATTAGCTAATATAAGCAAAATATGAATAATTGGCATGTAGGATGCATACTTTGAAGTGGTGCACATTGACGCATTGCCTGCGCTCCTCTATACTAAGAAAGGTTTAACTTTTTAATATCAACAAACCCCTATGTCAGAAGTAACTTTTACCGATCAAAATTTTGAATCTGAAGTATTGCAGTCAAAAGAGCCTGTTTTGGTTGATTTTTGGGCACCCTGGTGCGGTCCCTGCAAAATGCTAGGACCTATTATTGAAGAAATCTCCAATGAAATGAGCGGTAAAGGAGCTAAAATTGGAAAATTGAACGTTGATGAAAATCCTGCAACTGCTGGAAAGTACGGTGTAATGAGCATTCCCACAACCATAATATTTAAAGAAGGAAATCCAGCGGAACAATTTGTTGGTGTGCAGTCTAAAGAAGTGTTAATGAAGGCGCTTGAAAAAGCAAAATAAGTAAAGGAACCTCTGAAATTCATTGAAATAAGAAAAAGAAACCGGCTTTTTGCCGGTTTTTTTAAAAGTAGGAGCATGGTATAGTTCCTGTATTATGAAAATATCTCTATTTCACTACGAATATGAATGTTATGATGCAGGGCATCGCTATGTCGCCGGAGTGGATGAAGCGGGGCGTGGTGCGTGGGCAGGCCCGATCGTTGCTGCGGCAGTTATATTTCCGAAAGATATTTTGGAAACGTGTGCTGAAGAAACGCGTCTTGCTCTTAGTTCTATTCGTGACTCAAAAAAGCTGACGCCAAAAAAGAGAGAAGAACTTTACGACACCATCATTACATATGCGTTTTCTTTTGCCGTTGCAGAAATTTCAGAAAAAGACATTGATCAAAATGGTATACAGTGGGCAAATGTTAGCGTGATGACGAAAGCGGTACAAAATCTCTCACAGCAACCGGACTATGTGTTGAGCGATGGCTATATTAAGCCGGAAGGATATAAAGGAATGGCTATGGTAAAAGGAGATAGTAAGGTATTATCTATCGCTGCTGCATCTATTCTCGCCAAGGTAGCTAGAGACAAAATAATGGCTAAATATAGCGATATATATTCGTTTTATGGATTTGATAAGCATAAGGGGTATGGAACATCGCAGCATCATCAAGCGCTGAAAGATCATGGCCCTTGTACGCTTCACAGAAAAAGTTTTCGTCCTATTTCTCTGATGATAAAATAACAAAGTGGGTCGTTTGGAGTTTTTAAAGAGCTCAAAAATAGTTGCATAATTTGCGAGTGTGAAAAAAACACCGTATACTATATACATACAAAATATTCTAATCACAATGATATTAATATGGCTATTGCCGGTGGCAACAATCTTCTTAACGCGAATGACATTCTGCAGGAAGTGGAGCTTCATGAGGGTATGAGGGTCGCAGATTTTGGCTGCGGCGGTTCCGGACACTTTGTCCTACCTGCGGCAAAAATTGTTGAAAGTAAAGGTAGGGTATATGCGGTTGATATTTTGCGGGCGGTGCTGGAAAGCGTACAAAGCAGAGCAAGGCTTGAAGGCTTGTCACATATTCAAACGGTGTGGTCTGACATTGAGCGCTTCGGTGCTACCCCCATCCCTTCACAATCACTTGATCAGGGATATCTTATTAATATTCTTTTTCAATCTCGCAATCATAGCGCTATTCTGGAAGAGGTTTTTCGTTTATTAAAAAACGGCGGCACCTTACTTGTTATTGATTGGACATCTGATCGTACGCCATTTGGACCACCTCAAGAAAGCCGCATTGATAAACGGTCTTTAGAGGATGTTGCTCTCTCCATAGGATTTGTACTCAAAAAAAGATTTGATGCGGGAAAGTACCATTTCGGACTCATTTTTAAGAAAAAGTAATTCCATAATGTCTATGCAATTTTTTGACAATGCTTTTCAACTCAATTATTGGCTTACCTTAGATCAGCTTGCATTGAGCACACTAGGCACGCAAGTGCTTGGAGGTGTATTTTTTGGCCTGGTTGCCGCGGGTATACTTCTACGTATCACTCCGAATATTATAAAAGGGAAAGATCTGTTTTTTTATCGAATGTTAGCTAAATATTCTACTTGTTTTACCAGCATTGGCGTGAGTGGGCTTCTTTTTGTTTATTTTGCCAAAAAAGGGGCGTATATATTGGGGGCACGTTTTTGGTTGCTTGTTATTTTTGGAGTTCTTTTGTTGTGGGTCGGTAAAATTTTTCATTATATCGTGCGTGTTATACCTCAAAGAAGGAAAAAAATTACCGAAGAACAGTATAAAAAACGCTATCTTTAGTGTTGTTGTGAGTTTTTCATAAATTCCTGTTTTTACATGTCTTTTTTTGCAAGAAAAAGAAAATCTGCTGAAAAAGAGGCGCTTTCTGTCGCTCCACATCTTTCCATTGGCTTGCAAGGAGAAAATCTTGCATCGAAGTATCTTATACAACATGGGTATGTTATTGTGACAAGAAATTGGAAAGTGCAGATGGGAGAAATAGATATTATAGCAAGAAAAAATACATGCACGGTATGTGTTGAAGTAAAAGCACGACAAAGTAAGAAATATGGCTATCCGGAAGAAGCGGTAACTCTACAGAAACGAGAAAAACTTAAAAAACTTGCTGAAATATACCAAAAATACCATGATATACGGCAATTTCCTCGCATTGATGTAATAAGTATTGAGTTTTTTGGTGTCACAGAGCCAAAAATTACCCATTTTCAAGATATTGGGTGGCAATAAAAATTTGCCTCATACTTTCTTGACAATATAAGATGATTGCGGTAGGTTCTATCTACTATGGAAATCTACTACAAAACACACTCTCTCTTACTCGGGAGTTTTTTTATTCTCGTTTTTGTTGTTCTGGGTATGGCAAGTGTTGCCAATACTGCTTATGCGGCAACAGATGCGGTTCCTACGCTCATCAATGCACAGCCATTGACCTTGTTTGCACCTGAAGATGGCGCTATAGTTGATAGTGCTATATTTCTTATTACCGGAACAGCGCCGCTTTCTGGAGCGGTTGAGGTGTACGTAGATAATATATTGGACGGGAAAGCAACGATGGTGCCGCGAGGAAATTATGCCTATTACACCTATGAACTGAGGCAAGAGCTGGAAGATAAAGAGCATACGCTTGCGGTTATGTTGCGGGGAAATATCACAAGCCGCATAGAACGAAATTTTATCATAAGACAAAAATTGGCCGCACCTACCATACTTGCGCCCGGACCGGGGTTGCTTCCGGATCCTGAGCCGATAGTTGTTGGTATTACTCCGGCAAATACAAGCATTCGATTACTGGTAGATAATGAGGTGGTGCAAGAAATTTCTCCTAAAAGATCAGCCAACAAATCCGAGTCATTTGCTTTTGATCAAACAGCAACACTGAGTGTTGGTAAGCATACCATAGCGGCACAGACTTTTTTAGACGCGGAGCGGACGAGCGATCTAAGCGAGGAAGTGATAGTAGAGATACAGCCATATTATCCCGCGCCAACGCTCTTAGAGCCTGTGATAAATGCGCAGACGACACTTCAGCGCCCATATATACAAGGGCTGGCGTTCAACGATTCCAGTGTATATTTAATGGTTGATGGAGCGTCAATTGGTGAGTTTCCGGTGGTGAATGATGCTTCAGGAACGGCACATTTTGCGGTTCGTATGCCGTACGCGCTCACCGCGGGCGAGCATACACTTTCCGCGCGAGCGAAAGATTCCAAAGGAAGCGTCCTAAGTCCAACTTCGTATCGCACATTCATCGTCGCACAGCCGCGGATTGAAATTGGTGCGTCAGAAGAAACTTTTGTCGGCGGGAGTGGAGGTAGTGATGGTGCAGGAGGTATGTTAGGTGTTGCAGGGTCGGGAAGCGATGTAGAGGAAGGATTAGTAGTAGAAAAAGCAACGACCACACCTATTCTTGAAGCGGAAGTAGAGCGCAAGGAAGATGGTGCTAAGACCTATAAAGGTATGGGCTGGTGGGTGATTCTTGCCGGTATTATTATATTACTCTGGATTTGGTTTGGAGGAAAAATGGAACAATCAACTGAAGAATCTTCGGAAAAAACAGAATAAATAACCTCTGAAAACATCTTTGAACAAGAGTTGCAATTTTTTTCTGTTGTGCTATACTTATGTCATTATTCTAGGATCATAATCATGATGCTAGTTTTTTTGTGGGATGTGAAATGCAGTAATTTCGCATGCCATATTTTCAGCTCTTAATCTGAATTATATGACCTCACCAATTGCAACAGCTATTCAGCAAATATGTAATGAAAAAGGCGTGTCAAAAGAAGCGGTGTTAGAGACTATTGAGTCCGCGCTGGCAGCCGCATACAGAAAAGATTTCGGCAATAAATTGCAAAATATTAAGGTAACATTTGATATTGAGACAGGACAGTCTCATGTGTTTGATGTGAAAACGGTTGTAGAAGATCTGCCTGAGGAAGAGCGTGATCTCTGGCTTAAAGGAGAGTGGCCGCCTAAACCGGAAGAAGGGGTAGAACTTGAAGAAAAAAAGCCCACAGACAAAGATGCAAAGAAAAAGGATGGTGCAGAAGGGCGGGAAGATAAAAAACAGAAAGACGGTGACAATAAAGAAGGTGCTGGTGAAGAAGATGAAGAGGAGAAAAAGCGCTTCAATCCAAAAACAGAAATACAAATAACTGATGCACAAGATATACAAAAAGATATTGCGCTTGGCGAAGAATTGATCGTGGCACTTGAGGTGCCGGACACCTATGGCCGTATGGCGGCGCAGACTGCGAAACAAGTTATTATTCAGAAAATTCGGGAAGCGGAGCGCGCGACTATTTACGAAGATTTTAAAGATAAAGAACATACCCTTATTACAGGGGTGGTGCATAGAAGGGATGCGCGCGGTATCATAGTTGATCTTGGCAGGGCTAATGGTGTCTTGCCGTATGAGCAGCAAATTCCTGGAGAACGTTATACGCAAGGATCGCGCATTAAAGCATATATTACCTCAATTGAGGTGACGCCAAAGGGGCCGCAGATCTTGCTTTCGCGTACGCATACGGATATTATACGCGAGCTTTTTGCGACTGAAATTCCTGAAGTAAACAGCGAAGCGATACTTATTCGTGATATCGCTCGTGAACCCGGTGCGCGTTCAAAAGTTGCCGTTGAATCCACTCAAGACACTATTGATCCAATTGGTTCGTGTGTTGGTCAGCGAGGAAGCCGCATCCAAACCATTATCTCAGAATTGGGAGGAGAAAAAATCGATATCATTGAATATAATGAAGATCCGGCTGTATATCTTACTAATGCGTTGTCTCCCGCGAAAGTGGAAAAAGTGGAAATTAATGTTGAAGAGAAGACAGCGCGCGCAATCGTACGCGAAGATCAGCTCTCGCTTGCGATAGGAAGAGATGGGCAAAATGTACGACTGGCGGCTCAACTCACCGGTTGGAAGGTTAATATTGTGGGGGAAGATGGTAAAGTAGTGGAGAATGCCGGAGAAGAATCTTCAGAAAACGAGCAGGAAAATCAGGGTGCAGAAGAGCAAAAACAAGACAAAGCATCTGAAGTAAAAGAAGGAAAAGAAGAGGAAAAGGAGTTGTCTAAGAAAAAAGGTACTGCACAATCAGAAGTGGCAGAAAAAGCAAGTGACGAGGAGATTGTTGTGGATGAGAAAGAAGTGGCAGATGAATTAGAGAAAGTAAAAAAAGAAAAAGCTGAAAAAAAGAGTAGCGCCAAAAAGAAAGAGCAATAAAACAGTATTTTATCTTACCTTAATATTTAATCCTTAATTTTCGTTGTTATGTCTCCGTATCTTATTTTTGCACTTTTAACCTCTCTTTTGGGTATTCTTTATGGCATTGTTCTAGCGAGAGTTATTTTAAAAAAACCGGCAGGTTCAGAGCGTATGCAAGACATTGCGCGTGCCATTCAAGAAGGGGCTGCCGCGTATCTTAATCGCCAATATGGAACCATTGGTATCGTAGCGACAGTACTGTTTGTTGTACTTGGCTACTTTTTAAACTGGACCATGGCATTTGGTTTTTTGGTTGGCGCGGTTTTTTCAGGATTGGCAGGATACATTGGTATGTTTGTGTCAGTTCGTGCAAATGTACGTACTACTGAGCAAGCACGTCACGGGTTGAAAGAAGCATTCGATGTTGCTATCAAAGGAGGTGCGGTAACGGGACTATTGGTAGTAGGATTAGGGTTATTGGGCGTTGCGGGATTTTATGCCTTGACCGGTGATCCAAAAGCACTTATAGGACTTGGATTTGGCGGCTCGCTCATTTCTATTTTCGCGAGGCTAGGTGGTGGTATTTTTACCAAAGCGGCAGATGTTGGTGCGGATTTGGTGGGTAAAGTTGAGGCGGGAATTCCGGAAGATGACCCGCGCAATCCGGCAGTAATTGCTGACAATGTTGGTGATAACGTTGGAGATTGTGCTGGTATGGCGGCAGACCTCTTTGAAACCTACGCGGTTACCGCCATTGCTGCAATGCTTTTGGGCTCGCTTATTTTTCAAGGCAATGAACAAGCAATACTTTACCCGCTTGTTCTGGGCGGTGTATCCATTATTGCCTCACTTTTGGGAATTTTCTTTATTAAGATCGGTCCGTCACGTAATATTATGGGAGGATTGTATAAGGGGCTTATTGCAAGCGGTGTTATCGCGGCGGCACTTTTTTGGCCGGTGACGAAACGATTATTTTCCGAGGATTTATACGACTTTTCTGCCGGAAGTTTGTATAGCGCGGCACTTGTTGGTTTGGTCGTGACTGCGCTCATTGTAGTCTTGACTGAATATTATACTTCAACAAAATTTAAACCTGTTCGCTCAATTGCTGAGTCTTCAACTACAGGGCATGGTACGAATATTATTACTGGCCTTGCGGTAAGTATGAGGGCAACGGTATTGCCTGTGCTTGTGATTGCGGCAGGTATTTGGGCAAGCTTTGGTTTTGCCGGTATGTATGGTATCGCGATTGCGGCAATGAGCATGCTTTCCATGGCGGGTATTATTGTGGCAATTGACGCGTATGGCCCTATTACGGATAATGCGGGCGGCATTGCGGAAATGGCGGAGCTTCCGGATGAAGTACGCGCAATCACTGATCCATTGGACGCGGTTGGTAATACCACAAAAGCGGTTACGAAAGGGTACGCGATCGGTTCAGCCGGTCTTGCAACGCTGGTACTTTTTGCCGCTTACACTCAAGAATTTATTGAACTTGGAAAACAGCTCACCTTTAATCTGAGCGACCCAAAAGTTATAATTGGCTTATTTATAGGAGGGCTTCTCCCTTATTTATTTGGCTCACTTGCCATGGAAGCGGTGGGTAAAACCGCGGGTAAGGTTGTTGATGAAGTTCGTCGGCAATTCAAAGAAAAGCCTGGTATTATGGAAGGGACTGAGAAGCCGGATTACGCGAAAACAGTTGATATGGTTACCAAAGACGCTATCCGGCAAATGATTGTTCCCGCGCTTATTCCTGTATTAGCGCCTATTGTTATTTTCTTAGTTTTTGGCAAGAGTGCCTCAATCATTATCGGCGGTATGCTTGTTGGCTCAATCTTGACTGGTATTTTTATCGCAATCTCTATGACCTCCGGAGGCGGTGCGTGGGATAATGCGAAAAAATATATTGAAGAAGGAAATTGCGGCGGCAAGGGTTCAGAAGCGCACGCTGCAGCGGTTACGGGAGATACTGTGGGCGATCCCTACAAAGATACTGCAGGTCCGGCAATCAATCCAATGATCAAAATTCTCAATATAGTAGCACTTTTAATGGTAGCTTTTCTCGCGTAGGAATAAGCTAGGAGACAATATTCTTTTGTTTGGCTGGTTTTTTAACTTTTGCAGTGGAGGTAGTAATGAAAAAAAGATATTGTACTGGTGGTACGAGAGGGCGCGCTGTATTTGTCGATGGTACGCTTGCTGATTCATATGGTGGTTTGATAGCCGTACATCAAGGTTCTGATGGCAGCTACTTTGCATCGTCAGACTCTCTCGGCATAGCGGTTGATCGGCTCTTGGCAGAGAAACATGCATCAGACTTGAGAAAACACAAGTAATTGTTGACTCAGGTCTTTTATTTTTCGGCGTTTTGTCCATCTCATTTTTGTAAAAAAATATATAAAGCCCGCTGAGAGACAGGTTTTGGTTATAAGTTCCAAGTTGTAAGCTATGAGATTTTAACCGTAATACTTCTCCGTATAAAATCGTATTAACTGTTCTACTTCTGGAATACAATCAGGGTCGCCCGTGCCGACTTTGGTTTTTTTCTGCACTTTTTCTAACGTGTCCGCGCCTTCTAGCACCGCTTCTTCAATATCTTTATCGGTGATCTTTAAAACTTTATCAATTATTTTCGCGCCTTCCACCACAATACGCTCATGCTGGCCTGTTTTTTTAAAATAATCGTTGATTGCCATGCGCAAAGCTTTATCGCCCAGGACTGAACAATGGATCTTTCTATTAGGAAGTCCGCCCAAACGTTCTTGAATGCCTTGTGGGCGTAATTGCATTGCCTCATCAAGCTTCATACCTTCGTTTTCGGACACCATCACCGACATAACGCTGGTGGCAGCAATAGCAGAGCCACAACCGAATGTTTGCCACTTGCATTCGGTAATACGTTCGGTTTTAGAATTAACCTTAATCCACACCTTCATCATATCACCGCACGCGGGCGATCCCACAAACCCTTTACCATCAGATTTGTAGTTCTCTCCTTCTTTTAAAATAAGAAGATTACGCGGATTGAAAAAGTGGTCCTTTACTTCTTTGGTGTAGACCCATGATTCGCCTGTGTAGGCATCACGAACTTCAGTATGCGCGCTGGCTACTTTTTTCTTTCCTTTTGTAGAAATGTGTTGTGTTGACATATTATCTCTGATGTACTTTTGGATGGCTTGATAGCATAGGATCTACTTGAAGATGTACGGGCGATATTTCGCGTAAGCGCTCTACAATAGGCGGTATGGTTTTTAAAACATACTCAATATCTTTTTTGGTTGTAGAGCGACCGAGCGTAAACCGAATGCTCCCATGGGCGAATTCATACGGCAGCCCCATAGCGGTGATAACGTGCGATGGTTCTAGAGAGGAAGATGTACATGCCGATCCTGTGGAACACGCGATACCTTTTTCATCCATGTAGAGCAAAAACGCCTCACCTTCAATGTCCATAATGGTAATATTTGCATTATTTGGCAGGCGCTCTGTAGTGTGTCCGTTGAGACGTGTTTTAGGAATGGTGGTGAGAACACCTTTGATAAGCATGTCGCGAAGCTTGCTAAGCCGCTTGTTTTCTTTTTCTTTGTTTTTTTGTGACAGTTGCAGTGCCTCTGCCAAGCCAACGATAGCAGGAATATTTTCCGTACCGCTGCGCAATCCCTTTTCTTGCCCGCCGCCATAGACAATTGGTGATAGTTGTACGCCTTTCCGTACATAAAGAGCTCCTACGCCTTTTGGTCCATAAATTTTACTTCCGTTGAAGGTGAGTAGATCTACATGCAGCTTTCGTACATCAAGGTCGAGCGCGCCTGCAGCTTGACAGGCGTCGGTGTGCATGAGAATACCTCGTTTTTGGATAATATTTCCTATTTTAGCTATGGGGTTTATCGTGCCCACCTCATTATTGGCATACATAATGGACACAAGAATAGTATCATCACGCAAGAGCTTTTCAATTTCTTCGGGCTGCACCTGTCCATGTTTATTAACCGGTGCATACGTAACCTCAAAACCCTCCTTTTCCAATTGTTCTGCCGCGTGCAGAACCGCATAGTGCTCTACAGATGATATGATAATATGCTTCCCTTTATTTTTGTTTGCACGCGCGGCTCCTAAAATCGCAAGATTGTCGCTCTCGGTGCCGGATCCGGTAAAAATAATTCCTTCCGGTTTTGCTGCATGCAAAATATCGGCAACAATTTTTCGGGAAGCATCAAGCGCGTGTTTTGCTTGTTGTCCAAGCGAGTAAAGACTGCCGGGGTTGCCGTAGCGTTCAGAAAAGTAAGGCAACATTACATCAAGCACTTCAGGTGCGACCGGCGTGGTTGCTGCGTGATCTAGGTAAATAAATTTTTGCTTACTCATAACAATATATAGTACCTACCACTATTTTGTGCGACCGCACAAAATAGTGGTAGGTGGTTCTTGACGCATATTTAGTTTTTGTATTTCTTTTTTTTTGCTAAATCAGCGAGTGTTTTGTTTTCTAAAAGTGTGCTGATAGAGTTTTTGAGCGTATTCCACTCATTTTTTGGACCGCACACATTTGCAGCTGGGCAAGTGTGCCGCGCATTATGCGTGCAGCGTGTTGTAGCTATAGGACCTTCTAATGCTTCTACAATTTCCTTGAGTGTTATGTCCCTGGGATTCTTAGTGAGTGTATAGCCTCCGCTCATACCTTCTTTACTCGAAACAAGCTTGGCAGTTCGCAAGGGTTTGATAATTTGTGCGAGAAAATGATAAGGCAGTTTTTTCTGCTTTGCAATGGTACGTAAAGACACAAACTCACCCTTATATTCCGCAAGGGCGGTCATAAGCAGTACGCCGTAATCTGTTTTTATTGAAATGCCAAAACTCATACTATATTGGTCTTAGTTTAGCATAAAAAAAATAGGAGTCAAGAAAAAAGACCCCGCTGCACTTCCTGTGCTGCAGGGTCTTGGGGTTATTGACCTGTGGTTAGCCGCTCTGCCGCCTCTTCATTTCAAAGCGGATTTTGCGGCAACGCTGGAGTCCGTAAGGGTACCACGGACACTGATTTTGCCGTGAGGAGCGGCACTCGCACTTGGCGCACCACCTCTCCCAGTCGGGGTGGAATGCCTTGGGATTGAGCGCAATACGCACCATTCTCTGAATTTTCTCAAGCAGGATATTGGTCGGCGGTACGTCCGGCACAGTCAAGCTGCCGTTGAGGAGCATTTGCCCCTCAAGGTGGTAAAACCACTCTTCAGCGCCGGGAGTATTGCCTTCAAGAGCAAGCTCCTTGAAGTTGTTTGTGACAATCATCCCTTTCAGCCGTTGTTCGGCAAGCCGCAACATCTGCGCGAGATCAAATAGCCTATAGCCGCGCAATATAGCTTTGTTGCTGTAGATCTGCACATTCCCGCGGCTCTGTTTTTGGATGACGATGGCACAATTAGAGGTTGCATGCCTGGCATAACGCTGAATCTGCGGGCAGTCGGATTCAACTGTGATGATTGAGACCGGCTTTCCATGCGGTCCGGGTGCTTCCTCAACAACCGCTTTGTCGCGGAACTCCCCACCGACCGTAATAAAAAACTCATACTGGTCGGCGTAGATGGCGTCAAGCGCACGGAAGACCCATGCCTTGATGTCATCAAGACTATATTGCAACAGCTGCATGGCACGGACGAAATGCGGAAGCTGGAACAATTTTCCTCGGTGCCCGTTCGTTTTAGCGAACAAGAGCATCTCCTGCAGTTCCTCCTGCTCTTCCACACCGAGTAATTTCGCTATTTCCTGTGCAGTGGACTCCCTGATGTTCAATTCCTCGTCTGTATCCGCACCAAACTGTCGCACAAGCCACCAAGAGACGAAATTGTTGAATGTCAATTCATCTGTCCCTTGCAGAGCGGATCCCCGATTCTTGTATGCATATTCTGCATCCAATGCCTGGAACACCCAGGCGATAGTTGCTTCCTGCCCTTCTGGCAACTGCTGATGCATGAGCTTGATGAGCCAGGCAATGTCCAGCCGAGAGCCGACGCTCTTGAGATCGCTCTTGCGAGCGAACTCCAACATATCGTGCAGTTCAGGCATGGCTTCTCTACCGAGACTCTTAGCAACCAGTGTTGCCGCGCATTCACCTTCCTTCCTCGGTTGTCCATTAGCAGGATGTTCATCGTATGCACCTCCGCCGATGCCGACAAAAACCGTGCCCGCACGCTCAAAGCGCTTTCGGGCGCTTTCTTCCATATCCACGAGCTTAAGCAGCACGAGGCGTGCTTGCTCAATTCCTGGATATAGTGTAGATCCAAATTTTCGAAGCATCCACGCTCCGGCAATCTCGTCAAAATGTGCTCCAACGTGTGTAGCGATAGAACAGATTTTTTGAGCTTGAGTTGTCATGACAACTCCTCCATATTTTGGGGTCAATCACCCCCTGGTTGAAAAGAACACGCTGAATATAATCAGCACTTTACTTTAGCATAAATAGTATTATATGTCAAGATATGTGGGTAATGTCTAAACACATTTGGCACTTTTGGCTAGTATGGAGTAATGACCATATC
>CAZZDA010000027.1:0-13059 GCA_964652585.1 uncultured Gammaproteobacteria bacterium | reverse complement strand
AAGAGCAGACTCAGAAACAACTGTCTTTATTGGATTTTTAACCGGACACTAGTGGGCTACCATAGAAAGTAGAATAATACAAGAAGTTGCCTAACTAAAGACTCATTTATTCTACTCGGATAATGACAGCCTCTTCTCCCAATTTTCCTCCAAATTCATTGAAGACCCTGGCAGTGAGAATATAGGTGCCGGGCTCGGGAGATGTCTCCCACAATGCTCGTGCGGTTGAGTTAAAGGCAGTGTCTGTAAAATGCTGAATGGTAAAACTTTCCTTCTCTTCTGCTTCCGGATTTGCACTAATAGATAGCTCATGTATGACACCCGGATAACCAAGCTCAAACTCAAGATACAGTGAAAACTCATCGCCGCGTAAAACAGATTGATTGGTGGGAAATATCCATCGCAGAAGTGGTTTTTCTGCCGCAATATGAAGATTTACTATCTGCTCCACATAAGCAATGTTTTCTGCAATATCATACACCACTGCGCGCAGCGTGTAGTAGCCGCTAGGCCATCCGGCAATTACGGTGTTGAGATCAAATGGCCAAAAGCGCGATACATCAACGAGCACATCATTAACGAAATATTCTACTCTATCAATACCAAGAGGCGCGTGCAGCTTTACACTTGCTCGCAGTCGATCACCTTCAATTTTTGCATTATTCTCAAGCCCGTCAAAAGCAATGCTGGGAGCGATAGCAGGATCATGGACATCATCAGGCTCTGTAGGGGGCATCTCTCCTTCCAATTCATTTTCTTCAACCCAGCGGACAACACCCTCTTCCCAATTTTCGTATTGCGGATCACTTGAAGGATCGGCTGGCATTGGTCCTCGCGGATCGTTTTTGTTGACGTAATGCAAAATAGAATGCGGCTCAATAAACGTACGTTCTTCAATTAAATGTTCCGGCGTATGTTCGGTTGCAAGCTTCCCGGAAATTCTATCAACTTTTAAAGTAACCTGCGCCTTGCCTTTGAGGATCGGCTTATCAACTTCTAATGTTTGAGGGGAGGTAAATGTTTCTACCGGCGTCTCTTCCAGTGCGGCGCGCATAAAAGCATTCCAAATTGGTCCCGCGACCGATGAGCCGCCTCCGCCCCGCTGCATAGGCGTATTGTCGTTATTGCCTGCCCATACACCAACAGCAAGCGATGGCGTATAGCCAATGAGCCACGCGTCTCGGTAATCATTCGTGGTACCTGTTTTTGCGGCAACTTGCCTTCCCGGAAGTGTTAAGAGATTTGCCTGGCCAAAAGCCGGTGCGCGCGCGTCATTGTCAGTGAGCACCGAAGTGATAAGTCGTGCAATTTCAGGGTCAAGAATTTTTTCTTTCTCTTCTTTATATTCATAAAGTATGGCGCCGTCTTTATCTTCAACGCGAATAAGCGGCGTTGGCGTATGTGTGCGTGCACCTTCTTTGGCAAGTACGGCGTAGGCGCCTACGTGCTCCAAGAGCGTTACCTCGCCTCCGCCCAACACCAAGGAAAGTCCGAAGCGAGAGCGATCAGCAAGCGTCGTATAGCCCAAAGACTCGGCGAGTGTGAGCACATTTTCAATTCCAGTGAGATAGAGCATTTTTACTGCGGGAATATTAAGCGATTGCTGTAATGCCTCGCGAACGGTAACGGGACCACGCTCTTCTAGATCATAGTTCTTTGGCTCATAATTGTCTGTATCGGTTTTAAAAATTGTTTCTACGTCAAAGAGTGCGGTATCAGGTGTGTAGTCTTGCATGAAGCCTGCGGTGTACACAATAGGTTTAAAAGATGAGCCGGGCTGTCGTGGTCGTAAAGCGACATTCACTTGACCGTCGCGATCATTGTCAAAAAAATCACGAGATCCGACCATAGCAAGTATGTGCCCGGTTGTAGGGGCAAGTGCTGTCAGAGCAGCATTGGTTGCTTCCCATTGTTCTTCAAGTTCGGGTAATTTTTCATCAATTATTTCCTCGGCGAGTTTTTGCATGGGAGCATCCAGTGTCGTAATAACGCGAAGACCTCCTTGCTCCACTAATTGCTCGCCGTATGTTTCCGTTAAAAGCTCTTGTACATAGATAACAAAATGCGGTGCGGTAATATTTTCACGCCGTTCTTTAAAAACAAGTTCTTGCGTCTTTGCTTCTTCGGCTTCTTCAGAGGTAATATGATCAAGTTCAAACAGATCATCAAGAACACGCCTCTGTCGCGCGATAAGTTCATCTTTATGCGACCCGTACGGAGAGTAGTAGGTAGGTGCTTTAGGAAGTGCGGCCAATATTGCAGCCTCAGCCAGCGTTACCTCGCGTGCAGATTTATCGAAATATGTTTGCGCGGCAGATTCAATACCGTACGCTGTTGAGCCATATGGAATCTCGTTAAAATAGAGTTGTAGTATCTCGTCTTTGTCGAATTTTTGTTCCAAACGATACGCCAATATCCACTCTTTCATCTTACGCGAGTATTTTTTCTCTGTCGTCAAAAGGGAGTTTTTAATAAGCTGTTGGGTGATGGTGGAACCACCTTGCGCTCGTTCTCCGCGCAATACATTAATGACAATAGCACGCATAATGCCCTTCAGATCAAAGCCTGGATGGTTGTAGAAATTTTTATCTTCAGTAACAATAGTTGCCCACTTCACGTACTCCGGGAGCTCCTCAAGTTGTATAATGGTTCTTTTTTGGTTGCCATGGATCTCGTACAGCAGCGTCTCTCCTGTTCGGTCGTAGATCTTCGTTGAAAGCGGTACGGAGCGTTCAATAAGCTGATTAGGATCAGGAAGGTCGCGGGACACAAAAGCGAGCGCGCCCAGTCCGGTTAACATGCCTAGCACTCCTATGCCAATAATAAAATAAATAGCGCGACGCAAAAATACGCGCATTAATGGTGCGTTGCCGCGCTTGCCCACATGCACAGGTGATCGAAGTGATTGCTTGCGACCATCTTGTTTTTTGCTGGAAAAACGGCTTACACGAGAAGGGTGCTGCCAGTCTTTGTCAGATTTTTTTAGATGTGGAATAGGGGTCATATTAGGTATAATGCCAATCCTACCATACCACGTTACAGAGTCAATCCGCAAATTATTTTGGTTGATGGAATAATGGCCGTAGGTTGTGCTGGGTAAATTCTTATGCTACACTCCGCAAAGACTAGAAATGTCACTATTATAACTATGCCTCGTAGTAGAATTTCTAAATGAGTGCTATAAGGCTTAAATATGAGATGACCGTAAAAGTATGAAAAGCTTCGACAGATCCAATATTTTAAAAAATAAGAAATACTTTATTAATTAGAAATTTCACTACAGGGTATGCAAATAACCAAAGAGCAATTATCCAAAGGGCAGATAGCGCTTACCATAGAGCTTTCAATTGATGAGATGCAGCCGCATATAGGTACAGCGCTTGATGCGCTCGCAAAAAACTACGACAAAAAAGGATTTCGTAAAGGGCATGTGCCAAAAGAGGTGGTGCGCAAAGAGCTTGGCGAGATGGCGCTTTACCAAGCTGCTGTTGAGCCTATGGTGGAAGCAACTCTTTTTCAAGCGCTGGAAGACGAGAAGTTGGAGATGGTTGGTCAGCCGCAGATAGATATTGTAAAACTCGCGCCTAACAATCCTTTTAGCTACAAAGCGGTTATTTCATTATTTCCTACTGTGGTAATTGGCGATATTACGAAAAGCAAGGTAGAAAAAAAATCAGTCGCTATTGAAGACAAAGAAATTGAAAAAATGTTGTATGATTTACGTAAAATGCGTGCCACAGAAGCTGCTGTTGATAGGGTTGCAAAAAAAGGAGATAAGGTAACGCTGGATATCAATATGCTTTTGGACAAAGTGCCAATTGATGGCGGGCAAAGCAAGGATGCAACTGTCGTACTTGGCGAGCAGTTGTATGTGCCTGGGTTAAGCGAGAAATTGGAAGGTATCAAGAAAAATGAAGAAAGGGCATTCCTTCTCCCCTTTCCTGAAAATTATCAACAAAAACATCTATCAGGTAAAGATGTGGAATTTCAAGTTCGCGCAACAGAAGTGTTTGAAATTTCCTTGCCAAAAATGGATAATGCGTTTGCAAAAACTCTTGGTGCGGAAAGCGAAGAGGGTTTGAAGGAAAAATTACGAAAAAATCTTATGGCTGAAAAACAGCAAAAAGAAGATCAGCGATTTGAAATGGCATTGCTTGACGAAGTGGTTGGAAAAAGTACGTTCAGTGACATACCTGACGCGCTTATTCACGCGGAAGCGCATAAAATGCTGCATGAGCTGAAACAGAACGTGGAGCAACAAGGAGCGAAATTTCCTGATTATTTGGCGCAGATCAAAAAAACGGAAGGTGAGTTAGAGCAAGACATGCAGCCGCAGGCGGAAAAACGGGTCAAAACTTCCCTTATTGCGCGACAAGTATACCGTGATCAAAATATGGAGGTTGCGGACGAAGAAATAGAAAAAGAGATAACGAAAACCAAGGCACACTATGTGAATAATAAGGAGGTTTTAGAAAACCTTGATTCTGAGAATTATCGGCAATACGTCAAAAACATGCTCGGCAATCGCAAGGTCATTATGTGGCTGAAAGAAAAGATGGGCAAGTAATATATTAGGCGCCTGTAAAATCAGATAATTCAACAAAAAAAGCCATTCGCTAACAGGCGAGTGGCTTTGGTGTTTTTGTTGCAAAAAGGACGAATTATGGAGTATAGTTTGGCGCCTCCTTGGTGACGACAACATCGTGGACGTGAGATTCGCGCAATCCAGAAGGAGTAATGACTCGTAGCTGCGCTCTGTCATGCATTTCTTGAATAGTTCTACATCCCGTGTAGCCCATCCCACTGCGCAAGCCGCCTACGAGTTGATGGACGGTCTCGCAGAGACGGCCTTTATAAGGCACGAGTCCCTCAACTCCCTCCGGAACGAATTTGTCAGTTTCTTTTTGACCATACCGATCGGCGCTTCCCTTCTCCATTGCGCCAATAGAACCCATTCCTCTATATGCCTTAAATGTCTGCCCTCCTTTCTGGATCTCCTGTCCAGGCGATTCTTTCGTGCCAGCGAAAAGACTTCCGATCATCACTGCATGAGCGCCAGCGGCAATTGCTTTGGAAATATCTCCTGAATATCTGATACCTCCGTCAGCGATGACAGAAACGCCATGCTCTTGCGCTACTGCGGCGCACTCCTCTATGGCGGTAATCTGTGGTACGCCAACACCGGAGACAATGCGTGTGGTGCAAATTGACCCTGGGCCTATACCAACCTTTATTATATCAGCGCCGCTGTCAATGAGCGCTTCCGCGCCTTTGGCGGTTGCGACATTTCCCGCGATGAGAGTGATCTCGGGAAAATGCGTTTTGATGAGCCGTGCCGTTTCGGAGACATCTTGGTGATGGCCGTGCGCCGTGTCAATGACAAGGGCGTCAACATCCGCTTCAGCAAGAAGACGTGCTCGATTGAGCGCTTCTTCGCCAGTACCGATTGCTGCGGCAACGCGTAAGCGTTTTTTGCTGTCAACACAAGCGTTTGGAAACTCTTGCGCCGTCTCAATGTCTTTGAGAGTAATAAGACCAACAAAACGAGAGTGGTCATGATCATCGACGACCACAATCTTTTCGACAGCACTTTGCCTAAAGAGGTTGATTACCTCGCTCATCCGCACTTCATCATCGCAAAGTGCTTCACTTCGATTCATGGTCACAAGGTGGGAGTGAGGAGTCATGAATTGACGGACGAGATAATCATTGCTCATTCCTTGGTATTGACCAAGAAGTGCGCGCCTCAGATCGCTGCTGGTAATAATGCCTCGCAGATTGTCGTCATCTTTTTCAACAACAATCAGTCCGGAAATATTCCACTGATCAAGCTCTTGTCTCGCATCTTGCAAGGTAGCATCAGGAGTGATTGTACGCGGATGTGTGACAAAGCCGGCTTGTGCGGACTTAACGTCGCATACCTGCGCCACCTGTTGTTGCGGAGAGAGGTTTTTGTGGATTACGGCAAAGCCTCCTTGCGCGGCGAGTGCTTTTGAAAGTCGCTTCTCTGATACTGTATCCATAGCAGCTGCGATGAACGGAATAGGCATATACAAGCCTTTTCCTATTGACGTAGAAACATTTGCTTGGCGTGGTAGAACGCTTGACTCGTCTGGAACAAGTAGTACGTCATCAAAGCTGAGAGCGGTCTTCTCGTTAATTTTCTTCATAACTGATCTCCTCCCAGGAGATGAGGGGTGGGGTTGTGAGGTGAGATTTTCAAAGGGCGGGAACAACGTTAATGCGACGATCTCCTCCTTTTAATATTGATGGTTCGCAAAAGTTGTTTGCAAGATACTACCACAGAATAGGGATTTTAGCAATACAAAACTTGCTATTTTTTGTAAAATGTGCTATACTGAAGGTGTAAGAAATGAAAAACAAAAAAGCTTCTTACGGAAAAACAAAAAGAAAAACAAAAAAATGCTACAAATACACAAAGTAAAATTTTGGTCGTGGCGTCGTGGACGTATACGGCAGGCTAAAAAAAAGTCTTTTAAGATAGTAATTGCAGGCGGACAAGAAAACTCGCAAGGGTTTTTGCGGGCGTTTACAATTGCTTTTTTGATTGTCGTGAGTTTTGCAGGTACTTTGCGTTTCTTTGAAATACAGCTGCAACAAAGCAAGCAAAATATATTGCTCAAAGAACAAAATACAGCTCCCTATGCGAACTTTTTGGGAATGCCTGCGTATGCTGCGGAAATTACTCATAAGCCATACGCGGCTTCTTTATTGCTTCAGCCAAGAGGAAGAATATATGCTGAAGCCGGAGATGAAGTGACGGTACAGCTAGGATTTAAAAATACCGGGCAAAAAATATGGAAAAACAGCGGTGGAGAATATGTAAGCTTCTATAATAGGGATTATGCAAGCGAGCGCAGTATATTTGAACATGATAGTTGGCTAAACAGACAGCATACGTCTCGCATCTCGCCAGCTGAAGTATATCCGGGGCACATTGGCTTCATCTCTTTTACGGTATCTGTGCCACAGCTTCCGGGAACTTATCGTGATACTTTTCAGCTTGCGGCGGAAGATACGGCATGGATTGATGGCGGTACGTTTGTTTTGGAAATGGAAGTAAGTTCTGAGATACAATTGTCAGTACCTTCTGCCCCCCAAGCAACGCAAGTGCTGACACAGCGTGTTGCGCGTGCTTTGTCGGATCAGGCGCAGAACGTACTCTGCGAGTCAAAATTAAGCCCTTCGTTAATCGCGGCAGCATTACAAAATTGCATGAATCAGCAAGAGCCGAATTTGCGCGTTGGTCTCTATTATACGGCACGTCCGGTAGTGCTGACCAATACGCACCAGTATCGTATTGTGGGCGCGGAAAGCAATACACTGCTCTTTACGGTAGTAGCGGGGGAATCTTCTACGGTATGGTTTATTCCGGTAGCGAATGTATACACCGTACATACGTCCGGACTAACAAAAACAGTTACAGAACCTGTGCGGTTTGAGTCAGATGACGTACATACGGTATTTGAGATTACTACACTGGAGCAGCGTCCTGCGTGGAACCGAAACTTAAATGACAACAGATTTCGAGGAAAGCTGGAATTTCGACATGCAGCCGCTACCGGCAGAACATGGATTATTAATGAACTTCCCGTGGAAAGTTATTTGAAAGGTTTGGCGGAAAGCTCTCAGATCGGACATGTGGAGTATCAAAAAGCGCTCGTTACCGCCGCGCGCACCTACGCACTTTGGCATTATCTGCATCCTACAAAACACGCGAATGAAAATTTTATTGTTGATGCAACTTATGATCAGGTTTACCGCGGTTATGGCGTAGAAATACGTTTGCCAAAAGTAACGCAAGCCGTTGAAGCAACGCGAGGGAAGGTAGTTGCTTACAACAATGAGTTGGTCGTAACGCCCTACTACTCACGAAGTGATGGGAGAACGCGGGGCTGGACTGGGGTATGGGGAGGTGCGACAAAGCCGTGGCTGGCATCAGTTATGGTACCGCAGGATAGCGGCAAAACACTCTTTGGGCATGGCGTGGGCATGTCCGCCCAAGCCGCGGCTATTATGGCGCAAGATGAAGGGAAAAATTGGAGCGAAATTTTAAAGCATTTTTATTCAGGGATCGAGCTGCGATCGGTGTACCGTTAATCACTGCATAAACATCGCATCTCCAAACGAGTAAAAGCGGTACCGCGCGCGTATCGCTTTTTGGTATGTTTGTAAAACGGTAGTGCGTCCTGCAAAGGCGGATATCAAAAGAAGTAAAGAGGATTGTGGAAGGTGAAAGTTGGTGAGCATCGCGTTTACCATTTTGAAGGTGTAGGGAGGATAGATGTAGGTAGTAAGTTCTTCTGTAAATATTGTTTTCTTTGGATAGGGGTGAGAGAGGTATGATGCGACAAGCCCTTCTAAAATACGAACCGATGTGGTGCCGACTGCGACAATGCGTCTTTTTTCTGTTTTGGCGCGCAAGAGCCGTTTCAAAGTTTCGCGATCCACTTCTGCGCATTCTTGATGAATGCGATGATCTTCAATGCGTGCAGTACGAATAGGCTCAAAAGTGCCAAGTCCAACATGCAGTGTTACATATTCAATTTGCACACCCTTTCTTCCAAGTTTTCTAAGAAGAGATTTGGTAAAATGAAGACCCGCGGTCGGCGCGGCTACTGATCCGGAAGTTTTTGCGAATACGGTTTGGTAGCGTGATTTTGTTTTGGTGGATGCACCGGAGGTTTTTATATAAGGAGGTAGCGGCGCTTCTCCGTGCGATTCAATGAAGAGACGTACGGCATCATCGTCCATAGAAAATTGTATAACAGCAGTTCCATCTGTATCGCGTTTTATAATAGTGCAAGAAATGTTGCTTTTTGGAAAAATAAGAAGCGTGCCTTCTTGAAGATTTTTACCTTTTAAAAGCACCTGCCACGTTCTTGGCCTCATGTGTTTCAAAAGAAAAACCTCAGCCTTTCCCCCGGGAGTCATTGAGTTCTTAGAGAATTTTTTTGCGTGAAGACGGGCGGGGAATACTTTGGAGTTATTGAGTACCAGCACGTCTCCTTTTTGGAGTATGTTTGGCAGATCAAAGATATGTTTGTGAGTGCATTTTTTTGTTTTTTTATCTAACACTAAAAGCCGCGCATAGTCGCGCGGGGAAGCGGGTGTTTGAGCAATGTGGTTTTTTGGAAGGTGATAGTTGAAAAGAGACAGTCTCATAACATATTACGAGCTACTTGGGGGTTGAATGTGGTATGTTGCTTGTAGCAACATGATTGTGTGCTTGGCAGAGACGCACTTGCTTTTGGATATTGCGTGCTACTTTTGCCGCGTTTGGCACCTCTTCAAAACTAAATCGTGTTTCTGTGCCTGCTGTTTGTATATGTACATTGCCATAAAGCAGGATCGTAGGAAAAATACCGTGCACTTCCGATGTGACGTCTTGTATTTTAGGTAGTTCGTGTTCGGAAGTGATACGGGAGAACAAGCCTTGCTGTTCAATATTAATGATACGATGATCAGTGACGATCCATACATCCAAATAATAGTCGGCAAAAGCATGGAAAAAGAAGAGCCAGATAAAAAGATAGTAGATGCTTGCGCCAATGATAATAAGAGGTAGTGATACGGGTCCGGTAAGTATTTCAGGAGAAATGTTTATGGTCATACGATAGAAAAGGTAGGGGAAGAGAATGAGGACCGCATAAAATAAAACAGTTTTCGCAAAAACAAACCAATGTCTCCGGAGATAGAAAACAATATGTTCGTCAGGGTGTTGATGAGGGTAGCGTTGTTCTGTAAACATATCTTTCAGAGGTTTTTAAGGCAGAGTAGTATTGAAAGGCGTGGGGAATACGAGCGAGATGGGTGTACTCCAATCAATTTGGAAAATAAATATGAGCGAGACAGCAATAAGAGCAATAGCGACACAGGCATAAAACGTGTTCATAAAGTAAACGACTCTGCTCCTAAATCCAAAACGGAAAAGATGGTAGTAAATAAACCCACTAAAAACAACAAAGATAAGTAATGCAGCAGCGTAGAGAATGAGAAAGATGGCGATGGTCATATACTCATAGCTTAGAACTCGTAACACATAACTTGATAATTATAGTATCTTGCTTTGAAGGGAGTCAGGAATAGCAAATCCTAAATGTTCGTAGGCAAGTTCTGTTGCAATACGGCCTCGGGGTGTACGGTGCAGGAAGCCAATTTGCATCAAAAACGGTTCATAAATATCCTCAATGGTTGCAACTTCTTCAGCAGTTGCGGCTGCAAGCGTGGTAAGTCCTACAGGCCCTCCTTTAAATTTTTCTATAATTGATCCTAGAATACGACGGTCAACTTCGTCCAGTCCAAATTCATCCACTTCCAGCATGTGAAGCGCGTCTTGAGTGATGGGCGCGGTCAGCGTGCCGTCTCCACGTACTTGCGAAAAATCTCGTACGCGTTTTAAAAGCCGGTTGGCAACTCGCGGCGTGCGGCGCGAGCGCTTGGCAACTTCAATAGCGGCTGTCGGTTCAATGGGTACGCCTATAATACGCGCTGACCGCAGAACAATTTTTTCAATATCATCTTGCCCATAAAAATTGAGCCGCAAAATATTCCCAAAACGATCACGAAGCGGGCTTGAAAGCAAGCTCATTTTTGTGGTAGCGCCGACAATAGTAAAACGAGGAAGATCCAGTCGAAGCGTGCGTGCGGATGGACCTTTGCCGATAATAATATCGAGGGCAAAGTCTTCCATCGCCGGATAGAGCACCTCTTCAATCAACTTGTTCAATCGGTGAATTTCGTCAATAAAAAGAATGTCGCCCTCTTGCAAATTGGTCAAGATTGCCGCCAAATCACCTGCACGTTCAATGGCTGGACCGGATGTTGTTTTTATATTTGTTCTGGTTTCTTTAGCGATAATATGTGCGAGCGTTGTTTTGCCAAGCCCGGGACCGCCGTAGAGCAATACGTGATCCAATGGTTCTGCGCGTTTTTTTGCGGCATCAATAAAGATAGATAAATTTTCTTTTATCTTTTCTTGTCCAACATACTCGCTCAACTGCTGTGGGCGTAGCGTGTTGTCAAGCGTTGCTTCCTCTTCATTTTGTTGCGGATCAACAATGCGTTCTTCGGTCATAGATGTATTGTACGAGAAATGCTGATATTGCGCAATTATGTACTTGCGAATAGTGAAACATCAAATTCTGCAAGCATGAGACGCAGTTTATGCATGGGCATGCCTATGATAGTAGTGTGGTTACCCTCTATTTTTTTGAGAAATGCTGAGGCTTGTTTATCAAGCGTATAACCTCCCGCACATTTGGTTACTATATCTTTGTTTGCTGTAATATATGTTTCTATTTCTCTGTCAGACAATGACTGAAACTCAACAATTGTTCTGTCATAGTCTGTAAGCGTTTTTTCTCCACATACTAAGGCAACGCCAGTATAGAGTTCGTGTGTGTTACCGCAGAGAGATTTTATAACCTCAAATGCCTCTTGCTCGCTTTTTGGCTTGCCTAACCTCTTGTTATCAAAAACAACTATAGTGTCAGCACCTATCACCATACTTTCGGGATATTGTCTTGCAACGTCTTGCGCTTTTCCGAGGGCGAGTTCTTGCACCAATTCATGATGCGGCATGTCTTTCGTCATATCTTCTTCAAAGTTGCTTGGAATGACCTCAAAAGGCAAGTGAAACTTCTCTAGAAGCTCTCTTCTGCCAAAGCTTTGCGATGCAAGAATAATATGTGGTGTATGCATAGTATCACCTTACAGCGAAAGGCGTGTTTGCGCAATGCACTCTTGCAGGATTATAGTTTTTTGCTATACTGGCAAAGCATATGCGGGAATAGCTCAGTTGGCTAGAGCGCTTCCTTGCCAAGGAAGAGGTCGCGGGTTCGAATCCCGTTTCCCGCTCCACCCTTCGTCAAGACTTTGGGTGGTAGCTAGATCTACAAGAAGCGCCACAAATAAGTGGTTTTTTGTTTATAAAAAAAGCTACCAAAAGGTAGCTGCTTCATTGAATTTTTACACAGTAAGAATATGTTGCTTTTCCGTCCCATCTAAGAGGAAAAGCGTCGTATCTATCTGTTGTGCGAGGTAGGGCAGGTTCTGTGAGTAGGTCTACCAAATCCACGTCTTCTGAGCGTTTTTTTATAGAACGGGAAAGCAATTCCATCATTCTTGCTCGAAGTGAGTCGTATTTCAATGAGCTAATTGAAGCTCTTTTCGCTGCTTCAATATCGAGCATAACCGAGGTATTTACATCTACTCGAACATAAAGGAGGTCAGAGAAATGCAAGGGTAAATCCTTTATTTCTATTTTTTGCTCTTGTTCCACAACCTGCAAATCATATGATAAGAAAGGCCACATACGATAGATTGTGCCGGGGTAGATCACCTTATTGTTAAGCAGAATCATTACCCTATCCGGAACTCTAAAACGAGACCAAAATGCAATGAGGCAAAAACCTACTAACAATATAAGTCCTATTACTATGCGAAACAAAAGAGCATCTCTTGATTCTGCAACCATTTTTTGCGGGAGAGTAGCAGCCATCGCTAGCAACATACTACCAAGGAGAAGGGCAAAAACTCCTACCCCTCCTAGAGAGGAAATAACTTTTCCGATCCATTCGTAAGACGCTATAGAGAAGTTATTTTGAATGAAAGAGCTTCGGCTCGTCTCAAGAAAAGGAAGAAGAGCTGTAAATGCGAGCCAGATACCAAATCCACCAATAAGCGCATAAGAATGGTGAATTGTCGGAGCATCAACGGTACCATAACTATACAAAAGGGAAGACATCCGGTAACTTGCCGATGTCATCAATACGAGGAATAGAAGCTGGATAGTGGGAGTTATAAACTTGTTCAGACGTTTTGACATGACACGCTCCTCTGTAAGGGGGTAAGCTCTTGGCGAGAAAGCTTACGAGGTTAACGGTTATGCTGAACCATTTATTAATGTGCATGTAGCGGAACTCAATCTAATTTCCGTTACCGCAGCAACTTACTATAATTTTACTATTATGTCAAGTTTACGTTCTCTCTCATGTCAAATGCGACATTGAGGCAAATTCAGCAGGTGTTTTCATA
>CAZZDA010000026.1:0-13111 GCA_964652585.1 uncultured Gammaproteobacteria bacterium | reverse complement strand
ATGGAAGGGCCATCGCTCAACGGATAAAAGGTACTCCGGGGATAACAGGCTTATCCCGCCCAAGAGTTCACATCGACGGCGGGGTTTGGCACCTCGATGTCGGCTCATCGCATCCTGGGGGTGGAGAAGCTCCCAAGGGTTTGGCTGTTCGCCAATTAAAGCGGTACGCGAGCTGGGTTCAGAACGTCGTGAGACAGTTCGGTCTCCTATCTGCCGTGGGCGTTGAAATTTGAGAGGACTCTTCCCTAGTACGAGAGGACCGGGAAGAACGAACCTCTGGTGTACCAGTTGTCCTGCCAAGGGCATAGCTGGGTAGCTACCGTTCGGTGCGGATAAACGCTGAAAGCATCTAAGCGTGAAGCCGTCCTCAAGATAAGATTTCATTATGAGACACCTGGGAGACTACCAGGTTGATAGGCGCTATGTGTAAGGCCAGCAATGGTCGGGGATGCCAGCTAAGATAGTTTGTAACCAATAGCGTTTCAGTATGGGTGCAGATAGCGTTTTTGTGATTGAGTACAACCGCAGGTGTAGCTAGAGCTACAGCGAGGATTGTACGATTGAGCAAAAACGGTAGATGCGCACATAGTGGACGCTAGAGATGTAAATTATTTTTGCTGGCATCCCATAAGCAGAGGCGTACTAAGCAGTCCAGATTATCCTGACATATGTGTTGAAAGTTCCAAAAAATATTTGATCGTTTGAGGGTGACAGTATTCCGGTGGTTCTTGCGATGGGGAAATACCCGATCCATTCCGAACTCGGTCGTCAAGCCCATCAGCGCCGATGATACTCTTTCATGGGGAAAGTAGGTCGCCGCCGGTATACTGTCACTCTTATGTTCGTTCAAAGATTGTATGCAAAAAAATAAACCCGCCCGAACGGCGGGTTTTTGTGTGGTAGCATGGGGAAGCTACTCTTGCATAAAAAGACATATCTCTGTAAAGTATCGTATATTGTTTTAGTAATAACGAAAAAAAGTTCTTTCTATAGGAGGGTAGAAAAATGCGGCAAATGTTTTTTTATAGGGCAGATCCAAATGATCAAAGAGGTACTTATATTAGAATTGATGCCTACGTGGTTTTTATTTGTGAAAACAGTGCGCATGTTGATGAACGTCGATATGAAGATGAAGCGCGTGTATTTTTGCGAAGTTATCTCGGTAGTAATTCTTATCTTGAGAAGCAGTGTGAGTTTGGATGGTCACTGTCTATTGATGTGAGAGACAAGGATCATGGCGAGGTCATAGGTCCAAAGAGCGTCTTTAAAGCTCGTTTACCATCTGCTCATCGTACAACAACAATATATCCGTAGCTCTTTTCCACAAAACCAAAACCCCCATTTCCTTCGGAGACAGGGGTCTTTTTTTACGAAGAAAAAGTATCTACCTATTTCCTCGTCGTGTTGTTGTTTTGCGTTTCGCTGTTGGCTTGCGCTTTGCCGGTTTGCGTGCAACTTTCTTCTTTGCTACTTTCTTTTTCGCCGGTTTGCGTTTTATAGCTGTTTTTTTACGCGCCACTTTTTTCTTTGCCGCTGGTTTACGTTTTGCAGTTGCTTTCTTCTTTGCTGCTGCTTTACGTTTTGCAGGCTTGCGAACAACACGCTTCTTGGCTGTTTTCTTCTTTGCTGCTGGCATGGGGAATCACCTCCTTTCTTTTTTTCTTTCGTAAATATTTTTTACGAACGACATGGGGAAAATATTTTACGAAAGAAGTATATGATCAAACACAAAGAATATAAAAAATATTTTTAAGTTGTTGTGTATAAGTTTACAATGTTTTAAAAAGTTGTGCAAGCGTTTTTGTAAACTATTTTGTTGAAAAAGTTTTAAAATAATATTTCGTACGCCTGCGTAAATATTTTTTTGAGCAATGATGTTTATAAAAAAGAAAAAGCACTTTCCGTATTAAGGCTAAAAACGTTTTTTGTTAACTGAGTCGAGAGTGGCAGTATTTATTTCTTCTTATTGCGATCAACCCACCAACTATCGCCTTTGTCGCCAAACCACCAATGGTCGGAGTCTGTGCGTACAATAGCGTCTGCAAGTTGTTTTGCTTCGTCAGTTATAAGTCGTTTGAGAACTGGCGTAATCCAGTCTTTCGCTCGTGCGTTACCTACATCTACCTGTTCTTTTAGCGAAAGCAAGAATTCAATATTATCCGCATCTTTTGCAAGCTGCGCTTCTATGCTTTTTCGTTCTTCATATTCTTCCATAATATCCCGAATATCTTTACCAAACGGGAGGGGTTTGGTAACGTCGGTCAGTGCTTCGCGTTCTTTTCGTTCCGTGTACTTTTGATGAACGTAATTTAAATCAGATATACGTGCTTCTGCAAGATCATGGAATAAGCACATCTTTAAGACTTTACTTGAATCGGCATCGCCATTGAGTGAGGCAAGAACGAAGCCAATATAGGTGGTGCGATTAATATGCTCGGCAACACTTTGCTTGCCGCTACCTAAAAAAGACGCCCAGCCACGCGGTGTATTAGCAAGCATACCAACCTCAAAAAGAAAGTCTGCAATGGAATCTAAATCTTTCATAGGGCTGAACAGTTTATTGCTGTATAAGCGTATCAAAATCTCTATTTGAAATTCCCAGACTCAAATTTCGCATAAGCGCAAAAGCATCTTCGGGTCTTCCTAAAAAGTATCTTTTTCTATCAGCAGGATTGATAAACCACGCCTCTCCATGATTTTCAACTTGGAGAAATATTTTTCCTTTATGGCGGTTTGCAAAAGAGATGTCATAGAAAAGTTTTTTATCTGATGTCGGAGAAAATCCTTGTAACAACTCCTCACTGTCGCTGAAACCATCGTCATCCGTATCATGCGTAAATTTACCCGTACCAATTGCATCTTCCAGCATATCGGAAAGTTCATCACCATCTGTATCTTTACCGAACGCTTCGGATAGTGCTAGGGGAAATTTTTCCAGATCAGCGTTACTGATGCCAATGCCTTGTTCTCGCATAATGAAAAAGGCGTCAGCAGGTCTTCCTAAGTAATATACGGTATGTGTGTTTGGATGAACGTAGTATGCCTTGCCCTTGTCTTCAACTTTTAAAAGTATGATACCCTTAAGACGATCATAAAGATCATCATTGGTCGCGCGTAATTCCTTTTGTGTTGACACGTCAAGAACGGTTATTGAGCTTCCGTCGGGATAGGCAAGAAGCACGGCTTCGGTTACTGGCATAATAGCATTCCAATCGTAGCCTCGCGCAACGAATATATCAGCTGAGGTAATCCATCTTTTTTTACCTTGTGTAATAAGATAGACTTCAGAACCTTCTCCCTTGATCACCATACCCTCTGTCAGTTGTGTGGTGTTGGTAATTTCTTCTACAATCGTTGTTGGTGTTGTAACCGATGGAGTAGTTGTTGGCTGTGTTGATGGAGTGGGTGTTGTGGAGGTAGTTGATCCACCTCCACCCCCTCCACCGCATACACGTGTCAAGGTAAAGGTGGAAGACGTGCTGCTATTTCCTGCAAGATCTGTTGTTTGTACATACCAGGTATGCGTGCCGCAAGAGATATCTGTTACGAAAGATGTTGTTCCCGCAATAATGGCTGCGGTAAGAGTGTTGTCTATATACAATGCGTATTGCGTAATACCTGACTCAGTGTCCTGTGCCGCTTGCCAGGAGAAAGTAATTTCCACAGATCTGGTAGAAGCATTGTTGGTCGGAGAAGAAAGTTCTACAGTGGAGGGAGATGTTGTATCTTCTTCTACGGTAAAGTCATGCGAAGAATATCCTCCGCTATAGCTAAAAATAGCATTTCCTTGATCATCAGATTGAGCAGTGATGATGTCGGTGCCGTCTACCGCAAGTGTATAGTAGGTATCTGCTTTAAGATCTCCTACGGTATACAGAGTTGTCGTCGCGCTTGTTGAGCTTGCGGTCCATGCTTTTGCATAGGTGCCTGATGTTTGCCAATCGGTAATGATGATATTCATATACTCGGTATAATCACCGGTGCCGAACCCCCCGAGAGGAGTTACGGTAATATCAGCCGTGTTGGTAGTTGAGGTTGCTGAAGTATAGCGATACTTTCCATCAGAGTAAATACGCACAGAACCATCTGTCCCGACAGTATGTGTACTCATTGTGTAAGGAGGTTGGTATTCATACGGACCAATATCCGGTGTGCCATAAACAGAATTGCCTAGAATATCAGTGGTTAATCCCGATATGATTGTTCCTGTATCTATATTTGGGGATAATTGCTTAAGGCGGAAATTCTTGCCGGCGGTGTCAACAAATAGAGGCGACGTGGATGCTTGGTTATTCGTTCCTTGGTACGTGATCCAGTCTGTGTCACCGCTTTCCTGCCAATTGTTATGCGACGCGGTAAAAACAGAAAGTGGCGGCAATAATGTTTCAAGGGAGAAAGAATAGTTGCCATTGCCGGCTACAAGCGTATTGTTAATGGTAGAAAAATTCCTGAAACCTGATAAGGTATAGACATGTACTCCACTTGTACCATTATTGTAAAAGAGAGAATTATACACTTTTGCGCTGGATGCATTCATTAAATGTACGCCGTAGGATGTATTGCCATGAGATACAATATACTGTGCTTGTGGATTTGCTCCATACATTTTCAATCCGGTATCACACCCCTCTAGTTCCATATTGTGCACGGTGACATTCGTGCTGATTGCCACGCAATCGGTATTCGCAAACCGCGCATTCATATTTTTGAAGGTAATATATCTTTGCGCGGTACTTGAAATACTGCTCGCTCTCGCTCCTGATTCAATATGTAATGTCGCAATATTCTCGCTGACGGTTGGTCGATAATAGAGAGTACTTGTTGCCCAAAACCACTCTCCTTCACTCAAGACATCTTGTGAAATACCGAGTGTTTTGTTTTGAAGATTAGTGATTGACGAACCTGCCGCGACCACTTTTGGCTCAGTAGGTACGGTCTTTTGGAAGGTGTCAGGATTTCCTCCTCCGTATGCTGACCACCCTCCGGAGACATCGTCACTTCCCCATATTTCCGGTTTACTATTTTCATCAACGCCTTGAATTATAATGCGTGCGTCTGATGTACCTGCATTCGTTGGAGTAACTGTTTTCCGATATGGTTGATTATTATTTTTAATGATTGTAATAGTGTCTCCTGCCGTAGCAAGTGCTGTCGCTTTACCAATAGTCGCGTACGGCGATGCTTGGCTGCCGGGACCTGCATCATCACCTGCTACATTATTAACATAAAACGTATGGCTTCCCGCACTATACCCTGGAATTATATTAAGAGTATGCGTTTCGGTAGATGTTGTCGTAGCATTTTGTGTGTCAAATGCTTTGATATGCCATGTATGCGTACCGGAGGACAAATCTGATGATGGTATGGTTGAGATGCCCGCAATATCGTCGGTGTGAAGCGCTCCGTCAATAAACAATTGATACTTACTAATAGTATTGTAACTTGTTGCCGCGCTCCACGAAAATGTAGGGCTTACTGAAGACGTAATATCATTATCTGTCGGAGAACTCAAGGAAAAAGGTAGCGGCCTTTTAACGATAATAGTTTTGGGGTCCCCAACTACTACTTGCTGCCAGCTTAAAGCATAACTTGCCATGCCAAAACTATCTGCTAACGTGTATCCACTGGTATACCGATCAAAGAGAATATCGGCATGCGCAAGCGCGGTAGTATAAGGTTCATAGACATATCCGGACATTCCGGATATTCCCTCTGCAATCCAATCCGCAACTAACGATTGTCCGTATGTGGGAGGATAGGCAAAGGATCGTGCGCTTGTCGAAACGGCAGTTTCCCCTATAGCGCCATTTACGTACGTGTTGCCGGGAATACCGTTATTTACATCACAACAATCATTACTTCCCCAGCTATAGTATCCTAAAACATTTGTTTGGTTAGTGAGATACGTGGTCGTTTCATCCAGTGTAACCGAATATCCTTTAGCGGAAAGTAATGGTCCTGCTGTCCGCATCCAGTCATTAACGTTTTGATAGGTGGGATTATCACGGTTGGTGTCCACATCAAGGACAAAGATACCGGAATCTATTGTTGTTGCAATAGTGGATCGGTCTATAAGATCTTCTACTTGTTGTATTGTATAACCCGTAAGACGAGTAGCAAGATAATTTCCATAAGAAGTATTGGAAAATTGTGTATTTGTATTGTAGTAGGCACTTATGCCAAAATTATCCCCATCCAATAATGATGCCTGGCTTCCTAAAATAAGCATAAGCTCTTGATCCACCGATGCGTGACTGGTGCTGGTAGTACCACTGATGCGCAATGGTACGCCTTTTGTGGTAACAATGTAGTTTGTACTACTTGCAAGATTATTTGAGGTTAAATAATTTTCAATAGGGGTGCGAATATCGGAATCAAAAACACTTCGAGTAATAGTTTCGGTTTCAGGCGTACTAATATGTATCATGTGCGAGTCTGGAATGCTCCGCGCTGTTTGAAAATATGTCCCGATAGTCGTGGATGTTGCAGAAGTATCGTTTACTACTACCACCACATCATCATAGTCAAAATACCCGGCATGGGATATGGAAGCGCCAAATGACCCAATAAAAAACAAGCCAACTCCGGTTATAAGGGTGGCATATAGCGTAAAAGAAAGAAATTTTATTTTTTTCATAGTATGTGCAGTATACTGTTTTTTCTGTAAAAATCAAGGAAATATCTACAAAAAAAATCTGCTTTAGAGCAGATTTTTATGGTGGACCGTAAGGGAGTCGAACCCTTGACCTCCGCCGTGCAAGGGCGGCGCTCTAGCCAGCTGAGCTAACGGCCCGTATAATAACTATTTACAATAAACAGTTGACACTTAACTATTACCTTAACTTTGTACTAGTTACAGCTCTCCTACCGGCTGTCCAAGATTAACAAGGGGTGAGAGAGCCCATGTGGCAAATGATCCAAAGAGATTGGTGATGAGCATAATTCCTATAAAAATGAAGAATATACCAATCAGTTTATAGAGCAGACGACTTCCTCCCATACTTCCCATCTTTGCTTCTGCCCAGCCAATGGTACCAAAATTCTGATGCATCCAGCCCGAGTACTTCGTAATTGCAAAACCAAAACCAAGAATAATTATGCCAATAAGAATACGTCCAAACATAGGGAAGGAATTAAGAAATAAATGGGGTGGTGGGCGCTGAGGGATTCGAACCCCCGACCTTCTCGGTGTAAACGAGACGCTCTAACCAGCTGAGCCAAGCGCCCATGGTGAAACACTATGAGCGAACAAAGTGAGTTGAATGGTGCGGACGAGAGGACTTGAACCTCCACGAGCATGATGCTCACAAGCCCCTCAAGCTTGCGTGTCTACCAATTTCACCACGTCCGCAATAAAGAAATGCGCACTCTTTATGAGGCGCGTTTTTCTTTAAGGCGTTTTTTCCAGTTGCGTAAAAAATAGAGCTTTGCTTTGCGCACGCGAGCTTCTTTTACAACTTCTATTTTTTCAATGGAAGGAAGGTTTAAGGGAAAAATCTTCTCAACACCAACGCCGTCAACCACTTTTCGTACGGTGATGGTGGCGCCTGCTTCTTTCCCGTGCTTGCGCGCGAGTATCATGCCTTCATACATCTGTACGCGTTCTTTCTCACCGCCTTTTTGAGTGAATTCCTTAATTTTTTGGTATATTTTTACCGTCATTCCCGGATGTAGATGCGTATAAACAGCTTCTGATGGTAGTGACGCTTCTTTTGCAGAATCACTTTCTGGTGATGTAGATTGGTCAACACTCTCTTCTTCCTCTTTTTGAGTGTCGTCTTTTGACTCTGTGTCTGCTGATGCAGTCGTTGGCTTATCTACAGCCTCTTGCGTGTTTTCGGTAAGCTCTTCTTTTTTTTCTTCTTGAGCTTCCCCTGAAGAATCAGGTGAAACTGCTTGTGTATCTTTGTCAGTCATATGCGTATATGTGGGGAAGGATTATATTTTTCAAGTAGTGCAATGTGTATCCTAGCTAATAAAAACCCTCTTGTCAACCTGTTTTAGAGCCATTTTTGTAAAAGAAACCTCTTTTTAAAAGAAATGTTTTTGAATGATGTGGAGCGCATTATCAATAGTTTCCTGAAGTTTTCCTTCCTTATTTTCTATAATATGATCATATACATCTAAATGCTCCATCCAAGCGGCGGAAAATACTTCACGCTTTTTAATTTCTTCCCAAGAATCTTCCCCTCGTTTTTTTAGTCGTTCGGTGAGAATAGCGACATCCTTATGTGGAGGGGTAATAACAATGCCAAGACTTTCAGGAAAGAGCTTTTTAACCGTGCCAACACCCTGCCAGTCCATTTTCCAAATAATAGACTTATCTTGGGAAAAAAGTCTTTCCAACTCCATGTGGGTGGCTCCCCTATAGTCGTCGTATACGCGCGCCCATTCAATAAATTCGTCTTTACGCATACGTTTTTTAAAATCAGCGGGCGTAGTGAAATAATAATCTTTCCCCTCCGTTTCATTTTTTCGCTTTTTTCTGGTAACAACTGTAACGATACGCGCTGCATTAAAGTGTTTAATTATTGCATCAATAACTGAGTCTTCGCCGGCGCCTGATGGTCCGGAAATAAGAATAAGAGGAGGGTGATTTTTTGAAATGGATTGGCTCATGTTTTTTTAAGTGTAGCAAGCAGGTCAGTAAAATCCTTCGGGAGATCTGAAGTATAGGATTGCCATTGATTTTTGGTATCAAAAAAACCGATACTGGTTGCATGAAGCATCATGCGCGAAGATGTTAGCATTTTTTTATTTTTTGTGGTATAGAGCGTGTCTCCTACAACAGGGTGTCCAAGTGCGAGTACGTGCGTACGTATTTGATGTGTGCGTCCCGTATGGATTTGTATATCCAAAAGCGTTGCGGTACGATAGCGCTCAAGTACGGTGTAGCTGGTGAGCGCTTCTTTGCCGACTTGTCCTTTCGCGCGCGCTGCCATTTTTCCTGTCTCTCTTGAGCGTCCAATAACAAAATCTATCTCACCCTTTTCTTTTCGCACCGTGTCATGAACGAGTACGGTGTAGTGTTTCTCAATGCGGCGGAGTTTGAATTGTTTTTTGATGTGCTCAAAAAATTCAAATGTACGGGGTATAACCATAATGCCGGAAACTGCCCGATCAATACGATGCACAATTGCCGAGCGGCTTGGATCCTCGCCTATTTTTCGTAGAGAGGGATAGCGCTTGAGCAGAAGATTAACAAGAGTTATTTCGTTCGGTGAAGATGATGCGGGGTGCACCAAAAGTCCTGCCGGCTTATTGATGATCGCATAGTCTTTGGTTGCGGTAATAATTTCCAAGACGTACTTTTTATCCTCATTATCATTGGCAAGTGTTGAGTTTTTTGCGGTCGCTTTCTTCAATAAGCGGTGTTGTGTTGATACAAGTGATATCTCGTCACCTTCATGCAAGAATTGATGTACGGTCGGCTTTTTTTTATTGACCGTTACACCCTCATTAAGAATGAGTTTTTTGATCTGTGATCGGGAAAGGTCAGATAGCTGCTCGCTCAAAAAAATATCAAGACGAACTTTTTTGTCATCGGTTGATTTATAGGTAAAAGAGTGTTTCATAAACTTTTTCTTTAGGAATTTTTAGAAAGTTGTTTGTGTAACTGAGAGATGTACTCCCGTGCTTGTTTTTTTGTTTTAACTTTGCCGTCAAGCTGTGCTTCGCGAAGTTCGCCAAGTAAATATCCTACGATTTTTCCTTCTGAAAGATGAAGTGTTTCCATAAGCTCATCACCGGATATAAGTTTTTTTATGCGAGGCGTTCGCTTGGGCTTTTCTTTTTTGTAGAGCGTGGTTACTTTTTTGTGGAGTGAGAGATTCTGAGGTTTGGTGCCAAGCGTATCAGCTTTTAACAACAAGAGCAAGTCGCTGAAGAGCGGGTTGGCGAGCCAGTGCTTTCTGCGTTCCTTGTTCATGATGAGTACATCAGCGAGCATCATATGGTGTTTAATAAGCCAAGAGACGTCTTTTGTGAGTTTCTGCGGTGCTTTGTAGCGGCGTAAAATACGTTCTGAGATCTCGGCTGATTTTGATACATGACCGTCAAAACGAATGCGCTCAGCCGTCTTGAAAGTGTCGGGCTTACCTACATCGTGCAAGAGTACGCTCCACGCAAGTGCGATGCTTGGTTTGTGTGGTAGGTTGTTGAGTGCTTTGAGCGTGTGCTGCCAAACATCGCCCTCTAAGTGATATTCTTTTGGCTGGGCGACTCCTTTGCACTTTTCAAGTTCGGGAAAAAGTATGGCAAGTAGCCCCAAGTCTTCCAAATTGCCAAAAGCGGCAGCTGTATTTGGTCCGATTAAAATTTTGGTAACCTCGTCAAAAATACGTTCTTTTGAAACAACAGAAATATCTTTTGTATGTTTTTTGATGGCGTTATAGGTAGCCGGGTGGTATTGAAAATTCAATGCGTTTTTAAATCGTACGGCGCGCAAGAGGCGCAGCTTATCTTCTTTGATACGCTCCGCCGGTTTTCCGATAAAACGAACAAGTCCGAGACGCATATCTTCTTGCCCGTCAACATAGTCAAACAACCTCTTTTTTACAGGATCGTAAAAAAGTCCGTTTATGGTAAAGTCGCGCCGCTTGGCATCTTCTTTTGGATTGGTAAAGAGCACGGCATCTGGTCGTCTGCCGTCGGTTGATCCGCTGTCCGAGCGGAAAGTTGCGACCTCAAATTCGTGTCCTTTATGGAGTACGCGAATAACGCCGAATTGCTTGCCAACCGGATAGGTTTTGGGGAGGAGGCTCTCTATCTCATCGGGTGTGGCGGATGTTGCGATGTCAAAATCTTTAGGCTCCCATTTTTTCTTCTGTTGCTTGGAAAGCAGCATATCGCGCACGGAGCCGCCGGCCCAATACGCGGCAAATCCGGCTTTTTGCAGTTTTTTAATAATAATGAGAGAAGTGGATTTCATGGGTATAGCTTAGCACAAATCTTAAAATAGGGAACATGCAATGCCTAATATGAAACATACGTTGCTTTGTCATTCCCGCGAAGGCGGGAATCCATGACACCAATATTTATGTAGATTCCCGCCTTCGCGGGAATGACAGATGTTGTAAAAAAACAAGCCCTTGAGAAGACTTGTGGCGAAATTATTTATATTGCGTGCCGCAAGTATCTCAAGGGTGTTGCCGGAGTTGCGCCGACTGAATATTTTAGTACAGTTGTCGGTTTCTCCGGCTGAATAAAGAGCTTGGTCAGGAGCGGTAGGGCTGCCCGTCGTGGGGAGCGTTGATAGCTCCTTTCTTGACGGGCGGCACCTACCGCCGGGTTACGTTAGGGTTAGGTAGGGGCGGCGTGACCTGCCGGGGAATGATAGCTTTAGGGCACAATCTTGCAAGTGCATTCGTGATGGAGCACGCGTTGCTCCTAGCGCAAGACGCGCTCCTTACGAGGAGCTATCATTCCCCGACAGGTTTGCTGATTCTTAGCGTGCATTCTCATTGAACACACTCGGTTTCCCGTCCACCGGACAGACTATTTCGGGCGGGTTGTTGTACCACTTAAAAATTAAGCCCGTAGCAAGTGGATTACTCCTTCTTGCCATGTTCACGCCGTCGTTCAGGGCGCTCAAATCGTCTTCAATGTCCGTTTCCTCCTTTCTACCTTTCGGTTTTGCGGTTGAAGCGACAGATTCTGTTTCGTTGGCTCTGTCGCAAGAGCAATGGCAGAGAAAAGACACTTTGTCATTCCCTCGTCTGAATTGGAGGGATTTTTGTAGATCCCGCATCATCTGCCCATCATCACGACGCTTAGACGTTTGTGTATGGGAGTGCGGAACGACATTATTTCATATATCTTCTCTCTGCCACAGCTCTTGCTGTTTTCCTAACCTAATTTTCAAGGAACTTCATTTATTTATTACTGTATTTTCTCATGTCTATATATTACACGAAACGTTACTATACATCAAGTACTGGCTTTTGTCAAGTGCTGGTGGGCATATCTGGATTTGAACCAGAGACCTCCACGATGTCAACGTGGCGCTCTAACCAGCTGAGCTATATGCCCATAAAACTTACAACTCACAACCAACAACTTACAACAAAACTATAATTATCGCAAGCGGCATCGGCTATCGCATAGCCAGTGTAATTATTTTATCCAATAATTCCGGAAAAGAATACCCTGCTGCTTGAGCCGCTTTGGGGAGTAACGATTCTTTGGTAAGTCCGGGAATAGTGTTTGTTTCCAGTACATAGAATTTGTTGCCCTTGGTAACAATAAAATCAGTACGAGATACACCGCGGCAGCCAAGTCCTGCATGTGCCTTTAATGCCAAGTCTTGTAGTTTTTGTGCCAGTGATTTCCTCATAGGCGCGGGGCATATTTCTGCGCAAAGTGTCGCATCGTACTTTGCTTCCAGATCAAAAAAGCTGTTTTTCGGCTTTATAGAAACAACAGGAAGTGCCTCCGGATGTTCGTTGCCAAGTACCGCAACCGTATATTCCTCTCCTACTACATATTTTTCTATAAGTACTTCATCTTCTAATATACGTGCTTCGTCAACACCTTTCTGCAGCTCTTGTGCTGTGCGAGCTAAGCTTATACCAATACTGGAACCGCCATGTACGGGCTTGATAACAACAGGAAGTTCTATAGTGTCGGGAATTATTCTATTTTTTTGAAGGACTATGCTTGATGCTGTAGGAATATCAATGTTTTCAAAAAAGATCTTTGTAAAGTGTTTGTTAAGTGCCAGAGCATGCGCGGCAACACCGGAAAACGCATATCGCACGCCAAGTGTTTCTAAAAATCCTTGGATCGTACCGTCCTCACCTCCATGCCCATGGAAAATAGGAAGAACCACGTCAATATCTTTGTAGCGTGCAAGAAAGTCAGGTATATCTTTTGGAAAATCAAAAAAAGATATCTTGTATTTTTGAGTATTAAGATGATCGCGTACTTCTTGAGCGCTTTTAAGAGAGATGTCTCGTTCAGATGAGTTGCCTCCTGCGAGAATGGCAATATTGAGCATAGGAGCTTTGGTACGAATATAGGGTAGCATATATGGTAAAAAAAATCCCACTCGGGTGAGTTGTTATATAAAGGAAATGGAACAGATACGGTATAATTATGATGCTTTACCCAT
>CAZZDA010000025.1:4579-14058 GCA_964652585.1 uncultured Gammaproteobacteria bacterium | reverse complement strand
TCTCTTTAGCATACAAATGGTAGTATACCAGATTGTTTGCTAGTCTAGAGCCTTCTACTAATTTGCCAAAACCAGCAAGAGCGCCGCTATACCCTGCACCCCCACCAGCACGGAACATACCATAACCAGCAATTGACTTAATATACGCTCTGTCTGAAAAAAAAGCAATGCAAGTCCCGTATGTACCACGAAGAGCAAAGATCCAATGAGCGGTAATTTAAAAAGCCTATACCACGAGCCAATAAAATCTGTGCCAAAATAGACGGTGTAGTGGAGAATTACCTCTTCACCGTGTAGGCGCATACTCACATAAATAAGCAAGATACTCACTACAATAACACCAACGCTCCATATACTATTCCACAAAAAAAACCGCTGCCGCAAGAATATTCCCGTCAACGTCTTTAACCTCTGCCATGTATCCGAAAGCACGTACATTATAGATTTTACTTATTGATTATGGACAATAAATACAGTAGAAAACGCATGGAAGTATACCACATTTCTCTAAATAAATAAACTCACGACATCCGATGTCGTGAGTTTTGACATATGTTCTATATCAACGTATTATTACCATAGACTTTTTATTTCGATAAACTATGTCCCAACTGCACCACATTCTTAATAGAGGTGTTGATAAAAGAAAAATTTTTCTTGACAAACGAGATCATTATCGTTTTATTCATGATTTGTTTGAATTTAACAATGAGGAGAATGTTTCGTCAAATTTTTTCTTCTTTAATCATTCGCTTCAAACTCACGACATCGGATGTCGTGAGTTTGAGAGAAAGCCAAGAAAATTACTCGTGCATATCCATACTTTCTGTATGATGCCCAACCACTACCACCTGCTACTAGAACCGGTGGTAGAAGATGGTATCCCTCGTTTTATGAAAAAACTGAACATGGGTTATGCAAAATACTTTAATAAAAAATATGAGAGAACTGGTGCGCTCTTTGAGGGAAGGTATAAGTCGGTACTTATAGATAGTGAAGCGCACTTCACGCACCTTCCTTTCTATATTCACCTCAACCCGCTAGATCTTGTTACACCGGGATGGAGAGAGTGGAAAATAGAAAATATACAAAAAACAATAGATTTTCTAGAATCTTATCGCTGGAGTAGTCATCTAGACTATTTAGGTAAAAAAAATTTTTCGTCAGTAACCCAAAGAGAGTTTTTGAACGGCTATTTTGAAAGTGAGGGCGGTTATGAACATGTGTTGAAAAAACGGCTTGAGGGTATGGAAGAAGAGGCGAAAAAAGGAATTGGCTTTGCTGATCTAGAATATATCACTCTTGAATAACTCACGACATCGGATGTCGTGAGTTTAAGCTACCTTCCCATGTTGTAGAGTTGGGTAATCTCATCTGCTGACAGTGCGCGGTTGTAGACGCGAACGTCGTCAAGCGAGCTAATAAGATTTATTGATGCCATACGTACATCAACTGTAGCAGAAAGTCCGGTTCCATGATTATATGTATTATCCACCACAATACTTCCATCCCGATATCCTTTACGCGTACCACTATCTAATACCCAAACAATATGATGCCAATTACCATCGTCAACACTGTTAATATCTCCTATTGTTTGATTAATACCTCCTGAGGTATCTATCCTAATATAGACCTCATTTGTCGGCTTTTTGGTTATCGCATAACCGGCAGTGCTACCTATCAACTTTTGTAATACGCCACCATACAAACCACTTGAACCGTCGTGCTTATACCAAAACGCAACGGAAACCGTATCATTTAAGTCAAGGCTCGCGCTGTGTGGAACATTGATTTCATTGTTACTTCCATCATTAAGATAACCTTGCCCTATCCTCCCGATAGTGGTTGTTGTAGCGACCGTGGGACTCCCATGATTATTATTACCTGAAACATCTGCTATAGTATTTATCATATCCGGACCGTCAAAGGTCCAGTGGCCGACAAGTCCTGTGGTAAGTATATTGTCCGGTGTTTTGTTGAACTTCGCCGCACCTTGATTGTAAAGTTGAGTGATTTCATCTGCAGAGAGCGCACGGTTGTAGGTACGGATGTCGTCTAAATCACCCAACCAATAGGTAGCGGTTCCTTCCCATGTTTCTCCTATTAAAAGATCACCTGTCCCTACTACTGTATTACCACTTGCTATTGAACCAACCAACACACCGTCTTTGTAAAGAGAAAGATTACCGCCTGAATGCATCCATATAATATGCGTCCATTCATTCACATTGTACGAAGTGCCAACCGCATCAAACACACCAAATGCATCTTCATTATATGCCCATATTTTATCTCCTTCACCTGATATATCAGCACGAGAAATACCAAGACCGGAAAAGACTCCTCCGCTTGCTACCGCGTTCTGCCCATCCCAATAAGCTCCAGCTGTAGCTGTGTCTGCCGCTCCAGTAGGACGAACCCATGCAGAAATCGTGCCTAAGCTTGTACTTAAAAAATTGGTATAGGCAGTGTTCGTATCCACATAATCATCTGTGCCGTCAAAAGTGAGCGCTTGTCCAATAACACCGGGGGCAGTCGTAGTTGAAGTAATATTTCGTAAATAACCATCATAATTATTGCCCGATACATCAGCAACATTGCTTACCATATCCGGACCGTCAAATGTCCAGTGGCCGGTGAGTCCGTCGGTTAAAGAATACTCGTTCGTTTTGTTCACGGTTGCAGCGCCGCTTGCATAGATAGTATAGAGATAATAAAAACCGCCAAGAATCAAAGTAATTAGCAATAGCCGTTCCAACTTTTTTAATGCAAGATTTGAGATCATATACTGCCACAAAACAATATATTGAAGCATGTAAGGATTTAAAGATTGAAGAGAGGTTCCAACATTCAAAAAACAAATATTGAAAGATTGCAGAATATTTAAATGGTTACATTTTTGTTGCTTTAATTTTTAAATGTTTCAATTTTACTTCTTCTTTTTCCCATAAATATGCGGCAAATGCTCAGCTAGATCCGCTTGCAATTTCGCGTCAAACGCTTCCTCTGCCAATTGTGATTTTGTTTTTTCTCGTTTGTATTGTGATCCGGTTACTTCAGAGGTTTTTAACTTTCTAATAAAACTTGCGATCAATCGCGAACAACTCTCTGCCAATCCCCTTAAATATTTCAATTCTTCAACGTTTATGTATCCAATGTCGCTTGCGGCGTAGAGTTGTGCCCGTACTTCTCCGGCTGATGCTTTTGCAATGTACAAATAATTCAGAAATCCCGGCTTCGTGCCGCTCTCAAATCCCTCTGCCACGTTGGACATGACTGAAATGGACGCTCGTTGAATCTGATCTTTAAATCCATAGTCTTTGCATTCGCGAAATGTTTTGTATACTTCTTTTGTTAGTTCACGTGATTTCTGCCAGCATAATAAATCCTCAAACCTTTCCACCGTTGCCATAGAATAATATTTAAGTATTTAAAGATTTAAAAGTTTAATTGCTTTCATGTTTCTATCCTTAAATCTTTAAATACTTCCCTGTTTAAATATTTCCATTTTCTTCAGTGCCGCCACCCGATTCCGCCACTACAACCGGTTCTTCTACCACTTCTCCGCTTGGCGGATCCGTAGTTTCGACAACAGGCGTTTCTTCTACAACAGCCGGTGCGGTTTCTTCAGTTGGTACAGATTCTTCCGTACTTGGTTGTGGTTCCTCTGTCAGCTGCGTATCTGTTAGCGTATCTTCGGCTGGTACATCAGTAGTATCTACAGGTTGTTCAGTTTCCGGCGTGGGTTCTTCTGCTGCAGGATCGGGATCAGGTTCTAGATCAGGGGTAGGATCAGGTGTGGGCTGTGGCGCAGGATCGGGCGTCGGCTCAACCACTACTTCCTGTTGCGCCACGCTCGTCTGCACAATCCACCAGTCAAACTTCACGTCTTGCGCAGCATTTGTTTCCAGTTGTACCATAAACCCAACACCGCCCTGTTTTTCACTCACCGCAATAGACACGGGTAACGCCGGCGTTACAAATATGCGCGATCCTTGTTGTACCGCCTTACTGGAAATAAACACTCTGTCTTGACCCGCGCGCACAAGCCCTTCACCTATAGTCGGCTTGTCAGTATTTTGCTCCTGCTCAATTTTGAGCTCGCCCGTTACCAGCTGTTTCACGTTCACTAATCCTTGTTTTAACACCACGCCCCACTCTTTGAGTCCATCTAATAATGAATATGATCCGCCGCTGCCGTCCGCAATAGATGTACTCTGTAAATTCATTTCCAGATCGCTAATTTTTTTATTAAGCTCCAAAATATAAAGTGAGTTTGTTTCAGCAGTCTCCCATAATTGAGTTGCGAGCCGCCCGAGTGAAATGCCGCCAAGAGCCACCCACTCGTCTCTACCGGTAATGGTAGGTAAATGTCGGTTTGTTTGTACAAAGTCTTCCATCTCGGTGAGCGTGAGCATGGTGTAATCACCGTGGAGCTCTTCGTCTTCGGGCAGCACTGTTCCGTCATAGTATTTGTCAAAGACGTAGTCGGTCAAAAGCGTGTTGTCATCATAGACCGCACCTGCATTAATCGTACCATACCCCTTACCGCCTCCCGTTGGCGCGCCAACGATAAGGCTTCCCGCGGCATCCACACGCAAGGTTGAGGCGGTGGAAGAGCCTATGGCGAAGGGTACACTTCCTGCAGTATGTTCTATGGAGAGTTTTGCATACGGTGAGGTGGTGGCAATGCCAAGATTGCCGGTTGATTGCAGTATCATTTTATTAGCATTTCCTACTCTAAAACGCATATCTTTTCCTGACGGAGTATTAAATATAGTGGTGTTGTCTCCATCTGCTAAAAATGCATAATTCGTCACATCCGGTGCACTTTGTCTAAACCAAACACCTGGATAATACAAACCTCCCCCGGGCGTGACCGCTCCAATCTTTATATCAGCAGCAGAATTAGCGGCATCATATACATTCACCATAGGCGTTGTACCGGAAATCTCTAGTTTCGCGGTTGGAGTAGTGGTACCAATACCAATATTCCCACTACTTATAGTTGTACCCGTGCCGTCAATTCCCGTGCCGTAGAGAAGATTGCCGATGTTTAAAGTGTTGGCGCTGGTGGCGCTTGGCGCGTCTATGTCGTAGCCGAGGATGATGTTGTTTGCGCCGGTGGTGAGATTGTCTCCTATTCTATCACCAATCATAATGTTGTTACTGCCTGTAGTCATCCCAAATCCTGCCTGATAGCCGATGAGAACGTTTCGTGTTCCCGTGGTGACAAATTTACCCGCTACATTGCCAATAAAGGTATTATAGTTGCCATTGGTTAATAATGACATGCCGGCTTGAAATCCAACCAAGGTTGTATTACTGAAATTACTGGCGCCAAATGAGCCTAAACCACCCACATCTCCCAAGACGGTGTTTTGCGTTCCGGTCTCATTGTATCGTAAAGACTGTCTTCCAATCGCGTAATTTCTCGTTCCGGTTGTCATGTTCTCCATTGCTTGATACCCGATAGCGACATTGAAAAAACCGCTTGTCTGATTTGACAAGGTATTATCTCCTATGCCTAGACTAGCGTCCCCTGTGCTCGTCTGTCCGGAATTGAGGCCAATAAATAAACTGTTCGTTCCTTGGCTTTTGTGAATGAACACATTACCGTCTTTCAGGATTTCACTGCCCCTGTTAGCATCTTGGCGGAAACTAAAAAGTTCCGTGCCGCTATTTCTAAAGCTATGCGTTATGGATCCCGAAGTTGAAAGGGTGTTTGTTGTATCAAAAACATAGCCAACCGCGCTGCCTCCATCTGCCACTCCCGATAAAAATTGTAAGGGGTAATTTGCGGACGCCAATGCGGATGGGTTGTTTGCGAATTGCACATCTCCGTTGAAGGTTGACGTCGCATTCGTACTCGTCGCCGTAAAGTATTCACCCACCACTTGTCCTGCGACTGACAATTTTGCATACGGTGAGGTGGTGGCAATGCCGACATTGCCGGAAGAGGTAATTCTCATTTGTTCGGTTAAGGTAGAACCTCCCGTCAAGCGGGTAAAGAATGATAATCCATAGTCATAGTTTCCGGACGTTGCGTTTTCTTTTTCCACCGCAACACCCGCGCCCACGGTATACGCGCCGGCATCGTTGTATTTACTCCCAAATATTATACGTCCGCCAACGCCCGTTGTTTGGCTTGTATCATCATAGACCGTCAATGTGGTAAATCCTGCGGACCCGCCCGTACTTTCTGTACCTACAATATGCAGTTTTGATCCCGGACTTGCCGTTCCTATCCCCACTCTGTTATTCGTCGCGTCTATGGTGAGCGTGTCGGTGTCAAAAGTGTAGTTGCCGGTCGCGGTGTCGCCGGTGTTTGAAAGGAAAGCGTCATCCACGTTTAAGGTGTCTCCTGAGAGCGTGATGTTGGTGCCGGCGGTAAGGTTGGTATAGTCGGAAATGTCTATGGCGGTACTGTTCCATGTTCCCGAGGTTATGGTGCCTATGGTCGCAAGATTGGCAAGGGTGGTCAAATTTGGCAGGGTTGTGGTCGCGGAAAGACGATTGTCAAATCTGGTGTTTGTCCAGTATTGATTTGTTGCGCCTTCCGAGAGCGCGTCGGTGGTGGTGGCGTTAAAGTAGGTGTAGAAAGGGTTGCCGAAGTTGGTGAGATTGTTGGCGTTTTGGTAGTAGGATCCTTCCTGACCGTCAAACGTGCCCGTCCAGTCGCCTGTTTTAGTAAGATAGGCGTCTGCGATCGCCGTGCCTTGCCAGATGCCGGAGGTTATGGTGTTGAATATGGCGTTTCCGGTTGCTTCCAGATTGGTTGCGGTGAGAGACAGGAGGGTACTGGTCGCGGTGGTTGAGGTTGCGGTGAAGGTTGAAGCGGTTAGGGTGCCGTCTATGGCGGCATTGCCTGATACAGAGAGTTTGGCATAGGGGCTGGTGGTAGCAATACCTACATTTCCTGTGGTTCTGTAGACATGAGTGCCATCAGTGGTCCAATTGCCTGTTGAAGCCCCTCCGATGAGACTTCCCGCCCAGTAGAGGCTTCCTGCATTGTTATAGAGTCTGTTTGTGGTATTGGCGGGAGCGGTTATTTGGGAGAGATATGCGGGACCATTAAGGGAGAAGGTATCGGTTGGGGTAGTAGTGGCAATGCCCACTCTGTTATTGGCAGCGTCTATGGTTAAGGTATTAGTGTCAAAGGTGGAACTTCCCGTGAAGACGGTAGTGTTAGAGAAGGTGGCGGCGCTGTCAAAGGTGACGCCTCCTTGAAAGGTGACTGCTTTTGTTGCGGTACTTCCTTTGGTGAGAATAGCATCTAAGGTAGGAATAGTGTTTGAGGGTCCTATGACGGTAATGGCTTGGGTATTGGCACTATTTTGTATTTGTCGGTTGACGTAGGATTCAAGGGTTTTGTAGTTGTTATTGAGTTGGCTGGAGAGCGTTGCGTGTGATTTGGCGGTATGGGCGAAAGCAGTGTTTAAGATATCTTGCTCTGTGTTGGAGAAGGTGTCTATGGTGGGAGGAAGGGGTGGGGTTGGAGTGTTTGAGGTGTTGGTTGTTGTAGTGGTAGTGTTGGTTGTTTGCTCAGTAGTCTTGAGTACTGCCGCTATTTGCACTTCTAAGGCTTCAAGGCGAGAGATAACTCCTTGATCTATGGGAGAAAGTGTTGTTTGAGGTTGCTTAGTTGTCGTGAGGGTTGGTTGACTACGAGGAAGAGCTGTTTGGGTGAAAGTAGGGGTGGGAGTGTTTTTTTTCTTTTGGGTGGGCGAAGGTTTTGTTGTGTTTGGAGGAGAAGTATCTTGTTGAAGAATAGTTACTTGAGGCTCTCTCGAGAAGAGACTAAGGCTTTTTTGGGTCATGGTGGCAACCATGCTCTTCCAATCTTGGACAAAGGTACTAAAAAATCCCGCGTTCGTAGGGGCGGGAGCGAGGAGAGAGACGCTTAAGAGCACGACAAGCATGGCTGCCGGCACGAGCGAAGAAGCGCGAGAATTTTTTCGTGTTTTTTTATGTGTTTTAAACATCTTTGATGATGTTTTTTGTGGATAAGATTGAGTAGATTATACCATGAATATCCAGTTCTCTCAAAGTGTTTTTTTTTTTTGGTTCTGTGGATAAGTGATGGTATGTCAACTGTGCGAAGCCGAGCTTCGCACATAATACGCTAAAAGAGTTTTTTCACTTCGTTCCAAAAAGATGGATCGTTTTTCTCTGTTTTTAGCCAATACCACCACTCTACTCCCCAAATATAGATGTCGGAAAATCCGGTCTTTTTTGCAAACAGAAGTGTATTTTGAAATCTCTCAATATCAAACGAGGTAAATTGTTCGTCCAAAGTGAGGTCCGGCAACTCCTTTTGTTGCGCACCCCACGGCTCGCCCTGCAGTTCCGAGATAATAACTCTGTCCACACCATAAAAGTTTTCCACAACCCACGCGCGAAAGGTATAATACGCCGGCGGCAAGAAGTAGCTGACATGACCCATGTAGGGATTCCATACACGCCTATAAAGAGTCGCACCTAAAATATCAGCCACACTTCCCGTACGCAACCACAAACTTAATTCACCGCTATCAGTTACCATGACAGGACGTTTATCAAGCGCTTGCACGCGTGCAACCTCTCTTTGTAAAAATTCGCGGCTTAATCCCGTACATTCACCAAACAACGAAAGCAAAGGTTCATTCTCTACCTGCCACCACACAATATTTTCATACTGCTGAAAATGTCGCACTTCCTCTTCCAAGATACGCAGCACTTTTTTACGCTTCTCTTTTTCAGATAACTCTTTGAGCCACGATGGATCATGGCATTCCGGCCAACGTGCGGTTCTTCTGCCAATAATGAGCACTACGCTCACTCCCCTTTTTGCCGCTTCCTCTATTTGCCAATCATAGTCGGTGAAATCATACACGCCTTCTTGACGCTCTATCTCATCCCAGTACGTATTTACACGAACAGAGCGTACACCAAGATCATCAAGCATTGCCACATAAACCTCTTGCCAACTAAGTCCCAGTTTTTCGGCAAATGGCTTAGAGAACGTCACGCCCCAGGTGATGCTCTTTTTTGAAAAATCAAAAAGAAAAAGCGAAGCATACAATAGCGCACATACAGTCAATATGAAAATAATTCTTATTGCTATTTTTTTTCTACGTTTTTTTTGACTGAACATATTTCGCTAACGACTTTATAAGTCTGGATGGTTTATGAAATACTTATTCCCATGTCATTCCCGCGAAGGCGGGAATCCTATGACACTAACATTTTTGTGGATTCCCGCCTTCGCGGGAATGACAAACTAACGAGCTTTGTAATTCAAAAGAAGTCAATCCATTGTACGAATTTTTTTTACACCAATTCCCATAAGCGTTACTACCGCCAAAAGAACAGACCATGTGAGTACCATTTGCACCCACTCAAAAAGTATATATGTATCAGAGAGTGCGATGGGTAACAACAGCACAAAAGAAAGTAGTATTCCCGATACATAATCCAAAGGCAAGGGTCCTGTC
>CAZZDA010000025.1:0-4479 GCA_964652585.1 uncultured Gammaproteobacteria bacterium | reverse complement strand
CAGCACAAAAGAAAGTAGTATTCCCGATACATAATCCAAAGGCAAGGGTCCTGTCCATTTTTTATGCCAGGAAATATAGGAAGCTTTGAAACGGTGAAGCCCATAATGCGGGTTCAGAATAAACCACAAAAAATCCCACAAAATATCAAACAAGAAAAAGAGTGAGATCGTCCATAACTCTGCCTGCCATGACCACGAAAGCCCCACAAAAAACGGAAAATGCAAGAGTGCCAACACAAATCCAAACATGGCTAGATGATAGCCTGTCAGTTCTTTACCGCCCATCACGCGCGCATACCATCGCGTGTACCACCTGCTTTTATGCGGACGCCACGTAGGTAAATTCAATGCCCAGCCATGCTTTCCTTCTATCTGTACCTCAAGTAGCGCAAGCAATAAGGCAAGAATGAAGAGATAGATGAGATAAGAAAGAGAGATCATAAGAAAAAGAATTTAAGATGTAAAAGAAAGTAGCGCGAGACCTGCAATAATAAGGACAAGTGCAATGATCTTATGTGCCAATATTGTTCCTTGCATATTTTCACGCAATTGTTTGTATTTTTTACCTAGAAGAGCAATAAAGAGGAACAGGAAGACATACTTTAATCCTTGGAGAGCCGTGGTCAACACCACACTTCCCAGTGCAATAGCATAATTTTGCAATAACACGCCGGTAGCACCTGCTCCTTGCCCTAGGAGCACTATTTTTGTATTTGCAGTTGCTCTACGTCCTTGTGTAAAATTTTTCTTCAACTCCATGCGAAATTGCGGCAATAACAGCAAGGGCATCACCATAAGCGCTCCTCCAAGCCTGATCCAAATCATTCCACTGATAAATGACTGTGTCTCATAGACGATTTTTGAGAGCAGAAAAGACGTTCCAAAAGCACCTGCCGCAAGTACTGCCCACTTCCCCGCTCCACCTTTATGTTTCCCTATACGCGATACCCACCGCAAAAAAATATTTCCCCTACTCCCGGCATGAGCAATGACTACGGTACCGCTTACAAGCAAGAGGAAGGCAATGAGCTGTGAAAAAGTAAGCTGCTCTTGCAAAAAAAAGTACGCGAGAACAAGTGTAACAAGCGGTACCAATCCATCTGTTGAGGATACGACGCGCGATGCTTCTCCACGAGTTAACGCGACATAAAAAAAGAAGAGTCCTATACTAAAAAATGCTCCTGCCGTACCATCAAGCAGCAGCAATTCCCAACCGGGCCATTCTAATCCAAATGGTGCTAAGAGAACGACAAAAACCCCCAAAACACTTGCGAGAAACATGTAGACACGAGGGCTTGTGAGATACTTCGTAACGATCAACTTGTCTATGAGCGCCGCAATACCCAGAAGAAAATAGGCGGTGAGCGCTACAGAGAACCAAAGCATAGAAGTAGTAAATGTCAAATTTCAAAGCTCAAATGTCAAATAAAATCCTAAATCTAAATGACCAAATTTGAGCTTGAGTCATTGGACATTGATTTGACATTTGGATTTTGTTATTTGGCATTCTTTCACAATACACATAAAAGATTAACTACCGTTGCACAAAAGCACCTCTTCGATATTATATACTCCCATCTGTTGTGCCTCTAAATACCCTTGCATTGCGGCTTCGGCGAACCAGCCGGAATTAACCCAATCAGAAAGCCATTCATTGGTATAGTGAGGATCTTCCTGATCCATACCGGCGCCTATTGATTTAAGCCACTTGCGGTTGTATTTTTCTTGCGATCCTATGGGTGGCGCGATAATAATAGGGAGGCCTAAAGCGCAATAAAAAGAAAGTTCGCTCGGTTTGGTCCAGAGAATATCGGTTGTCCGCAATGCATGATTAAATTTTGTAAAATAAGTATTTTTCGTTTCCGCATAGATAATTGAAATGTTTTTTCCTATACGATTACTCAATCCATTGTTCGCAAGCGTCTTTTTAAAAAAACGATTCACATCATTATGTACGCCAGCGACAAGATTGAGCCGCACCTTTCCTTTACCCAATTCACTCCGCAGACTCTCTATGATCTGAGCTCCTAATTCTCTCTGCGCGCCAACACCACCAACCGCAAACATGAGCGTCAGCGGTTTTATGGTCTTTTTAGAGATTGTATTCTTCCCCATATGTTCAGCAAGCGTTGCATGATACTGTTTTCTATACACTGACCTGGGATCCAAATTGCCTATACGTTTACTTACAGCGCTCTTGAGAAAGACTCTTTTGCGGGTGCCAATATTTTCAAGAGGCAAAGGAAAACCGGTGTAGGAGATGCGTTCTTTTGGCACACCGTAGAGCTGGAGACGCTCTACCACTCTCCTACTTGGCGCCAAATAGTGTATACGGCTATCTCTCGGTTTGAGCGGCGCCCACGCTCGGCTCACATCGGCATCACACACCACCAAATAGATATCTCCGGGATAGCCATGCTCTTCCGCCATGTACGCAGGTATAAAAAATGTGGTAATAAGCGGCAATGGATTTTTTCCCAATTTTTGTATAAGCGCCTTTCCCCACCCTTTATGAATAAGTCCGTACACCTGACGCAATTGCAACGTTGGTTTACTCAGATCACGCTTCGGATAAAATGGCTCAATAGCTTGAAAGGTGTCAAATATTGCAAATGCCGCATTACCTACGAGTGGTATTTTTTTAAAACGAGAAATTTTCTCATACATTTCTCGGCTTTGTTTCCAAATTTTCCTATCTTTATGCGGGATACCGGCATAGGTGTTTGCATTCACTATGCTGCCACGATACGCCAAGTGACGCAAAGGATACGCTGCACGCTGATGTCCGTATCCCATATCTACGGTTACCACCCATGCTTTTGGCTTTTTTACTTGTTTTTTACCAGTCATACATATAGTATACCATAAAAAAGAGGAGTCAGTATACTGATACCGCCCCTCAAGAAACAACAAAGAACAAAAAAACTCTACTTGTACGCACAATCCTTTACCTCAGCTCCACATACAGAACACACAAGCACTATTTTTACTTCTTGTCCAAAACCTGTCCTACCTTTCACTCGTTTTTTCATAACTCCCTTGCATCCTCTATGTTTACATTTTTCTTTCATAGGACACCCCTTTTTGTGAGAGACTGTTTAAAAACTCACCGCAAAATATATAAAAAATACGCTTGCCGGCCAAAACCGCAAAATTTCCGTTGCAAACCGTTCAAAACTCGTCATAATATCTCGATATTCTTCCTCGTCTTTCACGGTTTTCACTCGAAATTTTGCAATTTTAGGCACGGCATGACTTTGTAAACAGTCTCTGAGAAAAGAGCAACTTCAAAAAACAAAAAACTCCCTTTGGAGAAGTGTTTTGAACAAATTTCTTTCTGTACGCTAAACAAATCTCCTCTCACAGGAAGTACCACCAGCTTGTTATTGTCATATATTTATAGCTCATAATAAGAAGTATAGATCGTCTACAACCGATATGTCAATATGTACGACTTCGCAAGTCGGATATTAATTTTGTAAAAAAAGATGGGGGTTGAATCCCATCAAAAAAGAGAGTGGCACCTACCAAGAAGGAATAGGTGTGCTACTGAGCAATTGTTGTAATTGCGTGTATCGGTAATAGAGTTTTTCCTGCTTTCCTTCGGTTGCCCGAGAGAATTTTTCCGTTATATACTCCATTTCTGTTTGCCAACCTTGTCTTTTCTTCTGAACCGCCGATACGTGCATTTCTTCCATTCCTGTATCCACAACAACCCCCTTCAATAAAGTGGTTTGCCGAAGGCATCTTAGAGTTCACTGTGCTATCCTTGGTAGTCAAGCACGTAAGATGGTGAGCTTGTAAGGCCCATATCTTATGAATCCAAGATGCCTCCGACAAAATAGAGAGCTATGCGCCCAAACACGTGGTATACATGTCTCCCGAAAGGTTTATGGTTACTAACCAAACGAGAACGGGCGCTAAGCTCAAGGGTAAAGAGCAAACGGAAACTTCGCTTAGGATGTTGCGAAACTTTCATTTATTCTCTATTAAAAAACCTTCTCTTTCATGGAGAAGGGGCTTGATTTCTTGTTATAGGTAACTTTCTACAAGTCTCTCTGCCCTCCTCGCACCAGCAAGCTTACGCCTACTACCAAGGCGCTTACCACTACCACCAATGCAAGATTGAGGAGAATAAAACTCATATGCACACAGTATAACAAATGTATTGCAGGTGTCAAATAAAGGTTATCAACAGGCTACTGGAACCTCTGAAAAACTCCGCACAACACTCCTTTTTACTATTTTTTCCTGCAACCTCTTCAGAAAAAATCTCAGTTACGCTGTATTTCCACAATTTCTTCTTCATCGTTGCAGAAAAAAATCCTTAAAAATTAGCGTGTACTGAGTTTTTCAGAGGTTCCTACTCTAACTCATCTGTACTATAAATAAGTTGAAGATTAATAGGCTTATAATCAAATAACTCCTCTTCTTTGAAAAAACGTTTTATTTCTTCTTTTGCGTTTTCCGTTGAATCGG
>CAZZDA010000024.1:0-14592 GCA_964652585.1 uncultured Gammaproteobacteria bacterium | reverse complement strand
ATGAAAACACCTGCTGAATTTGCCTCAATGTCGCATTTGACATGAGAGAGAACGGGGGTTTGACAGTTGGTACTGTTGATGGTACACTTCATATCCAAGTAGAGCATCCGCAGAGGTGTGCATGTATGGAAAACGTGTTTATTGTCTCTCCACACCCCTGTAGAAACAGGGTTTTTTTGACCTCATATAACTATGAAAATTGGCATTGATGCACGAACTATTCTCAATCCGACAAAAGGAGAAGCGGCCGGTACAGGACATTATACTTACCAGTTGATTCGTCATTTGTTGGACATGGATCATAACAATGAGTATGTGCTGTTTTTTGACTGGCGCGTACGCAAGCGAGATGTAGAAAAACTCACAAGAGAAAATAGTAAAATTGTTTATTTCCCCTTTTCGCATTATAAAGAATATATGCCGGTCGCTTATGCTCACATGTTGGCAAGCGCGGTTATTGCGCGGGAAAAACTGGATGTGTATCACTCACCCGCTGGAAGCGTTCCTTTAAGCTATAGTGGAAAAACGATCATCACGGTGGACAATCTTGCAATTTTTAAACATCCGCATCTGTTTTCAAAATATGAGCGCGTTCGCGCAAGACTTCGTCCTTTTATTGCGAAAAAAGCTGATGCGATTATTTCCGTATCGGAAAGTACGAAAAAAGACGCAATGAACGTCTACAAAGTTCCCGAGAAAAAAATTACCATAGTGCCGCACGGCATTGACGAACGTTTTTTTGAAGGTTGTGATGAACGAGAAGCAGCAGACATCCTTAAAACATATGATATTAAGGGGGAGTATCTCTTCTTTCTTGGTACGTTGGAACCGAGTAAAAACTTGACGCGATTGCTTGAAGCATTTGCTCGTGCAAAAGACCATCAAGGCTTGCGTGATTTGAAGTTGGTGATCGGAGGAAAAGATGGCTGGATGGCGAGCCAGTACCGACGGTTTGTGAATGATCATCAACTCAAAGAAGATGTGCAGTTTATCGGTTATGTTCCGCCGGAACATTTAAACGCACTTTTTAAAAATGCGCATGCGTTTATTTTCCCTTCAATTTATGAGAGTTTTGGCATAGCGGTACTTGAGGCTATGGCAAATAAAGTGCCTGTACTTATCTCTGATACATCTTCACTTGTTGAAACGGCATGCGAGTGCGCGCACTATGTTGATCCCTATGATGTTGCGGTAATTGCAGGGGGTATTATAAAGATTTGTACGGATGATGACTTACGGAAGCGGCTTACTGAAAAAGGTTATGCTCGTGCCCAACGGTTTAGTTGGAAAAAAACAGCAAAAGAAACACTTGAGATGTACGAAAAAATAGGGAGTACGAAGTAGGGAGAAAGGAATAAGAAGGTGGATGTCCGTGTTGACAGGAGAGTGCACTTACTATACTATCCTTATATTATTAACGGAGTATTGGTCTTTTCAAGGGAGATGAACTATGTTTTTTGAAACAGATTGTTTGTATTTGGTGCCCGAAGACGAAAAGTTGCAGCGCGCATTACTGGGGCAATCTGCGGAAGTACTTGATTGTGTTATGGTTCGAAATGTATACCCTCAGGACTCAGGGGCGAAACACCATGAACCGTTCCCGGCGTACCGTGTGCGTGACGCAAGTGGCGTAGAGCATTTCGTTGAGATAAAGGATACACCTGACTACAAACTTCTTTCCAAGACGCAGCTAGAAAAACTTCCAAAAAAGAAGAAGAGAACTCCTGTTTCTGTGTAAAACACTCTACTCACCTTGCAACACGCCTGTTCCTCGGAACGGGTTTTTCTTTCAAAAAAAACAAGAGCCCTCCTCTCGTTTATTCGTTCTCCGTACTTCTTACTTCGTACTTCGTTCTCATGCGTCTGCAATTTGCGCCTTTACTTTCATGAGCGTTAATATGGTACCGCGTTCCTGCTCGCTTAATTTATCGGAAATATATTTAATGGTTTCTATCATGTGGGGGATGAAGACATATTCCAAGGCATTAACCCTTCTTCTCGTTTTTTCAATTTCCGCAGCGAGTAGTCGTGCGGAGTGCTCTATCTCAGAAAGTCTTATCAAATCTTTTAGTGCTTCTGAAAAAATATCAAGAGCAACATCAAGCTCAGAACTGGTGGTTCCAAGACTATAGCAGAGATGTTCACCATCTTCCTCAAAAGTGAATTGAGGAATATGTACGCTCATGACATTTTTTGTAGTGGCTTTGAGAGTTGTTTTTTTGCTTGGCGCGCTTAAAGCTTCGGCTATAACCTCGGGGCGCATATCGGCTGACGCAAAAATAATTGCCTTAAATCCTTTGCCGAGTACGTCTTCAATTTTTTCACGCTGCGTTTTTGCTTCACGGATGATCTCCATGAATGCCTTCATCAAGCCATCGCGTTTTTCTTTTAAGAGCTTGTGCCCGCGCTTTGCCGTCTTCAATTTCACCTTCAGCTTCAACAGTTCTTGACGCGTAGGATTTACTTGTAACTTATTTGCCATAGTACAAACTTAGTAACTACTGGAACCTCTGAAAAACTCCACACAACACTCCTTTTTACTATTTTTTCCTACAACTTCTTCAACAAAAAGCTTAAAATACTCTGCATTTCTACACTTTTCGTTTCATCGTTGTAGAAAAAAGTCCTTAAAAATTAGTATATCCGGAGTTTTTTAGAGACCTCCACTATTTTTTTGGAAGATACTTTTCAATATGCTCAGACTTCACTCTCTTTAACTCTTCTTGTGGCAAGATCGCCATCAGCTTCCAGCCAATATCAAGTGTTTCCACAATAGTTCTGTTGTCATTGGCACCTTGCTGAATGAACTCTTGTTCAAATCTATCTGCAAACGTAGCAAATTTTTTATCAGCGTCTGACAGTGCAGCTTCACCTAAAATAACGGCCAGTTCCTTTGCCTCTTTACCTCGCGCGTATGCGGCGAAGAGCTGATTGAGCACGCCCGAGTGATCTTCACGCGTCTTTCCTTCGCCAATACCCTTATCTTTCAAACGAGAAAGTGAGGGGAGTACATCAACAGCCGGATAAATACCCTTACGATGGAGATCACGAGAAAGCATGATCTGTCCTTCGGTAATATAGCCGGTAAGATCTGGAATAGGATGGGTCTTATCATCTTCAGGCATGGTTAAAATCGGAATTTGGGTAACCGACCCCTTCTTGCCTTTGATGCGTCCCGCGCGTTCGTAGAGCGTTGCGAGATCGGTATATAAATATCCGGGATAGCCGCGGCGTCCAGGGATCTCTTTTCTTGCGGCAGAAACTTCACGCAGCGCTTCGCAATAGTTGGTAATATCAGTCAGAATGACGAGTACATGCATGTCTTTCTCAAAAGCTAAATATTCCGCCGTGGTTAAAGCAAGGCGTGGCAGGGTAATACGCTCAACAACCGGATCGTCCGCCAAATTCATAAAGAGTACCGCACGTTCAATGGCTCCCGTTTTCTTAAACTCATTGGTAAAAAATTCCGCCTCCTCAAAGGTGGTGCCCATGGCGGCGAACACCACTGCAAAAGGTTCTTGATCTTCACTTTCTTGCTCAGACGCCACACGAGCTTGGCGTGCGATCTGCGCCGCAACTTCCGCATGTGGCAATCCTGCACCTGAAAAGATAGGTAATTTTTGTCCGCGCACCAAAGTGTTGAGACCATCAATAGTGGAAATACCTGTCTGAATAAAGTCATTTGGGTAATCGCGTGAATACGGATTGATAGGTTCGCCTCCAATAGGAAGATTGGTTTCCGGAATAAACTTTGGCTTGCCGTCCTTTGGATTTCCCGCACCATCCAATACTCTGCCAAGCATGTCTTTAGCAACGCCAAGCATCATTGGCTTCCCTAAAAATTTTGCTCGTGCTGTTTTTGGATTGACGCCTCGCGTATCCTCAAACATCTGCACCACGGCCCGATCATTATGTACCTCCAGTACGCGTCCGCGTTTTATCGTACCATCGGCAAGCGTAATATCAACAAGTTCTTCGTAGGTTACTCCCTCAACACCTTCTACAATAAGTAGAGGACCAAAGACTTCTTTAATAGTTTTATATTCTTTTAACATAGTAGTGTGTAAGAGGTTCCTTAGGAAGTAAAATGTGATGCAATACGTTCTGGTAGTTTTTCAAGTGTTTCCAATTCATCTTCTGTCAAGAGTTTTGATCTGCTTATTTCCGCTTTGAGTTTTGGATTATGCAATTCTTTGATTGATGTTCCCTTTTTCAAGCTTGCAAGCGCCATATTGTGATAAGTGATAATGCTCTTGAGCATAGCATATTGTTTTTTGAGCGAGGTATAGGTGTCCGTTTCATCAAAAGCATTTTGTTGGAGAAAATCTTCGCGAAGAGTTTTTGCCGTATCCAGTATCAGTTGTTCATCCGGTGAGAGTGCGTCAATACCAACAAGGCGAACAATTTCTTCCAGTTTTGATTCTTGTTGCAGTAATTCCATGGCAAATGATCGAAGATGTGTCCAGTCTTTACCAACAGCGTCGGTCATATATGCGTCAACATTTTCCGTATAGAGAGAATAACTGGAAAGCCAATTAATGGATGGAAAATGGCGTTTATACGCAAGGCCCGCATCCAACCCCCAAAAAACCTTGGTAACGCGAAGGGTGTTTTGCGTGACGGGTTCCGAAAGATCTCCTCCGGGAGGGGAGACCGCTCCTACCACGGTGAGAGATGCCTCTCTTTCATCGCTTCCAATGCATTGGACGAATCCCGCGCGTTCGTAAAAAGCCGCAGTGCGTGATCCTAGGTATGCGGGATATCCTTCCTCGCCCGGCATTTCTTCCAAGCGCCCTGACATTTCACGCATAGCCTCTGCCCAACGCGACGTTGAGTCAGCCATAAGCGCCACTTTGTATCCCATATCGCGGTAATATTCAGCAATGGTGATACCGGTGTATACCGATGCCTCACGAGCCGCGACCGGCATGTTTGAGGTATTGGCGATCAATACCGTGCGTTGCATGAGGGGCTTGCCGGTTTTTGGATCAGTGAGTTCCGGGAATTCCATGAGTACATCGGTCATTTCGTTGCCGCGTTCGCCGCAGCCAATATAGATAATGATCTCGGCATCCGCCCATTTTGCCAGTTGTTGCTGAATGACTGTCTTGCCGGCGCCAAAAGGTCCGGGAACGCATCCGGCTCCGCCTTTCACGATAGGGAAAAAAGTGTCTACAATACGCTGTCCGGTAACCAAGGGTTCTGTTGGAATACTCTTCATTTTTACGGGTCGTGGTGCGCGTATAGACCATACTTGCAGCATGGAGATATTTGTCTTCTCTCCTTTTTGTTCAAGTACCGCTACCGTATCTTCTACGGTAAAAGAACCTTTGTCAATTTTTGTGATCTTTCCTGACTGTGTTGGTGGTACGAGTATTTTGTGAGTGATCAGTTCAGTTTCTTCTACGGTTCCAATAATATCGCCGCCAATAACGGTATCACCAACCTTTACTTGAGGCACAAATTCCCACTTGCGCTTACGGTCAATACCGGGTACTTCAATACCGCGGCTAATAAATGCCGATTTTGCGTCTTGTGCAATAAGCTCAAGCGGTCGCTGAATGCCATCATAAATATTGGTGAGAATGCCAGGGCCAAGTTCAACGCTCAATGATTCACCGGTTCTATATACCGGCTGACCCGGACCAAGTCCAGTTGTCTCTTCATAGACTTGAATGCTTGCAAGATCTCCTTTGAGCTCAATGATCTCGCCAACAAGTTTCTCGTCACTGACACGGACAACTTCATACATCTTCGCTTCTTCCATGCCTGTTGCTACGACCAAGGGGCCTGAGACTTTTATAATAGTACCTACTTTTTGTTGAGCCATAATAATATGTAATTAGTATCGTATAGGTGAGTAATAATGAATATATGCTTATGAGGAGTGTCAGTTCGTTTACATTCCGAAAATATCTGATCCAACCGCTTGTTCAACAATACGTTTCAAGCGCCTTGTTCCTTCACAGGTGGATCCTAATTGTGAGGGGATTGCCACGATAGCGGGAAGCGCGCGGGATTCCAGTGCTTGCAGCTCTTCGCGTAATTCTTCCGCCCAGTTTTCAGTAATAAAGAGTACGGCAATATCGGTACGTTGTGCTATGTTCTCCAGCTCTTTTCTTCCTTCCTCTTTGGTGATAATGGGAAAAGTTTCAACGCCGAGTGCGATGAATGCTTTCACAGAATTTGGATTTCCAACAATAGCTATTCGCATAATGTCAAATGTCAAAATCTCAATATCAAATGAATGTCCAATGACTTAAGATCAAATTTTGGTCATTTGGATTTAGGATTTCATTTGTCATTTGAGCTTTGGTATTGGTCGTTGTAACTTAGTAATGTTCCCGAAGACGTTCTCTGATCTCTTTCGGGGCAAGACCTTCAAACTTCCCGGTCATAATGAGCCGGATATTGCGAATAGCATTACGCTTGGCGTAATAGTAACTTACCGCAACCTCCGGTCCATACGTTATATATTTTCCGGCTCGGACAAAAGCAAGTTCCGCGTTTTCCAGATCACGCTCAAGTTTCCAAAGACTTCCATTTTGTATGTAGCGTTCAACAGCCTCTCCAACCAGTTTGTCAAACTGTCGCTTTATCTCTGCAACAAAACGATCCAATGTTTCGTCTTTGTAGTACGAAAGAAGTAGCTCAGGTGCTATCCTTCCATCAGTAACCACATGCTCTTTGAGGAAGGTAGCTGATCTTTTAAGGCGTTTGGCGCGTAGAAAGATTTTGATATTGGCGATGCCGGCACGTACTTCAACCAGTTTTTGGAGATAGGGATTTTTGAGCTCTTGTGCCACGCGCAGCTGCTGAATAAAATAGTGCCGTTCAAAGTACGTGTCAACGGCTTCAGGACTTGCCTCTTTTTCAAATTGTGCGTGCGCCTCGGTGATAAGGGTACGATATGGCTCCGGCAGTGCATTAACTTGTTCTTCAAGAATAGCGCTTTTTACTTGTGCAAGCGGTAGAATTCCTATGGATGAGAGAGGTGTTTCAGCCGCTGTCGCAAAAAGTTTTTGTTTGAAGAGCGACTTGAAGTTGTGAAAGTCTCTTAATTGAAAGAGATAGGTAACGAGTTTTTGATCAGGTATTGATCGCTCAAAAACTCGTTTTACTCGGGCAAGTTTATTATCCAAAGCTTTGGCATATTCTGTTGCTTTGAGGTCCAAGAGCTCTCCTGCGTAGTCTAAATCATTAAAGACATGGAAAGCTGTGTCCGTGTCCGGTGCTTCAACCATACGGGTGACATCTGTTGGTCCCAAAAGATGCCGTTCAAGAACGCGGATAGTGCCGGTCAATGATGCATAATCGGAGGGAAGGGTCATAGTGCACGAAAGAGTATATTTGCAACTTCTGTTTCTGTTTGTTCACGCGCGGACGTAAGAAGTGTTTTGAGCGTAAAGTCAAGCTCTAGTACCGTACTCTCAAAACGAAAGCCCTCATCGTTCTCAAGCGGCTCGGTTGCCAGCGGTATAGTACACGATGCTTTTTTGCACGCAGTCTCTAATACTTTGCGCATTTTTGTGCTCACACGAAGCTGCGCTTCCGGAGCATCGTGCGGAAGTGTTTCAAGAAGATCCTTATACCAACTCACCAGCGTGTCTTCCGGCATAACCAAAAGCGACGCAAGCGCTTCTTCATATACCGCATCCAAAACACTTTGTCGTGTCTTAAGCGTTGTGGTATGCAGGTGAAGTCTTGCTTGCCGTTCCGCGCGCTGTATTTTTTCTTGTACTTTGTTTCTCGCATCGCGCAGCAATCGTTCTTCAAGAGCTGTTTTTTCTGTTTCCAGTTCTTTGGTGCGCTTGGCAAGCACTTGTGCTTGTTCTGCTATCAACGATTGCAATTTGTTATCGCTTTCTTCTTGGATGGTGTGAATAAGAGTCTGTAGTCCCATATTAAGCAACTTTACCTAACAATAAGATAGTGGTCAAAAGACCGATAATGGCGTATGTCTCAACCATTGCGGAGAGTACCACGGCTTTCACAAAATCTTTCGGCTGCTTGGCAATAATATTCATGCCGGCAGCTGATACCTTTCCTTGAAACCACCCAGAAAACAGTCCCGCTATTGCAATAGGAAGGCAGGCAAAGAGAATTTCAAGTCCTGCTGAAAGCGACACCTCGCCAAGTTTTGACATAGTATTAATGGCCATAAATGCGCCTACAAAGCCATAGATACCCTGGCTTCCGGGGAGCGCTTCAAGTACCAAAACACTGATAAATTTGTCGGGTTCTTCCGAGAGAATGCCGGTACCGACTTGACCGGCTAGTGATACGCCAATGCTTGAGCCAATGCTTGCAAGGCCTACCGCAAAAGCTGCGCCTAAAATGGCGAGACTGAGTCCAATAACCATAAGAAGTAAAGTTGTCTTCCAAGTGAACGAGAGTGCACTCATTGTTCATCTTAGTGAAAGACACTTAATGAATAAGGAACATCTCAAAAATTCCGGTGCGGTGTTTTTAAGAGGCTCTAGTAAGTAGTATACAATGTGTTGTAGCAGGAAAACTTGGTTCGTGCTACAGCTTTTATTTACTACTCCGGCTTTTGAATGGAAATATATTGAGCTTCTTGTGTGAATGGCTCAAACTTTTTTCCGGCTCCTTCAAGAAATTTAGGAAAGTACTCAACAAAATGAAGGCGTGCCGTATGAATGAACGCACCTAAAGAATTTATGGCAAGATTAAAGAGGTGACCCCCAACAAGAATAACGATATAAACGATCCATCCAATATAAGGAATCATGTCGCGGAAGAGTGTGGCAACCAAATTAACCACTGTTGCGATAATGCCGGTGGCAAGCCCCAAGGCAACCAGCCGTGAATAAGAGAGTACATCACTAAAATACCCGACTACATTGTAGAGGCTTAGCACACCCATGCCGACTTTTCCAAAAGGGTTTTTAATTTTTCTTCCCTGCGAGGCAATCAGAGCTCCGGTCAGTGCGAGCGCTCCCCATTTTGTCGGTACGAGAAGTGAGGGTGCAATACCTTGTTGTGCAGCGCCATAGGCTAATAACACAGTCAAAAACACAAGCCACATTCCTTCGTCTAAGAGCGCTTCTTTGGGCGCAATAGTTTTCCATTTCCACCAGAACTTTACTGCTATACCGGTGAGTACTTGTATAACACCAAGACCGAAAACGAGAAGTAAAAAAGTATTGGGATCTGCAACAGGATCAATGAGTTGTATTGTCTGGAATAGGCTGGTTATACGTTCAGGCAGTACATCAAGTGTAATACCAAACCAGGAGCCGAAAAGTCCACCCATGACAATGGTTGCGATGCCGCAGATCATGAGCAGTTGTGTAAGCTTTCTACTGCTCTTAGTAAGCGGTAAGAACTTGAGTGCCAAAAAGGTAGAGATCGCAATGAGAATGCCGTATCCCGCGTCAGTAAGTGCGAGCGCGAAGAATACCACAAAAAAAGGTATAAGAAAGATTGTGGGATCAGGATCGGAACGGAATGGCGCGCCATACATATCAGTTATTGTCTCAAAGGGCTGTGCAAACTTTTTGTTGTCCAAAACGCTCGGTACTTCTTCATCTTCTTTTGGTACTCGCGCCGTAAGTGAAAACGCTTTTTTGGTTATGCGTTCAAGCGCCCGTTCAAGATGGGAGAGGGACTTTTCCGGCACCCATCCGGTAAGCGTCAAGGTATGGTCCGTATAGATAAGTTTATGGCACTCTTGCTGCTGTTCATATTCCCATCGCAATACATCGGAAACGATATGAAGTTTAGAAAGTTCTTGCGCGAGTTTTTGCACTTCTTGCGAATTGCGCTGTAACTGCTGTACAAGCTCTTTTTCTTTTTTTTGCAACTCACGTATGCGCTCTCTTGGGATCGCTTGTTCATCTCCATCAGAAAATACCGTTTGTTTAAAGCCAAAGGAAGTCAGAGTTGAGGTAAGAGCTTCAACGTGTCTTGTTTGAAAAAGTACGACACATAACATTTCTTTTTCATTTTTGTTTACAGTGACGAAATGGTATGGAAGGTTCTTTTCGTTGAGAACAGCTTTGAGTTTCGATAGTGCGGTATGTGGCATGGTGCCGGTGAGTGTAGTAGCGGAACGCGTGGTACTGTTTGGTGGAAAAGTCAAGTCACGCCAGCGGGTGAGTAGCGTTGTGCGTTCATGCATAGATTTAAGTGTGTTCAGGATAGTATTGCGTTCTGCCTCATATTGCTCACAGCGAATTGTGATATCCTGATAGGGGAAATTTGCAAGTACATCAGTGATTTCTTTTGAAGATACTTCAATTTTTGGATGTAATAGTTTTTGCAGTACAGATTTTTTTTCTTGAGCGAATGGCCTCAAGAAATTGAGAGCAAAGGTAGTTTGCGCAAGCCAATAACCCGTATCACGCTTCTGTGTATTTGTTTGCATCGCCACCGCTTCTACTTCTTCCTGGTGTGCACTTTCATCATGTGCGATAATTTCCACCACACCTTGTTTTTGTAGCAATTCCATAATACGCCCACGATCTTTCGTCAGTGTGGTGATGGTGATGTGTTTCATTTCGGCGAGTGCCATATATGAGATTGTGGGTACATATAAAAACGACCTTATTGCGCGGGCAATGGCCGTTTTTACTGTTTGGTACTAGTAAGAATGGTTTTTTGAATTAAGGTAATTGCCTGCTGTTTCTTTGATGGGTCAACTTTGTTGATCTGCTGTTGTACGTCTAAGCTATCCTTTTTTAATTGCTCTTTTATAGTGGCAATTTTTTGCACAGCTTCTTCTAATGCTTTGGAAAGCTTATGAGCAATACGCTCTCGTACGTCTTGCTCTTGATTGCTCTTGGCAATATCAAGTTTTTTATTTTCTTCTTGAAATTTTTGTTTTGTTTTTTCTGTCTCTTTCGCTATCGCATTTTCCGCGGAACGAATTTCATCCAAAGGATTTTTCATATAAGCTTAGTAGTATTATTTTCAGCAAACAGACTGCATTATAGCTAATATATATGTTCTGTCAAGACATTTTTTGTATATAGTTGACAAATATTACTAATAATGTCATAAATGGCCAACACTCGGTGTTGACCAAGCTTCTTCTACACTCAGCAAGCTATATTCTCCATCGGAGCCGAAGCAGACATGATCTCACCAGACAGCCAACTTATCCCCACCCCCATTTCATGGTATACATTACTTACACTGCGGTATCTGTCACAGGGCAATTGATTCAGGTGGTGGTACGGAAGAAAGTAACAAAGATAGAAGTATTTTAGGAGGTGACTATTTTTAGGAACAAGAATAGTGTGCTACAATAAGTGCGTCAATTATTGTTTACTAAGAGACTATCTAAAAACTCACCGCAGAGCTATAAACAACACGCTTGTCGGTCAAAATCACACAATTTCTGCTGCAAACCATTCAAAACTCGTCATAATATCCTGATATTCTTCCTCGTTTTTTATGGTTTTCGCTCGAAATTGTGCAATTTTGGACACGACATGACTTTTTAGACAGCCTCTAAGACAAGCGGTCGCACCACTCTCAACCGAAGCGACCACAAGTGGAACGACCGCTTATTATCTTGATTATGACCATACTTCAAAAATTTTTCCATGGGATGCTCTATATTTGTGTTGCGCTTTTCCCCGCGTTTATTGTACCGTTTTCTCTGCATCCTCTTGGTGATAGCAAACAACTGCTCTTAACCGTTACCGTATTTTTAGGGCTGTTTTTTTGGCTGCTTCATACCATGAATAAAGGAAGTGTGGAGATAGTGAAGAGCAAAGCGCTCGTATTTCTTGGGTTATTTACCGGGTGGACGCTTATTGGCGCGCTTTTTTCTGGAACGGTACTCACCAGTGTCTTTGGTGCGTCAACTGAAGGGGTGTTTTCGGTCGTAAATATCATACTCTTTGTGTTGCTGACTGTTCTTGTAGTTATTGCTGGATCAAAGGTGGGTGTGTTAAGGGGTTTTACGCGCGCACTTGTTGTATCTTTTGCTTTGCTAGTGCTGTTACTTGTGGTACAACTCACCAACCTTGTATTTGATATTGATGTTCTGTCCTCTGTATCTACTCTCTTGCCATTTGCGACGGTGAATGCGCTTGCGGTGTATTTGGCGGCGGGCGTGGTGTTTCTCATGGGACTTGTCGTGTTTACCAAAGAGCGGAATACTCTAAAAGTTACTGCCGCAGTATTGGGTACACTACTTTTTGTAATTGTACTTCTGTTGGGGTATAAGACCGTGTTATTGGTGATAGCGCTTTCTTTGGTGTTGTTGACCAGTCTCAAGATTATGCGGGAAGGGAGTTTGGCACTTTCTGAAACGGGTGTATTAAGCATTGCATTCGCGCTTGTCGTACTTTTCTATATTGCACCCATACCATTTATTGATAATGCGCTCAATATCCCGAATGAGATCCGACCGAGCTTTTTGGCAACGCGCACTATTGGACAAGAAATGATCGTAGATTCATGGTGGCGGGGTGTTCTTGGAAGCGGTCCGGCAACCTTTGCCTATACTTATCAAACCTATAAAGATCCGGCACTGAACTATACTGATTTTTGGCAGGCGAACTTTACTCAAGGATTTTCTTTTATGAGCACACTCCCGATAAATGTCGGTCTAGTTGGATTGGTGTTTTTTGGTGGATTTTTGGTGGTGGTGGGTATAGAGGGATTTCGTACACTCCATGTATTGCGCAAAGAGAAGAATGAGTTTTTCTCGTATGCTGCCGCGTTCTATGCGCTATGGTCCTATATTACGGTATTTTCCTTTATCTATCCTTTTGATTATGGGCTCATGTTCTTGTGGTTGGCGAGTTCCGCATTGGTATTGAGTACGCGCTTCCAGCGTAAAAAAGGAGAAGTGTTTACACTAACGTTTTCAAAGTATCCGGAACGTGCTTTTACGACGTCGTTCGCGCTGTTCGGTGTAATGCTGGTTCTTGTTTTTGGCGTCTATTTTCTTGTCGGGAGGTATGCTGCTTCCATACAATTTGCTCGTGCAGCTAGTGTAGTGGAGTCTGACACAGAATATGCTATCAGCAGCATACAATCGGGATTGAAGTTGTTCAGTATGACAGGAGAGGGTTATCGATTGCTTGCGCAAGTACATGCACGAGAAGCAAATGACGCGCTTGTGCATATGGGAGAGGGAGCAAATGATGCTTATCGTATTCGTTTTTTAGAGGCGCTCAATAATACGAGGGCTGCTGCTGAGATTGCTTCGCGAAAAAACAGCCGTGACGCAAGTAATTATGTATTACTAGGTGAATTTTACGAGTCTTTGATACCCTATGGAGAGGGTAATGAAGACTTTGCCTTTGAGAGCTATAACCGTGCACGTGAATTGGAGCCGGCAAATCCGGTAACGTTGTTTACGCTTGGCAGATCATCTCTTATGCTCGCGCAAAAACGAGAAAACCAGCGTGTAGCAGCTGAGCAGCAAGGGCAAGAGGGGGTCGCACAGCTTGACGCGCAAATTGCTGAAGCATATAACAAAGCGGAAGAATATCTTACAGAATCCATAAAGCTCAAAAATGATTTTCTTGACGCGCATGTGCTGCTCGTGCAGGTGTATGCGGCATCAGGGAAAATGGTTGATGCCATTGATCAGACTCGCGGACTGCTCACAGCGTTTCCGCAAGATGTTGGATTTGCATTCCAGTTGGGGTATTTGTATTTTGCCAATGATCAACTTGGTGAAGCAGAGCAGGTTTTGAAGAGTGTTGTACAGGTCTATGAAGATCATTCTAATGCACTTTATGTATTGGGATTGGTCTATGAACGGCAGGGGGATACGCAAAAAGCGATACGGCAGTTTGAAGGGGTAATAAAAAATAACCCTGACAATACCGAGGTACGCGGGAAGTTGCAACAATTGCGTCAATCACTTATTCCTGTTGTGGAAGAGGAGGTAGAAATCGTAGAGGAAGATGCAGAGATAGGGGCGGAGGAGGAATAAAAATACTTCAACATTTAAAGATTTAAGAACAGAAGTGCGAAAATATTTAAGAATTTTTTTAGTTTAGTATCCCGAGCACTCAGTTAGTGCTCGGGATGCTCAATAGTTTCTTATTAGTGAAACTTTTCTTTTACGTGTTCTCTCTTGCCCGTTAGCGTCATCTCTATTGCCTCAAGAATATTTTGAAAAGAGGGTTGTAAAAGTTTTTTTTCATTTGTGGTGAGCGTGCTGAGCACATAATCGGTGAGCGGTATATGCGGTGTAGAGAGTGGAGCTATTCCAATGCGAAACCGCATAAATGAAGAGGTGTGCAGATGGGTGATGAGTGATTGTACACCATTGTGTCCACCGGAGCTCGTGTTGACGGATACGCGCAGATGACCGAATGGGAGTGCAATATCATCATACAGAACCAAGATATTTTCCGGCTTTACGCGATGCCATCTGGCAAGTGTTGCCACTGCCATACCGGATGCATTCATAAATGTCTGCGGTTTTACCAGTAGGCATTTGTTGTGCTGAAATACTCCTTTACTTATCAATGCTTTTGCTATCCTACTTTTCTTAAAAGTCGGAAAATCCCTAGCATGGCGCAGGGCATCAAGCGCTAAAAACCCGGTGTTATGCCGGGTGTTTTCATAGCTTTTTCCTGGATTGCCGAGACC
>CAZZDA010000023.1:0-14818 GCA_964652585.1 uncultured Gammaproteobacteria bacterium | reverse complement strand
CACAATTGAAGTGTACTAAATCTCATAACTCATAACCTGTAACTCGTAACGTCAAACTCACGACATCCGATGTCGTGAGTTTTTTGAGTGCATGTTTTCAGCACATTGCCATCGTACTATTTTTTTGCTAAGGTTGAGAGGTTTATTAAACCTCTTTTTTGTTATCAGCGAGGTGACGTACCCAAGTGGCTAAGGGAGGGGTCTGCAAAACCTCTATTCGCGGGTTCGAATCCCGCCGTCACCTCGGTGGTAAGAAAGAAGCATCCCGTGCAAGATACATGCGCACGGGATTTGTATTTAAGGGAAAAGTTGCTATAATAAAAGTGGTGAAATAAGTACATAAGCTCTATGGGTAAACAAGAAATACAAGATATTCTTCACGAACAGCTTCCTTTTTTAATGGAAGCATATCATGTAAAACGGCTTGGGATCTTTGGGTCAGTTGTGAGAGGTGAAGAGACAAAGGAAAGTGATGTTGATATACTAGTGGAATTTAAAGATTCTATCAGCTTTTTTGCGTTTATCCGTCTGGAAAATTATTTAAGCGACCTCTTACAGCAAAAAGTTGATCTCATATCTTCAAAGGCGCTCAAACCGGCTATTAAAAATGACGTGTTAAAAGAAATAATCTATGCCTAAAAGAGGGATAAAATTATATTTGGAAGATATACGGGATGCTATTCAAAAAATAAATAAATACACAGAGGATATGACCTCTGATGTTTTTATAAAGGATTCAAAAACGGTTGACGTAGTTGTGAGAAATCTTGCTATCATTGGTGAAGCTGCGGTAAGTATGCCCAGCGAGATAAGAGCTCAACATGAGGATATTGCATGGAACGAAATGATTGGTATGCGTAATAAAACCATTTGAAAGCACTATGTCCGAAGAAACATCGCAGTCTGAAGATCAGAAAATACTGGAAGAACAAAACGAATCCGCTCAAACGCCACCTGTATTAGGTGAGCACGCGGAGCGTGTGAATTCTGTTGCGTCAAAGATCAATAAGGTTTATGCTGCGGCGATTGTTGGTGGTTTTATACTTCTTGCTGTCATTGTTTTTGCCGGCTATTTCTTTTGGCCGCAGGTGAGCGGAGTCTTTGGTTTGCAAAATGATACTCCTGTCAGCAACAATGACGTTTTTTGCGCAAAAGATTCTAAGGTATGTCCCGACGGCTCAAGTATTGACCGCATACCGCCTAATTGCCAATTTTCAGAATGTCCAACCATTGAAGAGGTGATAGAAGAAGAAATTGATACCTCCGACTGGAAAACATATCGGAATGAGAAGTTTGGGTTTGAGTTTCAGCATCCTGCCAACGAACAAGTGTATGGTGCTGAACCTGGACCTGATGATGAAGACTGGATTGTAGTGGGGAAAATAACCCCTGGTTTTCCGCCTGTTTTTAATATCAAGCCGACTGCTATACCAATTTCTGCAGAATCGTCTTTCAACCCAGAAAATCTTGACCTAGATCAAGTTAAAACATGGAAAATCAGTAAAACCGCTACAGAAATATGGAAGATGAATAAAGTGGAAACGGATCGTACAACTTCGGATATAGAAGAAGTGCGGATTTCCAATAGAACGGGATATAAATTCTATTTAACAGGCGCGTATAGCGACTGGGCTTTTCAGCAGAGGCTCTATGTTAAAACCGTATATATTTTTATTGATGACGACAAAGGAAACAAATTTCAGATATCATACCCCGCTGATAACACCACTTCCCAACAAATCATCTCCACTTTCCGCTTTCTCAACCAACCTGATACTTTTGACTGGCAGACGTATCGGAATGAGGAATTGGGGTTTGAAGTAAGATATCCAAAAGATTGGATGTATTCTGAATCAGAAAATCATACCTCGTTTGTACCGAAGGTTTTCACCCACATAGAAGGAGGATATCCTATTCTGTATATTAATCGTTCCCAAAATAATAAAGGCTTACATATTGAAGATTGGTGGATAGATTCCATTGAGAATTATAATCCCAAAGAGAAAACTAATATGTTGCAGAACACAGAAAGAAAATCTCTGGAAATTAATCTTAATGACGCTTACTCTGTACGTAGTACAGATACTATTATCGGCAATTCATTTCATGCTGTATATATTAAACACAATGGCTATGTTTATACATTTAGTTCTCAATTTTCCAATGAGGACTTATTTGGCGACAATGAATATGCTCAAATTCTCTCTACCTTCAAATTTCTCGACCAACCTGACACCTCTGACTGGCAAACGTATCGGAATGAGGAGTTGGGGTTTGAGGTGCAAAATCCTGGTGATTGGGTATATCGTCAATCGGACAGAGGGGTTACGTTTTTAGAAAAAAAATTTGCGGAAAAAGAAACGGCTATTCCTAATCTGCACATCAGAGTTGTTTCCAATAACGAAAAATTGGACATAGATGATTGGTGGATTGATTCCATTCAAAATGATGGAGATAAGGAACAGCTGTTACAGTATACAGAACGAACATTTGTAGAAGTGAATTCTTATCCTGCATATTCTGTACGTACTACAGATGCTTATACAAGTATCCCATTTCACAGAGTTTATATTACAGTAGGAGGAAGTATCTATGTAATGAATACTGCGTTCGGTTATGATTTATTTGGTGACAACGACTATGCAAAAATTCTTTCTTCTTTCAACTTTATTAATTAAAAAACACTTATGTACGTACTTTTTGATATAGGGGGGACAAAGACACGGGTTGCGACGACACGGAATTTAAAATCTTTTAGTAAGCCGGTTATTGTTCCTACGCCAAAAAAATATGCGGAAGGAATTGCGGTGATAGCGGACGTTGCGAAGCAATGTTGCGGCGGTCAAAAGATAACCGCAGTTGCCGGGAGTGCTGCGGCATCTCCAAATCGCGAGCGTACAAAACTTGTTGGCGGCGGACCTAATATTGCCGACTGGCTTAATAAGCCGCTTAAAAAAGATCTGGAAAAGAAATTAAAAGCTCCGGTGCATTTTGAGAATGACACCGCGATGGGAGGGTTAGCACAAGTCGTGTATGGTCCTGCAAAGGGATGTGAGATCGTCGTCTATATGACGGTGAGTACGGGTGTTGGCGGGTGCCGCATAGTTCACGGTAAGATCGATGAAAGTGCGATGGGGTTTGAGCCGGGTCATCAGATCATGAGCCTCAATCCTCTACGCGGAAAACAACAATTTGAAGACCTTGAATTTTTTATAGGAGGAGCTTCTCTGCAAAAGCAAGAAGGCAAAGACCCCTCTACCATTAAAAATAAAAAGTTTTGGGATGCTAAAGCAAAGATATTAGCGCACGGCTTGCACAATATTTCTGTTATGTGGTCGCCTGATATTATGGTGATAGGCGGGTCAGTGATGCAGAGCTTGCCGCTTGCTCGCGCAAAGTTGTATCTTGTGCAAACGCTCACACATGTATTTCCTACAGTGCCGCGCATTACAAAAGCAAAGTTTGGCGACACGATGGGACTGTGGGGAGCAATGGCATACCTGAAATCGGAAATACGGAGTAAGAAGTAGGGAGCACAATATATACATTTTTCCTCATGCCACAAAAAAAATCAAAAACACGTGTTGTTATATTAGGGGCAGGATTTGGTGGAATACGTACGGCATTGCAATTGGCAAAACGTAAAGACGCAACAGATCTTGAGATCACGCTCGTGGATAAAAATGATTACCATGAATTTCACGCTGATCTCTATGAAGTAGCGTCTGCGGTATTTAAAGATGGAGAAGAAATTCATAATCCTCAATCGGTATTTCAGAATCTTCGTTCAACCGCGGTTATTCCTCTCAAGGAAATTTTTGAAGGCACATCGGTTCAATTGATGAAAGGAGAAGTGGTAGATATTGACGTGAAGGAACGGGAGGTACTATTAAAGCATCGCTTTTCCTCCTCAACATCGGGTGTACTCCCGTCTCCGCCAGCTGGCGGATCCTCCTCGATACCCGATGTTCTCCCGGAAAAGCTTTCCTACGATATACTTGTTATTGCATTGGGAAGTTGTACGAACTATTATGGTATTCCTCATTTGGAAGATTTTGCACTGCCTTTTAAAACAACTGATGACGCACTGAACATCCGCAACAATATCGCGGAGACGTTTTTGTATAAACGATGGGACGAGCAAGTGCGTATTGTAGTCGTTGGCGGCGGGCTTACGGGATGTGAACTTATAGGAGAGCTCCATGGTTTTCTTCGCATACTGGAGAAACGTTATGGGCGCCTTCCGGAATATACGCATTTGACGCTTATTGAAAAAAACAATGAAATTTTACAGCAAGCGCCGCAGTGGATGAGAGAGACCGCCAAAGAACGTTTTACCTCTTTTGGGATTGATATGCGCTTTCAAACAGAAATTACCGGCGTAACACCGCATAAACTCCTCACCAATAAAGGAAAAAGCATGCCTTATGACGTGTTGATTTGGACGGCCGGCATTATGCCTATGCCACCCATTCGTCGTTTGCGGACACTTGCGCATGAACACAATCAATGTCTTACGGTAACCCAAGGACTGCGTGTCGCAAACTACAAAAATATTTTTGCTTTGGGAGATGTCAGCCATTGTTATGATAAAGGAAAATCCCGCGCGCTTCCTTTAACCGCGCAAACGGCACTTACACAGGCTGATATTGTTGCGGAAAATATTGTTCGTTGCTGTACAGAGCAGACGCTCATACCTTACAAACCAATAACCATACAATGGATCATCTCACTTGGCAGAAAATACGCACTTACCTCATTACTGGGATTGCGCGTATGGGGTATTGTTGGCTGGTTTATCAAGCGTAGATTTTCATACACCTATTTTCGGAGTATTTTACCGCGAAAGCAGGCGATAAAACTCTGGTGGCGTGGTACGAAAATCTACATACGAAACGATTGAATTTTGTGTCATAACTTGGTAATCCGACGTCCACATGGGCGTCGTTTGTATTTTAGGGGTGTTTTGGTATACTGCGGATATGAAACAGTCAAAAAACAAAAAATTTATCCTTATTGATGGAAATGCGCTTTTACATCGCGCGTGGCATGCGCTACCGCCGCTAACCACTAAAAAAGGAGAAATGATCTCAGCGGTGTATGGTTTTACCACGGTACTTCTTACTATATTGAGAGAGTTTCAACCCGAGTATTTGGCAGTTGCTTTTGATGTGGCTGCGCCAACTTTTCGTCATAAACAATATGAGGATTACAAGGCGCACCGAGAAAAACAACCTCAAGAACTTTACGATCAAATTCCTCGACTGAAAGAACTTCTACGCGCGTTTCATATTACCGTTTTTGAGAAAGAGGGGTATGAAGCGGACGATATTATTGGAACCCTTGCGCGTGAGGCGAGTGGGACGGATACTATTGTAGTAACGGGGGATATGGATCTCTTGCAGCTTATAGATGATCATACGAGTGTATATACCATGAAGCGCGGTATCAGTGAAGCGGTTATCTATGATAGCAAAGCAGTACGTGAACGATATGGTCTTGCAGTTGATCAGCTGAGAGACTACAAGGCGCTTCGCGGCGATCCGTCAGATAATATTCCGGGGGTTAGGGGTATTGGCGAGAAGACCGCAACACGGCTCTTGGCTGATTTTGGCACACTTGACGAGCTGTATGATCATCTTGAAAAAGAAGCAACACCGAGTAAAAATATCAAACCGGCAATGAGAGAAAAACTTCTTGCCGGAAAGAAAGATGCGTATATTAGTCGTGAACTGGCAACAATAGTGCGTGATATACCTCTTTCTTTTTCTCTTGAAGAGTGCGCGGTACAGCCATTTGATCGAGCAAAGATCGTGAAGCTCTTTCAGCAGTTGGAATTTGCCACACTGCTTAAAAAACTTCCTGAGAGCGAAGAGGGTGAAACTTTCACAAAAGATGACTTCCAAGAAGAGATGCAATTTCCTCAAGGCTATACACTTATTGATGACTACCGCGCTTATAAAAATGTTATACGGCAATTGACAGAGGAGAAAGCTTTTGCCTTTGATACGGAAACCACCTCGCTCAATACGCTGGATGCGCGCATAGTAGGTATCAGTTTTAGTTGGTATAAGGGAAAAGCGGTGTACTGTGCATTACCAACCAAACAACAAGAACGACAACGGTGGATGCAGTTGCTACAGCCTGTCATGCAACGCACCGACTGTTTGAAAATTGGACATAACATGAAGTATGATCTTGCCGTGCTTGCCAATGAGTGTGTAGTAGCTATTGGTCCGTTTTTTGATACGATGGTCGCCTCATACGTTTTACATACACAATCTCGCGGACATGATTTAAACACTTTGGCGCTTACTGAATGTGGTCATGAAATGATATCTATAGAAAAACTGTTAGGACCAAAAGGCAAAAAACAGCTTACTATGGATCAAGTGTCGGTGCATACTGTCGCGGTGTATGCTTGTGAAGATGCGGATTATACTTGGCGTCTTTATGAACGGTTTACCAAACAACTTGAGACACAGCATATGCGTGAGCTTTTTGAAAAAATAGAAATGCCGCTTGTATCGGTTTTAGAAGCAATGGAACGAGAAGGTATAGCGGTTGATGCTGATTTTCTGCAGCGTATGAAAGTACAGCTTGAAAAAGAGATCGTAAAGATCAAGAAAAAAATATTTGCACTTTCAGGTTCTGAATTTAATATTGCCTCACCCCTGCAGCTCAAAAAGGTGCTTTTTGAGGATTTGGGTATTCCAACCGCGGGCCTTAAAAAAACAAAAACCGGAATTTCTACCGCGGCAAAAGAGCTTGAAAAAATGCGCAATCTCCACCCTATCATATCGCTTATTAGTGATTTTCGCGAATTGACCAAGCTGGTTTCAACATATATTGATGCATTGCCAAAGCTGATACACAAAAAAACCGGAAGAGTACATACGAGCTTTAATCAAGCGGTAACCACTACAGGCCGACTTTCTTCTTCGGATCCTAATTTGCAAAATATTCCTATTCGTACAAGTATAGGTAGAGAGATCAGAAAAGCTTTTATCGCGAAGAAGGGATGGCGCCTTATGGCTGCGGACTATTCACAGATTGAGCTGCGTATTGTTGCCTCTCTTGCCAATGACAAAAAAATGTTGCAGTCTTTTAAAAAGGGGGAGGATATTCATACGCGAACAGCGGCAGAAATTGCCGAATGCGAGCTTACTGAAGTAACGCCCGAGATGCGTCGTGCTGCCAAGACTATCAATTTTGGCGTGCTGTATGGCATGGGCGCCTACGGTCTTGCGGCGTCAGCAGGTATTACACAAAAAGAAGCAAAAGAATTTATTGAGAAATATTTTTCTTTGTATAAAGGAGTAGCCTCATACTTGGAAAAAACCAAAACTTTTGTCCACAAACATAAGTATGTAAAAACACTTTTTGGCCGTATACGACATTTTCCTGACATTGATTCAGGGCTTCCTCAGGTGCGTGCTCAAGCCGAGCGTATGGCGGTCAATATGCCGATCCAAGGTACGGCCGCGGATATTATGAAGTTAGCTATGATAGAGGTATATGGGAAGCTTGATCGTAGATATGCGCGACTGCTCTTGCAAGTACATGATGAAGTAGTGGTAGAAGTGCAAAAGGGAAAAGAAGAGAAGGTTGGATCGCTTCTTAAAGAAACTATGGAGCATATACATACGCTGAAAACTCCTTTGAAGGTAAAAGTTATCGCGGGAAAGAATTGGGGAGAGATGCACGAGCTCATAACCCATGACCCATAACCTTTCTTCAGTTACGGATTATCAGTTCCAAATTATGAAAATATATGATTTTCTTTTTACACGGCAAAGATACTCATCGTTCGCGTCAAAAACTCAAAGAGATCAAAGAGAAATTTAAACGTGAGCGCGATGCAACCGGTTTGAACATGACTGTGCTGCACGGCAGAGAGCTTACTGAACAGTTATTCCATCAAGCAGTTGCTACCGCACCGTTTATGGCAAAACGGCGTATGGTGATATTGGAAAATGTAGTAACTTCCGGCAGTGAACAGCTGCAGCAGGCGATGGTAGCGTATGTAGGGCAGCAGCAAAAAGAACAGCCTCAAGAGTGCGCGCCTATACTGGTCTTTTGGGAAAGAGCTGCTGTACCACTTAAAAAAGTTCGTGGTGTACAGCGTACGAAGCCGCGCACGCTTACTGACCTATTGTATATACAATCTCATCAACAAGTATTTCCTTTGTTGGAAGGTCGTGAACTTGCGTTTTGGCTCCAAGAAGAGATACGTCGCAGGGGATGTACGCTAACTGCCGCCGCGCAACAACAGCTCCTCTTATGGTATAAACAGGATACCTGGCGGATCAGTCAAGAACTTGAAAAATTGGCAGCGTACGCGCAAGGACTGCAGACGGAAGCTATTACGGAAGATATGCTGTGGTCTTTGAGTATTGGTGAAGAAGAGGTGCGGGCGTTTGCCTTGAGCGACGCGCTGGTGCAACGTGATGCACAAAAAGCATTGACGTTGTTGTGGGATCACGCGCGACAGGGAGAAAGTCCTTTTGCCCTTTTTGGAATTATCGCGCGGCAGCTTCATATTCTTCTCTTACTGAAAAGCACGGAACATACACAACAATCTCCACGAGAGCTTGCAACGATACTCAAGCTTCACCCTTATGTTCTCCAAAAAGCGGCGCAAGGCCTCTCACGATATACGTTGATTGAACTTAAAAAAAACTACCGCCGGTTATTGGCGGTAGAGAAAGAGTTAAAGTCAGGTACAAGAGATCAGTATCTTACGATTTCTTATTTTCTGCGCTCTGCTTTGTTGTAGCACCCACGCTATGCATGTGTTTCATGAGACGTGATTTTTTACGTGCAGCGGTGCTTTTTTTGATAATACCTTTCTGCGCGGCCTTGTCCAGCAATTTAATAGATGTGGCTACTTTTTCTTTTGTTCCATCTTTTTTTGCATCAATAAGCTGACGACTCTTCTTGAGCGTTACTTTCAGTTCGGTTTTTATTTTTTTACTGCGTACGGCGCGTTTGATATCTTGCCGCAACGACTTCTTTGCTGCTTGCTTTTGAGGCATACACTCTTACTAGTTAATTGTTAATGGTTAGCGGTATAATGTTGTTACTGTATGAGAGCGAGAGGAGCATAACATAAAGTATGGTAAAGGTCAATGCTCTTACGAGCGTACGTACCTCTGTACGTACGTGGCAATGGTCTGCACGGTTTTTTTAAAAATCTCTTCATCAGGTTCTAAAAGCGTCATGCGAAAGCCTTGTAAGTCAGAATTGAAGCCGGAGAGCGGTACGACACATACGCCGGTTGCAGCCATAAGGTAATAGACGAAACGTTTGTCGGGCGGGAGAGATGGTATGAGCTCTTCTATGGTTGCTTGCGCCTTTTCATTTTCAATGGAAAGTGTCTGTGTATCAGTGAGTACACCTTCTTTAAAAACAATTGAAAAATAGAACGTGCCCTTGGGTTCGGGTGCGAGAATGCCGGGAATATCATGGAAAGCCTCATAAGCGATGCGTGCCTTATGTTCATAGCTTGCCGCTTTTTCCCGCACATGAGATTTATAGCGCTTACTTCCAAGAATGTGTGGAAGCACTCTTTGCGGGAGGGTGGTGGAACACACCTCAAGCATTTTGGCGTCCACGAGTGTTTTGGCATAGCGCGCGAAAGCCGCGTCTTTATCCTTATTGTAGAATTCTATCCATCCGCATCGTGCCCCGGGCCAAGGCACTTCTTTTGAAAGTCCGCGCATCACAATTGCCGGCACATCATCAATGAGCGTATAGAGCGGTATCATAGCTTCGTGGTTATATGCAAGATGCGCGTAAATTTCATCAGATATGAGAAAGAGATCGTACTCACGTGCGAGGCTGACCATATCTTGTAATATTTCTTTTGGATAGACGAGGCCTGTAGGATTATCAGGATTGATGATGAGTATGCCGGAAACTGCGGGATTGTACCGTATCTTATTACGCAAGTCTTCAAGGTCGGGAAGCCAGTTATGGGCGGGATCAAGTCGATAGGTCAGATTGTGCGCGCCCGCGTGCGCGCCTTCGGCTGACGAGTGCGTGGGGTATGCCGGATTGGGACCAATGACCCGTGCATGACGGTTTAAGTAGGTATAGATATTTGATATGGCATCTCCAAGTCCGTTAAAAAACAAAATATTCTCCGGATCAAGAATGATGCCGCATTCGTCTTTTCGTTGACGTGCAATAAACGCGCGCACGGAGAGCAATCCTTTTGTCGGCGAATAACCGAAGCTCTTATCACTACGCACTTCTTGGGATACGATATCTTTTATCCACTTCGGTATTTTTTCTCCTTTTGCAACAGGATCGCCAATATTTTCCCAAATAATATCAATGCCACACTGCTGCAACTTTGCGGCAACCTCCACTATTTCACGGATTTCGTAGGTGAGCTCGCGTGCTCCCGGGTGAACAATATCAACTCTCATAATTTTCTCTCTATTTCTTTATATGTTCTCAAGTGAGTCACCCAGTTTTTTGCGGTAAGCATCTCCAATATGATGCTCTCGTCAAGAGTAAAACTGCCAATAGATGTTCTCTCAAGCGCTTTTGTATATGCACCGCAGGTGAGTTTTTGTCCTATATCATGAACGAGGGTGCGTATATAGGTTCCTGATGAAACTGTACAGGAAAAGACAAGATGAGGATAGTGGTAGGAAGTGCATACAACGTCATTGACCGTGATATGCTGAGGTTTTCTTTCTATTTCTATACCCTTGCGTGCAAGTTCATACAGTTTTTTCCCTGCAACTTTTTTTGCGGAATACATGGGGGGGATTTGTTCGCTGCTTCCCTCTACTGAGCGCAATACGTATTGTATGTCATGTTCTGTTGGTATGGCGGTGATATCTTTTTCTACGATCTTTCCATCTCTATCATAGGTGTCAGATGTGGCGCCCAGATAAACGTGCGTGGTATAACTTTTTTCGAGCCCTACAAATTCTGCCAAGTGTTTTGTCGCTTCTCGCTCTACAGCGCAAATGAGCAACCCTTGCGCAAAAGGATCGAGCGTTCCCGCGTGCCCAATTTTACGTATGCCAGTAATACGGCGCAGCTCGTCAATAACGTCATGTGAGGTTATTCCTCTTGACTTATCAATGAGTAAAAACCCTGATACTGATTGTGATGGAGGTGAATTTGTCATTTGGATTTTGTCATTTGGAATTTTCTACAGTTATACCATGTTGATTGACAGGTGTCAAAAATTACGCTAAGGTAGTTTGGTATACAAACATATCTGTAAGATATCTTATGAATTTTTCAGAACTTGCACGACGATTACATATCTCAACCCATGAATTGAGGGAATTATTTCCGCTCATTGGTTTTGATATTGGTTTGAGAGCGATCAAAGTTGATGCAAAGGTTGCAAAAAAAATCATTGCAAATTGGACGGAATACAAGCGTGTATGGGATGATCATGTACGCGCCAAACGTGAAGAGGAGGAAAAGCTGAGAAAAGAAGAAAAAAAATCAAGGACGTCTCCTGTCACCCTACCTGCAATTATTACCGTGAAGGCATTTGCAGAAAATATACAAGTGCCACTAACCCGTGTTATGGGAGAGCTTATGAAGAATGGGATCTTGGCATCACTCAATGAACGTATTGATTTTGACACCGCCTCTATCATTGCGGCGGAATTTGGGGTGGAAGTGATAGCTGATAAGCGTACGGACAGTCGTGAAGAGGAAGTAACTACGCAAGAAAAGCTTTCAACGTTACTGAAAGGAAGTGATGAGAAAACAACGCAAAACCGTCCGCCGGTTGTAGTTATTATGGGGCATGTTGATCATGGTAAAACAAAATTACTGGATACCATTCGTGAATCTGACGTTGTTGCGGGAGAGGCTGGTGGAATTACGCAGCATATTGGCGCGTATCAAGTAACAAAGAATGAACAAAAAATAACCTTTATTGATACGCCGGGACATGAAGCATTTACCTCAATGCGTTCACGCGGCGCGCGTATCGCGGATATTGCCGTATTGGTTGTTGCGGCGGATGACGGCGTCAAACCGCAAACTGAGGAAGCAATAAGGATTATTCGTCAGGCCGGCGTTCCGTTTGTTGTGGCAATAAATAAAATTGACAAAACCGGAGCTCATATTGAAAAGACAAAAACCGAACTCGCACAATTTGATATATTGGCCGAAGATTGGGGCGGTAAAATACCCATGATACCTCTATCGGCATTGAAGGGAGAAGGGATCGATAAGTTGCTTGAAATGATTTTGTTTATTACTGAAGTTGAACGGGAGAATATTCAAGCGAATTCGGAAAGACAGGCCATTGCAACAGTTATTGAAGCGCATGTTGATAAAGGCGAGGGTCCTGTTGCGACATTGCTCGTGCAAGCGGGCACGCTTCAACAAGGAGATTATCTTAATGCTGATGGTGCTACTTTGGGTAAGGTGCGGGTTTTGCGGACAGATAGAGGTGTGGCTGTAATTACTGCCGGACCTTCTACCCCTGTTCAGGTGCTCGGATTCAAGCAGGCGGCAACCGTTGGTGATATTATTGAAGCGTCAAAAAAATCTTTAACAAAAGTAGGTAAAGTGCGGAGCTCCAGCGCTGAAGCAGCGCAAGCACTTACCGTTTCACCGCAAGCGGCGCAAGAAGAAGATGACGAACAAAAGAAATTGCTGCCGATCGTCGTGAAAGCGGACGTTTTAGGGTCTCTTGAAGCTATTATTGCTCAAGTGGAAAAAATGGAACACTCGGAAGTTGGTATTAAAATACTTACCAAAGGGCTTGGCAATATTACGGAAAATGATCTAACGCAAGCTCATGCCGCTGGAGAAGATGCGCTCATCATAGGATTTCACGTGACAGCCGCGTCAGACATAACCGCGCGCGCGCAAGATCTTGGAGTAACTATTGAATATTATAGCGTTATTTATGAGCTGACGAAAAAACTTACAGAAGCACTGGAGCGCTTACTTGCTCCTGCAACAGAACGCACGGTGATCAGTAAAGCTCGTGTACTGGCGCATTTCTATGAAAAGGGGAAGGAACAAGTTGTGGGATGTCGCATTGAAGAGGGAAAAGCGCTTCCCAAAACATTTGCAACTATTATGCGGGACGGAAAAGATATTGGATCGGTTCATATAACACAAATTCGCACAGGGAAGCAAGTGGTAAAAGAAGCTGCACAAGGATCTGAATACGGTATCGCTCTTGAAGGGAAAGTAACGATCAAGGAGGGCGATATATTGGAAATATATACTGAAAAAACACAAGAACGTACGCTAGAATTTACCCAAAACTCATAATGCGTAACTTGGAACGGAAAACAACTATTCTGCGTTACGGGCTATGAACTGCGAGTTATAAGCTATGAGCGATCGGATGCGAAAAGTTGATCATATGTTGCAGCAAGTGCTCTCACGTGGCCTTGTAAGAACTATAGCTTTTCCGAAAGGTGTGTTTCTTACCGTATCGCGCGTTCGGACATCTCCCGATCTGCGGAATGCCCGTGTTTTTTTTACCGTGTTTCCGCGTGAGTACACAACGGAAGTACAGGCATTACTGCGCAAATCAAAAAGGGATATACAAAGTTATGTTGTGCAAGAGGTATCACTCAAATTTATCCCGCGTTTGCATTTTACTTTGGACAAGGAAGCGCAAAAAGTAGAAGAAATTGAAGCGCTGCTTGATCAGGTAAAAGAATAGCGTATGAATGAGCAGCAAAAAGAAAAAGTGGAAGTACATGGAGCGGTTTATAAACAGATGGCAGTTGTTGTAGAGCGTGCTCATAATGTACTGATTCTCTCACACCAAAAACCTGACGGCGATACTCTTGGAGCGGCAACCGCTTTCGCGTGCTATCTTGAGCATATACACATGCCCTACACCCTCTTTTGTGTTGATGAGCCGAATTGTTCGCTTGATTTTCTTCCTTTGAGAGACCGGCTGATCACTGACACCACGAGTTTATTGATGGAAAAGTATGATGTGATTGTCGGATTTGATTTTAATACACTTGCGCATACCGGTGTTGAAAGAAAAATACAAGAACGTACAGAAGGGAGTACGCTGATCAATATTGATCATCATTTTTCTAATGCTCATTTTGGAGATATTAATATTGTAATGGAGGATGCGCCTTCTACCACAGCAATTTTACATTCTTTTTTTAAGGCTGCGGATGTTACGATTGACGCTCATATGGCAACGGCACTTCTTACCGGGCTGGTCACTGACACCGGAAGCTTTACTAATGCGGCAACAAATATAACTGCTTTTTCTATTGCTTCCGAGCTGCTTAATAGCGGAGCTCGTATTCAGCGTATTTTACAATCAACTTTTCATAATAAGCCAATGGGTGCGTTGAAGTTATGGGGATTGGTTTTGGCAAGACTCACTCATGATCCATTATCTGGTATTGCGGTGACGATTGTAATGCAAAAAGATTTGGAAGATTGCGGCGTAGATAGCGAAGCGGTAGAGGGTATCGCAAATTTCCTTAATATATTAGGAGATGTACAAGCAATTCTTGTTATACGTGATGATGGAGATGGCGTGATCAGAGGAAGTTTTCGCACAACAAGAGATTTTGACGTATCAATACTTGCGCGCTATTTTGGCGGAGGAGGGCACAAAAAAGCTGCAGGCTTCGCGCTTTCCGGGCGGTTGCAGGAGGTGCAAGGACAGTGGAATATTGTGTGAGAAATTGCTTCCAAGTGCGGCTTGCCACCACACCAATACGTGGTTGATGGGAGGCTTGCCACCACACCAATGCATTGGTGTGGTGGCCGTTCTATTCTCAAAACAAATGCGACATAGGGTATACTAAGGTGTGTCTTACTC
>CAZZDA010000022.1:0-15538 GCA_964652585.1 uncultured Gammaproteobacteria bacterium | reverse complement strand
ATGGGTAAAGCATCATAATTATACCGTATCTGTTCCATTTCCTTTATATAACAACAACTCTGCTAGCGTTGTTGTTTATTATGTAATATGCTATACTATTTTTGATTTTTGATATTATAAAAAATATGAAGGTTGTACTTAAAAAAGAGATAAAAAATCTTGGAAAACAGGGTGATATCAAGGAAGTTGCGGACGGTTATGCAAGAAATTATTTGTTTCCACAAAATATTGCGGAGCCTGTAACAAATGTTGCATTGGCAAGACTGGCGAAAGAAAGAGAAGGAAAAGCGAGGGAAGCGGAAGAAGATTTAAAAAGAGTGGAAGAGCTTATTACTACTTTAGAAGGTCAAAGTATTAGTTTTTTGGCAAAGGCAAGTGAAGAAGGTGTATTATACGCGAGTATATCTGCTCAAAAAATTGCTACAAAACTTAAGAAAAAAGGCTTTGAGGTTACAAAAAACAATATTCTTCTTACTGAACCCATTAAGGAGCTGGGAGATCATGAAGTGATCGTACAATTTCCGCATGGACTGGAATCAAGAATAGTGGTTGTTGTAGGAGAAGAAATATAACAACATCTAAAAAACTAAGAACTTGCGCATGGCTACAAAGTATATTTTTGTTATAGGAGGTGTCATGTCCGGTGTTGGTAAAGGCATTACCACAGCCTCTATTGGAAAGATTCTTCAGGCGCGGAGCTATAAGGTTACGGCGTTGAAAATCGATCCCTATATCAATGTTGACGCAGGTACGATGAACCCCACCGAACACGGTGAGGTTTTTGTAACAGCTGATGGGGATGAAACGGATCAGGATATTGGTAATTATGAGAGGTTTTTGCATACCGATATTAAGAGTACGAATTACATGACAACAGGGAGGGTTTACCAAGAAGTGATACAGCGTGAACGAAATTTAGGCTATAAAGGAAAGTGCGTTGAAGTGGTTCCCCATGTACCTGAAGAGATTATTCGGCGTATTAAGCGCGCCGCAAAAAAAGCTAACGCGGATATTGCTATTATTGAAGTTGGCGGGACGGTAGGGGAATATCAAAATATTCTCTTTTTGGAAGCTGCCCGCATGCTGCACTTTCAACATCCGCACGATGTTATTTTTGTGTTGGTAAGCTACCTCCCTATCCCTAGTATATTAGGAGAGATGAAAACAAAACCAACACAATACGCGGCTCGTACATTGAATTCAGCTGGTATTCAGCCTGATTTTCTTGTATGCCGATCATCACAAGCTCTTGACCAACCGAGGAAAGACAAGCTCGCGCTCTTTTGTAATGTACAAAAAGAGGCGGTTGTTTCCGCGCCTGATGTTGACTCTCTTTATGAGGTGCCGCTCGTACTGGAAAAAGAAGGATTAAGCAAAAAAATACTTGAGAGGCTCAGTCTGGATGCCGCGAAAAGCGATATGACCGAATGGCGTGTCATGACCAGGAGTATTCAACAGGCAACAGACGAAATTCGTATCGGTATCGTAGGAAAATATTTTCAGACAGGAGATTTTGTGCTTACTGACGCGTACATTTCTATTATTGAAGCCATAAAACACGCGGCCGCTTTTTTAGAAAAAAAACCTGTCATTGATTGGCTTGATGCGGGAAGCTATGAACGTGATAAAGCAAAGCTCAGCGAGCTGGAAATGTATGGAAGTATTATTGTTCCCGGTGGCTTTGGCCATCGCGGAGTTAAAGGTAAGCTGCAAGCAATTCGCTATGTGCGTGAAAAACATATTCCATATTTTGGTATTTGTTATGGTATGCAGCTTGCGGTGATAGAGTTTGCGCGCAATATATGCGGACTTCGTTCCGCATCCAGTACGGAGATTGACCCTGAAACAACACAACCGGTTATTCATACGATGGACGATCAAGTGGAGAAGCTTCAACAAAAACGCTATGGAGGAACCATGCGTTTGGGAAATTATGACGCGGTGTTGAAACAGGGATCAATCAGTAAGCGCTTGTACGGCTCTGAGCATATAGCGGAACGTCATCGTCATCGCTATGAATATAATAACGAATATCGTGAGCAGCTGCAAGAAAAGGGTATGAATCTTGCAGGCATATCTCCTGATGGAAAGCTTGTAGAGATCATAGAAATAACCGGACACCCTTTTTTTATAGGAACGCAATTTCATCCTGAATTTACTTCTCGACCGCTTCATCCACACCCGCTCTTTGTAGGGTTGTTGAAAGCGGGAATGCAGAAAAAATAACACCCGCTGTTGTGCAGCGGGCGGTATCGTTGAAGAGGTTTTCTTATTATGACTTTGGCTCAATATGGATGTAGCGGCGTGCTTTAAGTGTATGGTCAAAACGGTGCATCTTTTTCTTCGTAAACTGCACTATACCGTTTATTTTTGCAAAAAGCGTATCATCACCGCCTTTACCAACATTTTTTCCAGGATGAAATTTTGTACCGCGCTGACGTACCAAAATAGAGCCGGCAGTAACATTTTCGCCGGAAAAGCGCTTGACACCTAAACGCTTGCTTTGAGAATCTCTGCCCAGTCTTGAGGATCCGCCTGCTTTCTTATGAGCCATAGAAAATATTTAAATATGTAAGTGTTTAAAAAGGAGTATAACATGTTAGGGTGAAATGTCAAGAATTACTATAGAACAAAAAATCAACAAAGCTCTCAATCACATCCGGCCAATGCTCGAGCGTGATGGTGGTGATGTTGAGTTTGTATCGTTCAACGAAAAAACAGGGGCTGTATCTTTGCGTCTTAAAGGAGCGTGTGCCGGATGTCCCGCGGCACACCTGACCCTCAAAGCAGTGATTGAAGCGCATCTTAAGGAAGTTGTTCCGGAAGTTCAGGAAGTGTTTCAAGTGATGTAGTCGCATTGGCGAGAGCATCAAGAGTTGTACTTGCTACAATTTTCTCCTGTTGTTTCTCCAGTTCCGCGACCTGCTCAATAAAAGGATTGGGAGGATAGGTTTCTATGTATGCTCGTGTTGTTTTTTCTATAAAATCAGCATGAACATCTTCAAAGAGCTTGGTGTGAATACTCTGGAGCGCATAATTTTTTTGTAAAAGAAAAGTTTCTGTGCGTATAAAGGTGTATGCAGGATAGACTTTTTTCATGACAATGTTTACCATAAAAAACACACTGCCTATCATGGTGATAAAAAGAAGTCCAAATACAGCAAGATATAACATCTTGCGGTCAAAATATCTGTAGATAGTTCTTGTTTTATTTTTTTTGCCAATGCGCATATGCGTGAAATTGTGTTGAAATATTTTCACTACCTTGTAATAAAGCAAAAGATAGTCGTTCTGTGACAAGATAATAATTGAGGCGTTCCATTTCTTGCAAGTAGGTCAGAATATTTTCATAGTCACCCTCAACTTGTGCCGTGATAAGCACCTTATGTATTTTGTCTGAAGTGGGTGCGGTGTCATTGGGAATGGTGAGATTGAGCGTCAGATCAATATGATGCGTATCCGCCAACTGTTCAAGTTCAGTGATAAAATCTAATTCTTCACCTTCATGAAGGGAAATGGTCCGTAGCTGTTCATAGAGTGGCTGAATAGCATCATATGAGCTTTGTACTTCTTTAAGGGTAATTCCTTTTTGTAATTGCCGGTCCAGATACTCTTTTTGCGCTTCAATTTGCGTACTGGTGGCATTGATATGGCGTATAGTTGGTAGCAAAACAAAATAACTAACTACGCCAATACTTGCGACAACGCCAAAAACCATAAGGATATTTTGTTGTAAAGAAGAAAGTTTTAGCAGCATAGATCAAGGGAGTTGTTGTGTAATAAGGGGTATGGTGAAGGAGAAAGAAATATCATTTTTTTTCAAAAGCGTCTGTATGGAAATATCAAAAGGCGCGATAAAAGCAAGTTGTTCAAGATTTTCTTTATAACGCAATAAAGCATCGCGATTTTTTGCATTGCCGCTTATCGTCACCGCCTCTTTTTCAAAATTAAGGGCAAGGGTATGCAGGGTAATTTCGGGGTGTGTCATTGCAAAAAGCTGTACCGCCACAGGCGTCATAAAGAAAAATTCTTTTTGGAGAGATTGTATAAAAGTAAGAGAAGTATTTACTTTGTTGACTTCCGCTCTAAAATTCACAGGGTTTTTCGTTACCAATGTGGTATTATGCACCGTTGAAATAAAGGTGTTTTGCAGAACGACCTGACTGATCAAGAGTGCTATGGTGATAAGAAGTATTTCAAAAAATATCCACAAAAACAACAGTTTTCCCGCATGCAGAAAAGTATGCATTTTGATATGCTGTTGATATGTTGCTGGAATAAGGTTCAAAGAAGTCATAGACGTGCTATAAAAAGCTAGAGTTTATGATGTTTCATAAATAGCTATAAGCGTTGTTTGGGAAGATCCGCTTCCGGAAATATCAAAGCCTTGCGTAGCGAGTACGGCGGCATCATAGTTAATTTCCGCGCTTTCACAAATGTGCACTTCTTCCGCGATGAGTGACCCAGTAACGGTTATTTTATCTGCAAGTTCATCATGATGTAAATGAATTTCTTGCTCAGAATATACGAGCCCGGTGAGTGATACGGGACCTGCATCATCATCGTCTTTCACCTCAATTTTCTTTTTTGCAACCAAGAGAGGTAAATTGTTTGCCGAGGTGTGCGTGTATGTAGTTTTTATAGTGATTTTATCTTCTGAAATAAGCGTACCGCTTACAATGACCGGGTCAGGATATGCAAGATTGTTTAATTCTATTTTGTTCGCTACATAATACACGCCGGTTGGAATAATATACGTTGAAGACGGTGCATCATACTGTGTCTCAATAAAGGTGATAAAATCATTATTAGTATTATAAAACGTTCCCGCTCCTTGCGCTTGTGTTTTATAGGTTGCGTAATCAAAGCTCGGGAAAGTAAGTTGTCCGATAACCAAGCCGGGATCAGTAGTGGCGGTTCCGGTAATAACGCCTTCATTATCAATCTCAGATACCGCGGTAACATTGCCATTGATGGTTGTGCCGGATTCCAGTTCAACTTCGTCAGCCTGTACATCGCCGGTTATGACGGCATTGGCGGATTCAAGTTCCAACTCTCCTTTTGCCACGACATTGCCATTAACCGTATTGCCATCTTGAATAGTGAGGTCATCATTGCTCCAAATATTGCCGTTTATTACAGAATAGTGGTCATTGTCATGCGAATCGGTGTGAAGATCATTATCACCAAATGCCGCGTAAGAAAAACTTGCCGGTTGATCGGTGCGCTCCACAATTGCTTGCAGGGTACGGAAGCGGTTATTCGTATTTCCTGCCGAGGTAATAATTTTATGCGTTGGTTCTGTCGCGGAGTCCGTGATGCTGAAGGTAGCTGTAGCATCGCCAAGCGTAATGCTTTCTGAGGCGTCATAAACCCATCCTTTCGTAATACGGAGCGTGCTGTCTTCAATACCTGACTCAGAGACATAAAAACTTTGATTGGATTGGGAGATATTGTAGCCCATGCGCGTATTAAGTATGCCAAGCTGTGAAACCGACACACTGATGAAAACGGCGATAGAGGTGATAAAGAGAACAAGAATAATAACCGTGAAGCCATGTGTTTTTATGTGTGTAGCGTGTGTCATAGTTACTTTTTGCGAATAAGAATGCTTGTGTCCAGAGAATAGGTGGCTTGGAAATCAAATCGTGTTGATGGCGAACTTGCTTCGGTAATAAGAGCAATTTTTACTCCCTCACTGGTTCCTGCAAAGAAGCGAGTAAGCGTCATCTGTGTTATACGGACGTCAGGAGTGGTAATCACTTCGCTGGTATATCCTTCACGGGAGAAAATAAGCTGTCCATTCCCATCAACAAAAAACGTTACCAGCACTTCCGGTTCGTCAATATCGTATAAATTGGTGAGCAGAGCCAAAGTGTCAAGGGTTGTGCCAAATGTTGCTGTAGAGAGATCTATCTGATTAGCTGAACGGAGCTGATGCACAATGCGCTCCATGGCATACCGGCCATTCTCCCAAGCGGCGCGTTCCGCGGCTGTCTTGTTTCGCAGTATCAAAACGCTCAACATAAATTGTACTACAACAAGCACAATAAGTGCTATAAACGCGGTGTAGAGAATAAGATCAATAAGAGAATATCCTTGTTGTTTGTGAAGAGGTCTCATAGTATGGCGAGAGTTGAGAATTATTGCCAGTTAGTAAGATACATTTCAAGCGTGATGTGCTGTTCTCCGGTGCCAATCGCGTTCCATAATACATCGGCAACCACTTTTTTTGTATCCGGATCTATAGCTCCTCCTGAAGTGACAATGTCTTTGGTTGTTGCGTCGCGATATACGTCATATACAACAACCGACCGAGTAAAAAGTCCGCCGGAAATTGTTTCTGCGTTTGAGGCGAGAATCCATGACGATCCTTGTGATTGCGGATGATAGGGCTGTCCCGTGGTGAGTGATGTAATATTCGTCCACTGCTGATCTCGTACGAATCTGGTCAATTCCAGCGCCTCTGACGCCAAATAACCTCCCTGCACAAATCGCGCTTGATTATTAGTTGTTTGCAGGCTGATAAGGACGATGTGCAGGACGCTGATAAGCAGTATACTACTCAGAGTGATGGCAACCATTACCTCGATTAAAGAAAATCCTTTTTGTATTTTGGGGGAGATGCGCATATATATTCAGAAGTTCCCTCATTAGTCATCATCATTTTGGTCTTCACAGGTGACGCCTGTCGCGGTAGTTACATTGCCATTGACGTCATAGGTGGTGATGGAGGTGCTGTCAATTGCAACAGAGAAAGCTTTGTTTACTTCGTCATCATCTCTGTGTATGCAAAAGCGCGTATCAGATGGGTTCATCTGATGCGTATGGAGGCGAAGGTCTTGCGTTTCTCCTTCAACTATGACGGTATCTTCCCAATTAAATTTTCCTCCGCTCACAAAGTCTTGAAAGTCTACATTGAATATATCTTGTCCGCCGCCGCTTTTTTCAAAAGTAAGTGTTAATGTTGTAGCACTGCCTATACCCCAGTTAAATTCATAATGAATATGGTCGGAAGCAGAGCAGGTTTCCCCGCCCCCGCCGGCGCTAAAATCAACTACCACTGTTTTTTGAGAGGCGTCACTTAAGGTAAAGACGATGGTAAAAATATTGCCGGTAAGTACGCCGTTAAATTCAAATTTATCAATATTTTTTACCCCGGATCCTTGTGCGAGCACCACGTCTTGTATATCCAGTTCTATTCCGGAATCCTGTTTTCCCAATGGTGTTCCGGGACCCGTATGCCCCCATACCTTTACGGTATCAATGAATATTTCCTCAATCACGCGGTTTGAGTCGGTCCAAGAAACATTAATCGTATCAATGGTGAGATCCGTTGATCCTATATTTTCCAGTGTAATACCCAGAAGTTCGTTTGTATTGCCACCTCCGAGTGCTGCTAAGGAGGTATCAACAACCAAATCACCTGATTGCCCACCGCCCGCAATGATTTTTCCAAGATTATTTATAGTCACCGAATTGGTTTTCACGCTTGTGCTATTTTGAAAAGCAGTAATGCTTAATGTTCCTCCGTTTGCTGTCGTACCATCAACTTTGTTAAATACTACATCGCTGCCGCTTTCTAAATTAATGCCGGTTATTTGTACATCTTGAGGAAGAGTATAGACCGTATTTGAGGGGTCAATAGGTGAATAACTCGCACCCTGAAAAGTGGTATAACTTATAGTCTCAAAGTGGATACCGTACTGTTGATTTTGTGTTGAGGCAATAGTTTGATTTTGCGCATAGCGCAGACGATCAACAATATCTTGCGTTACAGAATCAAGAGTTAACAAACCTTTAAAATTTTTGAGAGGAATGAGCGCTAGAGTACCGAGAATAATGACAAATCCGATAGCTATCAATATTTCAATAAGGGTAAACCCTTGTGTTGTTGGTGTATTATTATTCATGCAATGTGGATAATGAACGTACGCTTAAGCCTATAGCGGTGGTAAGCGATCGTGCTTGGTTATGCGGAAGGGTAAGTCCGGGCGCAAGTTGTACATGAGAAAGTGCGTTTCCAAGCTCTGTGGTAAGAGAAAGTTGCTGTGTTAAAAATGCATCCAATCCTGAAAAATTTGCACCGCCTCCGCACAGTATAACATGTTCTATGGTGTGGTGATAGGGGAAGTGGTCATAATAGAAGCTTATTGTTTGCTGTATATGATGGACAAGCTCTTGCATGGTTTTTTGTAAAATAAGCTTAACCGCGCCCTTGCCTTTTTTATCATCAAATCCGCATACGATCATTGCTTTTTCTGCTTGTGATTCAGAAAGATGGAGTGTTTCCTGTATAATGGAGCGTATGCGGTGTGCTGAAATAGGTACGCTGACCGTAAACTGTAGTGTGTGATTATCATACACAATAATACTTGATCGTGTCGCGCCGATATCAATACAAAGCGTTGCGGGAAGTGAGGTGTCGCGGTCAGTGGAAGGAAAAGGGAGAAGCGCCCGGACGATTGCCGCCGCCTCTACTTCAAGAACCGTCGGTATAAGTCCAATACTCTCAAAGAGTGAAAGATAACCATCGGCAATAGAGGTGTCTATGGTTGCCGCAAGAAGTTGCTGAGGGGTATGCGTGTCGCGGTGCTGTACCTTTTGCCAGTCAAAATATACGGTATTGAGAGGAACGGGTATATGTTGTTCAAGTAAATGCGCGACAACTTCTTTTGAAAGCTCTTTTGTATCTTTGGGTACTTCTATGAGCTTAACGAAGGTTTTTGATTCAGGGAGGCAGGCAATAGCTTGATTGCCGGTGAGTGGCGCTCCTTTTGGATTGTTGAGTAATTGGAGAAGTTTCTCCCGAAGTTTGTCTTCTTTTTTTATTTCTCCCTCAATAAGCACTCCCTCTTCCAGTGCGATGGTATTGTGGCTCGTGAGCACGATCTTACCTTTCTTTTTTTGCACTTGCGCGAGTTTTAACGACCGATCGCTCATATCAAGGGCTAGAGTGTTATTGTGGAGATAGGAAGGGTTGAATCGCATAGAGTTAAAATGTTTGCGTGAGTGAATACATAGGAAGCATAATTGAGACGGCCATGCCGCCAATCGCACCACCCAAGACCAAGATAAGAACCGGTTCAATAATGGAAGGCAGGTCTTGCATTATTTGATTAACTTCTTCTTCGTAGAAGAGAGCTAGCTCTTCCAAAATCGCGTCAAGTTCTCCGGTTTCCTCGCCTACGGCAACCATTTGTGTTACGAGTGGAGGAAAAAGCTTTGGATGCACTTTAAGCATGTCAGCAACTTCAATGCCTTTTTTTACTTGAGTAGCGGCTTCCAAAATAACGGATCGGTATGGGCGGCTGCTGACAACGTGAGCGGTAATTTCAAATATTCTTGTTATGGGAATGTCGGTTTTTAAAAGAGAGCTGAAGGTACGTGCAAATCTTGCCAAGTTTATCTTTTTGACAATGCCGCTGATAATGGGTGTTTTGAGTAGGAATAAGTGAAAAAAACGCTTTCCTCGTTCTGTGCGCAGCAATTGAATGAAACCGCCAACCATGGTCAATCCGCAAAATAAGAGATACATGCCATAGTCGCGAAAGCCGTTTGAGACGACTATAAGGACGCGCGTGGGTAGGGGTAATTCCGCGTCAAACCCTTCAAAAATAGAGATAAGATTTGGTATGACAAAGATGAACATAAAAATACCAATACCAAACATGGCAAAAATAATGACTGACGGATAGATCATGGCGCCGCGAACCTTACTGACCAACTCGTGATCTTTTTTCATTTGTACGTAGAGTTGGTGCAGCACTTCCTCCAACTTACCTCCGGCTTCCCCTGCCTTGAGCATGTTGATGAGCAGTTCATTGAAAGCATAAGGGTAAGGAGAGAGCGCATCAGAGAGCGGTATGCCTCGTTCTACGGAAGACGAAACGCCACCCAATATTTTTTGAAAGCCCTTATTTGTAGTTTGGGCTTGGAGCGTTGTGAGCGCCCGTGAGAGAGAAACACCGGCCTTAAGCATGACGCCAAGATGTTGGATAAAGAATATTTTTTCACTCGTGGGTACGCGAGGATGAAAAAACCGCTCCCAATGTTTTGACGTAAGCATTGTTTGTGGTTTTGGAGTAGTAGGTTGCGTTGGCTGAGGAGGTGTTTCCGGCATGGGGAAATAACTTATAACCAGCAACCGACAACAGAAAACGATAGATGTAGAATTGTTATCAGTAGTTGGTTGTGGGTTGTTTGTTGATTTATTCCTTGGTTACCCTTAATACTTCTTCCAATGTGGTCATACCTGACTTTGCTTTAATAAAACCGTCTTCAAGCATGGTGATCATTCCCTGGTCAAGTGCAGCTTGTGTAAGCTCTTCACGCTCCGCGCGTTTACGAATAAGGCTTGCGATAGTGCTGGTAATTTCAAATATTTCATAGATGCCAAGCCGGCCTTTATAGCCATTATTATTACACTCTTTACAACCGGTACCTTTATAGAACAACAGTTCTTTTAAGTGTTGTTTTTCATTGAGTATGATACCCTCTCGTGCAAGTGTTTTAAGAACGGAAGGAATATTAAATGCTTTTTCAAGCTCCTTAATATGCTCTTCAGTTAAATTATAGCTTTGGATGCAGCTTTGGCATATTTTTCGTACCAGGCGCTGTGCAATGATGATATTTGTTGTTGAGGCGACAAGAAAGGTGGGAATATCCATCTCCATAAGACGTGGAAGCGTGGTAACCGCGTCATTTGTATGGAGTGTGGAGAGTACCAAGTGTCCGGTCATTGCGGCATGGACGGCAATTTCAGCGGTTTCTCCGTCGCGAATTTCTCCAACCATAATAATGTCGGGATCTTGGCGGAGAAAGGCACGTAAACCGCCGGCAAAAGTAAAACCGATCTTTGGATTAACTTGGCTTTGGTTCACTCGTTGCATGCGATATTCAACAGGATCTTCAATGGTGGAAATATTAACGCCGGGTGTGTTTAAGATATTAAGTACCGTGTAGAGTGTGGTGGTTTTACCTGATCCGGTTGGTCCGGTCACCAAGATCATGCCATGAGGTTTTTGAATATTACGTTTGACGATATCCAATGCTTTTTGTTGAAATCCAAGTTGTTCAAGCGTCAATACCTGGCTTTTTTCATTGAGGAGGCGCAATACTATCTTTTCTCCGTCAAAAACCGGTATGATGGAGACGCGAAACGCCACTTTATACTCACTCGTTTCAATTTTAAAACGCCCGTCTTGCGGCAGGCGATGCTCATCTATTTTCAAATTGGAGAGAATTTTAATGCGCGCAACCAGTCCTGATTGCACCGGCTTTAGCAGAGTCATGACATCTTTCAAAATACCGTCAATGCGATAGCGTACAACCAGCTGTTTTTCTTCCGGCTCAATATGGATATCAGACGCACCTTCAAAAATAGCGTACTCAAGCAAGGTGTCAACTATGCGAATAACCGGCAGGTCTTTTGCAAGTTCTGCTAAGGGTTTTTCTTCCGCGTTATTTTCTTGATCGTTCGGTTTGGAAATGGTTTTAAACTCCGCTTCCAGGCTTTTGTGATATTGTTTCAACCCCTCTTGAATTTGTGAGGGGGTGGTAAGATGGAGGGAGAGCTTGAGCCCTGTTTTTTTACGAATAAACTCAAAGGTCTGCAGATCATTCGGGTCTGTTGTGGCAATTTTTAATGTTGTAGCATCTTTATCAAAGCTGAGTATTTTATGCGCCTGCGCTATAGGTTCCGGAATAAGAAAAAGAACATCTTTGTGAATAATTTGATTTTTGAAATTAAGGTAGGAAAGTCCAAGTTCTTTTGCGGCATGTTCATATACTACCTCTTCTGAAACAAGTTTTTTGTTCACCAGATGCGTTACTAAATCAACCTTTTTCTTTTTGGCTTCTTTGATTGCCTGCGAGAGCGCTGACTTTTCAACTAACTCTTCTTTTTCTACAATTTTTTTAACAAGTTTTTCGTTAAGCATGGGGAAAAATCACATAATACGGAGCACATAACATGGAACAAAAATTCTCTTCAACGAATTGATGTATACCGTGTATGTTAATTGATGCTCCATGTTCTATATTCTATGACGGATGTATTGTACCATAAAACGATACAAACAACAAAATATTTTATGGGTGTTCATCCACAGCATCTATTGTTCAACTTTACGCTTTACGCTTTTGGTTTTTCACTTCTTTTGCCCTGTTCATAACTTTCTCTAGCTTTTTCAATGGTTTTTGTGTATACTGCTCGTGTCTGTATATTATTTATTCAAGGTCTTATCAAAAATAACCTGTCCATCTAGCGCTCACTGTACATCCGTCTGCAGCTTCTACTTCGATCGCACAACCCTCGTTGTAGCGTTGCTACACTTCCGGTTGTGCTCGATCGTAGCAGCTGCATCCGGACGCACACTAAACGCTATTTACACAAGGTTATTTTTCCAAGACCTGATCTTTCGTACTATGACAAAGATGACTAAGTCACAGCTCTTGGATAATTTGGCAACACGAGCCAATATGTCCAAGAAAGAAGTGGCAGAATTTTTAGACACGTTTGCGGAACTCGCTTATAGCGAAGTACGTAATAATGGCGAATTTGTCATTCCGGGCATTGGTAAGCTTGTGAAGCAGCACAGAGCTGCGCGCATGGGTAGAAACCCTGCAACCGGAGAATCCATTCAAATTGCCGCGAAAACTGTCGTAAAGTTTCGTGTAGCAAAAGCAGCAAAGGATTCCGTACTCTAAACGGTAAACTCTGTAACGTATAAAACACCCGATGCATGTCGGGTGTTTTTGGTGGTAATGGTTATCTTTGAGATGTATTCTAGTTGCGTTTGGTATAAAAATAGGGTATAGTTTTTTTGTTGTAGTACAAAGACTTGTGGAGTACAAGAATTAATATAATAATTTTTTAATCATGAAAGAGAAAACATTACAGCATATTGCCTTTATTATGGACGGAAATCGTCGCTGGGCAAAAGAAAAAAGCCTTACGACGCTTGAAGGACATAGAAAAGGATATGATAAGGTAAAAGAAGTGGGAGAGTGGTGCCTGGATCGCGGCATTGCGTCAATGACCGTATGGGCATTTTCAACAGAAAATTGGAAACGCACAAAAAAAGAAGTAGGGTATTTAATGCGTCTTTTGCGTGATGCTCTCAGTAAGGACCTTCATTACTACAATGAAAAAGGTATTCGTATTCGGGTTCTTGGCAGGCGCGAGCCATTGCCAAAAGATGTTTTGAAAGCAATTGACGAAGCGCAGGAAACAACAAAAAAGCATACAAAAGGCACGCTGAATATCGCATTGAACTATGGGGGACATGCTGAGCTTGTTGATGCGGCAAAAGCTATCATAAAAAAAGGTATTGCGTCAGATGAGGTAACAGAACAAACTATAGAGGAACATCTTTATACCAATGGCCAACCCATGCCTGACCTTATTATTCGCACCTCGGAAAAAAGGCTCTCCGGCTTTTTTTCCTGGCAATGCGCGTATAGTGAGATCTACTTCAGTGATCTTAATTGGCCTGATTTTTCCGAACAAGAATTAGATAAAGCATTAAATAGCTTTGGAAAAAGAGAGCGTCGTTACGGAGGAGATGGCAGTCAGGTATAATCTTATGCGTTTTCCACACTTGATACGACAACTCAATGATCAACAAGAATTGGAATTACTTATTCGGGTGATACCAAACGCACCACAAACAGAGTTGCGGGAGGAAATGAGCGATGGTACGTTCAAAATTGCGGTAGCGGCACCTCCGGAAAAAGGAAAAGCCAATAAAGAACTTATTGGCTTTTTAAGTACATTTTTTGGTGTTCCAAGATCAACAATTACCATGGTATTTGGTCAGGCAAGTAGAGTGAAAAAAATAAAGATAAGGCTGTAGAACAAGGTTCTGCAGTTTTATCCTGAGCTTGCCGAAGGATCTTGTGCATACCTTAAAACCATACCTATGAAAAAACCAAAACTCTTGCTACATACGTGTTGCGCGCCTTGTAGTGCGTATGTGATACAGTTGTTGCAGGAGCAATTTGAGGTGCTTGCCTATTTTTACGATCCGAACATTCATCCGCAAAAGGAGTATGAAAAACGATTGGGCGAGATGCGTCAGTGGTGTGAGGATATGAATTTGCCGCTCATTGAGGCGCCGTATGAAATTAAGCAATGGTTTTCGCTTACACGCGGGCACGAAAAAGACCCTGAGAGGGGAGAGCGATGTACTATCTGTTATCGTATGCGTATGGAGCATGCGGTGCGTTATGCTCGTGACCATGATTTTTCTTGGTTTACGACGGTTTTAACCATTTCTCCCCATAAAGACGCGGCACGCATCAATATGATAGGTCAGGAGCTTGCACAACAGTACGGTATACGGTTTTATGAAGCGGATTTCAAAAAAAATGATGGGTTTAAAAAAAGTGTTGAACTTTCAAAGAAATACAGCTTTTATCGTCAAAACTGGTGCGGCTGTATTTGGAGCCGCAATACTTATCTACTTAGACGTCGGGTTTCCAAGTAAATTGTTTATAATACTGTAGATATGGTATAGTGGTGGTATGAAAAAGAAAGGAAAAGATGTGCATCAACAAAGGAAGGGGTGCGAGGTTCAAGCACAAAAAAAACAAACCACAAAACGTATTGGTGCGGGCGACGTTGTTTTATTAGCGATCGGTACACTTATCGTGTGTATTGGCTTTGGGTTGTTGCTTGCGCGTCTGTTGCCGCAGCAGGAGGTAATAACTCCGTATCTACAAAAAAATAACAAAGAAAGCCAAGGGCATGCGAATAATCAGTATGAGCTCTATACACAAAATACCGGTAAAATATTGACGACATTTTTGGAATTGTGGCAACAATTTTATCAGAAAGACAATGAAGTATTGTCAGAAGATGAAAAACAGTCATATGGGCGTGCTATGCGTGATGTGCGCGAGGCATTATTGGCAGTGCGTGTGCCGGAAGAATATAAGGCATTTCACCTTGCGCTCGTAATTGATGTGACACGCTTAGAAACGATGCTGACAAACAATGAAGATGATCTTGATCGCCTTGCTGTCGAAAAAAGGCTGCGACAGTTGCTAGAGGGTCAATCTTGGCTGAATATTCAGTAGTATATGACTATTGCTCCGATTCTTTCTCGTATCATTATATTGCTTGTTTCCTCTCTTGCAATTTGGGAAAGCGTACTGCGTATTCCGCGCCTGTTTGGTATTGCATGGATATGTGTGGCAGTGCTTTTGTGGCTGCTGGTGCGAGTGGCGGTAAAGAAGCGTAGAGGTAAAAAAGAAATATTGGCGCTATATATTCCGTTATTCTTTTTCATGAATGCATGCGCCTTTTTTTTACTTTTACAGGATTCTTTTTGGGCAAAACAGAGTATCATCGCACTGTTTGCCATTGGTGTTGCGGGATATGGAGGCACGCTCTTCACTCATGCATATTTCCCTCTTTTAACCTCGTGGGGGGCAGTACAGCGTGTAGTGTGGTATCTCTATATCGTAACGATCTTTCTTACCAGCGTGAGTTTGCTTGCGCTTGGCGTCTTATTGCATATTGCGTTGTGGC
>CAZZDA010000021.1:0-16013 GCA_964652585.1 uncultured Gammaproteobacteria bacterium | reverse complement strand
GTACATTTACTTGCTTATCTCTTACAACCTTGTTCCAAGTCCTTTACATAACTCACGGCAGCTTTATCCACGTTATTTCCCAATACACTTACACTTTCTCATAATCGTGCATGGTCAGCTGCGATTCAATTTGCTTGACCATTTCAATAACCACGCTCACGACGATCAGAAGCGACGTACCACCGATTACCAACGCCTGTGTGCCGGTAACCTGTTGTGTTAAAAGCGGTAAAACAGCAATAAGACCTAAAAAGAGTGCTCCGGCAAGTAAAATACGGTTAATCGTATATCCTAAATATTCAGCCGTAGGCTTACCCGGTCTAATACCAGGCACAAACCCTCCTTGCTTCTGTAAGTTTTCCGCGATTTGGTCGGGATGAAAAATGACCGCCGTATAAAAATAGGTAAAGCCAAAGACCAGTAAAAAATAGAGTAAGCCGTAAATAAGTTGATTATTAAAAATACTGATCACCCAATTCGCCGCATTCAGCACCCACTGCGCATCAGCTTGCAAGAAAAATTGCGCAACCATTGGAGGAAAGAGAATAAGTGAAATTGCAAAGATAATAGGAATAACACCCGCCATATTCACCCGAAGCGGCAGATGCGTATCAACCCCTCCGTACATGCGCATGCCACGCACGCGTTTTGCGTAGGATACCGGTATATTACGCTGACCTTCATTGATGATCACCACGCCAATAATGGTAACAATCGCGATAGCGGTAAAAATAAGCAAGGTTTTGACTTGCGCCGCGTCAAAGGTAAAAAGCGTACGCTGTACCATACTCGGCAATGCTGAGACAATTCCGGCAAAAATGAGAAGGGAGATACCATTGCCAATATGCTTTTCTGAAATAAGCTCTCCTATCCACATAAGAAATATTGTTCCTGCCGTTAAGGTAAGTAGTATGGTTCCCAACTGGAACATACCCACCTCTCCTAAAATTTGTGTTTGCTGATTTCTCAAAAGAGCAATCAGTCCATACCCTTGCAGCGCTGCAAGCGGTACGGTTAGCAAGCGAGTGTATTGATTGATCTTTTGCTTGCCATACTCACCTTCTTTGGAAAGCTCTTCCAAACGGGGAACAACCATGGTGAGTAATTGAAAAATGATGGAAGAGGTAATATAGGGAGCGATACCGAGAGCAACAACAGAAAAATTTTCCATACCGCCGCCTGAAAAAATATTCAGCAGTCCCAAAAATTGATTTCCGGAAAAAAACTGCTGCAATGCTTCTCGATCGATCCCGGGTACCGGAATGTGCGCCGCAAAACGAAAAATCACCAACATACCCAAAACATAAAGAATGCTCTTGCGCAAGTCTTTTAATTTCCAGATATGGATGAATTTTTCAACGAAAGTAGGCACAATAACTGCAAATTATTTAATAGTCCCTCCATTTTTTTCAATAAGCTCTTGAACGCTTTTTGTTGTCGCAATATTTTTGAGTGTTACTTTTTTGCTAAAAACGCCTCCGGCCACAAGCTTGATCCCCCGACGCGTATGCTGTACAATACCCCGCTTTTCCAAAAGACGCGGCGTAATAATATCACCATCTTTTACCAGTTTTTCCAGCTTCCCTATTACCACGCTCCATGGTTTCTTTTCCAAACTTGTAAATCCTTTGGTTTTCGGAATATTTTGCAAGTTTTGCTTAAAGCCGCGAAGTGCAAGTCCCGACTTTCCTCCGGAACGCGAACGCTGTCCTTTTTGACCTCTGCCGCTATATGTTCCTGTCGATCCATTGCCGCGGCCAACGCGTTTTTTTGTTTTGTGCGTCGTACGAGTTAAGTTGTGCAATCCAAGAGTCATAAATGCTTACACGAAAATTAATCTTTAAAAAGCTCCAATCCTTTCATAAATGCCTTTGCATTCGTAACTTTATTGTTGGTTCCGAGAATTTTTGCCGTTACATTCGGTACCTTACCAAGTTCAAGCAAAATACGCATCACACCGCCAGCTTTCACTCCCGACCCTTTTTTCGCGGGCTTTAAAAGCAAATGCGCAGCTTTATAATGAACATCCAGTTCATGAGGGATTGTATCACGTTTTACAGGAACACGCACCATGTTCTTTTTCGCTTTATTCACCGCCTTTTGAATGGATATGGTCACATCAGCTCCTTTTGCCACGCCAAGACCAACAGCACCTTTCGCATCTCCCACTGCAACACACGCACGAAAACTCATGCGCTTTCCACCCTGCATAACACGGGTTACACGCGCAAGATCAACAATTTTCTGCTCTAAGCCATCATCTTCTCTTGGCTTGCGAGCATGCCTTTTTTTTGGGTTTCCTCTTTTTTGAGGATGCGCAGTCGTTGTTTTTCTTTTTTCTTCTGCCATAAATTAGCTGGTAAAAATATATCTCTGAAACGTATTTTGTGTTATTAAAATATAAGCCCTGCTTCCCGAGCTCCTTGGGCAAGAGCTTTTACACGACCGTGATACGCATAGCCACCGCGGTCAAATACCACGCGCTGCACACCTTTCTTTACCGCAGCACTCCCAATCTCTTTACCTACCATACGACCCGCATCTTCTTTGCTTTTGTGCTTGCCTTTTAACTTAGTACTACTATATGACACAAGGGTGACATTCTGTTCATCATCAATGATCTGCGCCTCAACATGCTTGAGTCCACGAAATACACAAAGCCGAGGACAAGACGCCGTACCCTGTACTTTTGCTCTCACACGTTTGTGGCGTGATATTCTTCCTTGTTGTCGTGTTTGTTTGTTCATAGTGCTCACTATATTTTATGTTTGAGAAGTATTGTTCTTATGCCGCCTTTGCAGCTTTACCTGCTTTTCTTCTCAAAATTTCGTCGCTATATTTAATTCCTTTTCCTTTGTAGGGTTCCGGCTTTCTTACCTTTCTTATTTGTGCTGCAATTTCTCCTACTAACTGCTTATCAATTCCGGTAAGTGTAATAGTGTTTTTTTCAACTGTTGCGACAATACCCTCCGGAATGGAAAAAGGCACCGGATGCGAATAACCAACATGTAAAACAATGTTTTTTCCTTCAAGTGCAACCTTATATCCAACGCCATTAACCTCAAGTTTTTTTTCAAACCCTTGTGTTACACCCTCTATCATATTGCGTACCAAACTTCCATATAAACCCCATAATGCCTTATCCTGCTTCTCAGAAGTGTCCACAACCGAGATAGCAAGCGCTGTCCCTTCCTGCGCTATGGAAACACGATCGTGTATTTTTTGCGCGAGCGTTCCTTTCACACCTTGTACTTCAATCACTCCGTCAGCAATAGCGACGCGTACACCTTCCGGTATGGTAATAGGTTGTTTTCCAATTCTTGACATACATTTTTGATTAATACACTTCACACACCACTTCTCCTCCAACGCCTTTTTTTCTCGCCTCTCCGTTAGTCATCAATCCTTGAGACGTGGTAATGATCGCGATACCATATCCTCCCAATACCCTTGGAAGGTTTCCTTTTTGCGTATAGTGGCGCCTCCCCGGTTTGCTCACCCGTTTAATATGCGAAATAGCGCGCTTTTTACCATCATATTTTAAGGTAATAACAATGTCCTTAAAAGGCTTGTCCATAACGCGTACAGCACCTACATAACCTTCTTTTTCCAGAATGTGGGCAACTTGCAATTTAATTTTAGAATACGGAATACGCGCTTCAAGTTTATATACAGCGCTGGCATTTCGAATTCTTGTAAGCATGTCTGCTAGTGGATCGGAGTGCATAGTGTATTATGAATATTGTAGGTTAATGAAAAGTTATTGGCGTACACGAGACGCTACCAACTTGCTTTCTTTACTCCCGGAACCTCTCCTTTGTTAGCAAGCTCCCGGAAACAAATACGACACATATCAAATTGACGCATATAGCCCGCATGCCTGCCACACCTCCAGCAACGAGTATGTTTTCTCGTGCTGAATTTTGGTTTGTCAAGCGACCTTTTTGATTTTGCAATTTGAGCTTGTGTTGCCATATGCTTTATGAAGATTTTTGTAAAGGAAATTGAAGAGTGCGTAAAAGCGTCTCTCCTTCTTCTTTATTTTTTGTACTCATGACAATGGTGATCTCCAGTCCGTGTAAACGTTCAATTTCATCCGAAGCTATTTCAGGAAATGCTATGTACTCCTTAAACCCAATGGTGTAATTCCCCTGTCTATCAAACCCTTTGGTAGACAATCCTTGAAAATCCCTAATACGAGGAAGCGTAATGTGCACCAATCGTTCCAAAAAATCATACATGCGTTTTCCTCTCAACGTTACTTTTAATCCAATAGGCTGTCCCTCGCGAATTTTAAAATTTGAAATCGCTTTTTTCGCATGGGTAACCATTGGTTTTTGTCCCGTAATACGCTCCAAGGTATTAGCCGCATGTTCGGAAAATGCCTTGTCTTTCACATGTTTTCCCGTACCAATATTTACAACCACTTTTTTAATACGCGGGATAGAAAGCGCATTGGTATAACCAAAGGATTCCTTAAAGACAGGTATGACCCGATTGATATATGCTTGTTGTACTGTTTGATGTGCCATAGTATATTTTTATTTGATCTCCGCTTTACACTTTTTACACAGCCGGACTTTTTGTTTGTCGGCAAGAATTTTGAGTCCCATGCGCGATGGTTTTTTACATTCTTTGCACACAACCATAACTACTGATATCGGCAATGGCTTTGGATAGGATATCTTCTGCCCTTTCTCACCTTGTTTGCGAGGCCTCATGTGCTTGGTTTGCATATTCAATCCTTCCACAACAACCATGCCTTCTTGCGCGAGCATTGAGAGTACTTTTCCTTTTTTTCCTTTATCTTTGCCGCTTCGTATGAGCACGGTATCGCCTTTTTTTATTTTTAACATAGGTGATAGGTGTTAGAGAACCTCAGGTGCCAAAGAAATAATTTTTGTGTAGCCTGCGACTCGTAATTCCCGGGCAACGGGTCCGAAAATACGCGTTGCTTTTGGATCTTTTGATTTCATATCAATAATAACTCCCGCATTTTCAGAAAAACGAATATACGAACCATCACGGCGGCGCACTTCTTTTCTGGTGCGTACAAGCACCACGTGTACAATATCTCCTTTTTTTACACTGCTGTGCGGCTGTGCTTCACGAACCGTCGCAGTCACCAATTCTCCCAAGCGTGCATATCGCTTACCGCCTCCGCCAAGCACCCGAATACAGCGAAGCTTTTTTGCGCCACTATTATCTGCTGATTTTAATATTGATTGCTCTTGAATCATAGAGGTGGTTTTATTTGACGTTCTTACTATCAAGAACACGCCATTTCTTGTCCTTGCTCAAAGGACGGCATTCTACAAATTGTACGGTATCTCCCATAGCATGAGCACCTGTCGCATCATGTACCTTATATCGTCTGGAGCTGGTATAACGCTTTTGGTACTTAGGGTGCATAATAACCCTATCCACGCGCACAACGATCGTTTTGTTCATCCTATCGGAGACAACAACTCCTGTAAAGGTTCTACCGTGCGATTGCTTGTCTTGCTTGTTTTTTTCTGTAGTCATAGTATAACTTGTAGACAATTAAACGGAAGGATGTACTTTTTCTTCTTTAGCGCTTGTTGTGTGCTGCTCGCTTTTTTCTATGGTCAAAAGACGTGCAATGCGCTTTTTCAGGTCGCGAAGCGCCCGAATATTCTTTTTTCCCGTATGTGCCGCAACATCAAAACGCAGCTTTCTTAATTCCTCCCTGCTGGTAGCAAGCAGCTTTATCCTTTCATTTTTGCTTTTTCCCCGCAATTCTTTTATATCCATAATTTTTATTTGGTTACGACTCGTGTTTTTACCGGCAATTTGTACGCCGCAAGCTTTAAAGCTTCACGCGCCATCGTTTCATCCACACCCTCCATTTCAAACATGACTGTTCCTGGTTTTACTACGACAACATAATGATCTACCGCTCCCTTACCGCCGCCCATAGGTATCTCATTACCTTTGGCAGTAACAGGCTTATCAGGAAAAATACGAATCCAAACCTTTCCCGTACGTTTTACATATCGCGTCATCACACGACGCGCTGATTCAATTTGGCGTGCAGTGATCCATGAAGCGGTTGTTGCTTTCAGTCCATACGATCCAAAGCTTATCTTATTGGTTCTGGTTGCCAGTCCTCGCACGCGTCCTTTATGCCACTTTCTGTGTTTTACTTTTTTTGGTGCCAACATAGTAAGGGTATTAATTAGGAACGTGCAGATGTTTTCTTCTGCTCTTTTTCAAAAACCTCTCCTTTATAGATCCAGACCTTTACTCCTATAGCACCGAAGATCGTTCGTGCCGCACCTCGCGAGTAATCAATATCCGCGCGCAAGGTATGGAGAGGAATCTTTCCGGAAACAAGTTTTTCCGTGCGCGCTATCTCAACGCCATTTAATCTGCCGGACACCATAATTTTCACTCCTTCAACACCTGTGCGCTCTACCCGGCCAACCGCTTGCTTCATTACTCTTCGAAACGGTACGCGTCGTTCAAGTTCTGTGATCACATCTTGCACGACCACTCGCGCGCAGGAGGAAGGATTTTTAATTTCTGTGATATTCAACTGTACTGCTGTCCTACTCCCTCTAAAAAACTTCTGTTGGAGCTTCTTCTTCAGCTCTTCAATACCGGCGCCAGATCGTCCAATGACCATACCGGGCTTTGCCGCATGGATCGTTATTTTTATCTCTTTTGCAGATCGTTCAATGGTAATATCTCCTACACCAGCCTTTTTCAACTCCTCCTGCAAAAACTTACGCATGCCAACATCTTGCCGCAAATAGAGGCGATACTGATCGTCGCGCGCAAACCATCGTGAAGGCCATTCTCTGGTCGTGCCGATGCGAAATATTATTGGATTTACCTTTTGTCCCATAGATACTATATAAAATTATGACTGCGAAGCTTTAGCTTTTTTTGTATCTTTACTCTTTGTGTTTTTTTGTGGTTTGCTAGATGAGGTTTTTTGTTTTTTTACAGGCGCTTTTTTTGCTGCCTCATCTTTTGCCGGTATTTTTACGGATTCGTCTTGACCCAAATTTTGATCCAATACCAAAGAAATATGTGCCGTTCTTTTTCGTATCGGCGCTGATCTTCCAAAAGCGCGCGCGCGCCAGCGCTTCAGTGTCGGTCCTTGATCCACGGCAATTGTTTTAATATATAACCCCTCTTCTTCAAGCTTCGCATTATTTGTTGCGTTTGCCAGTGCTGAACGTAAGAGCTTTTCAAGCTGGTGGCTTGCGGTTTTTTTTGAAAATTGCAGCTGTATCAATGCTTGTTGTACATCCATACCACGCACCATATCCGCCACAAGCCGAACTTTCTTCGGTGACATGCGTAGATAGCGTAATGATGCTTTCACTTCCATATAATTCCAACGGTTAACACTTTACATTTAACAATTAACAGATTGATTTACTTCCCTTGTGATTTTGCCATTTTTCCTCCATGCGTTACAAACTTCCTTGTTGGCGAAAATTCTCCCAACTTATGACCTACCATATTTTCAACAACCAGTACGGGAATATGTGTTTTTCCATTATGTACACCAAGCGTTTTTCCAACCATTTCCGGCGTAATAGTTGCCGCACGCGACCAGGTTTTAACAACTGTTTTGTCGCCTTGTTTGAGTGCGAGAACTTTTTTTTGCAGCTTGTGGTCAATATAAGGACCTTTTTTCAGTGATCGTGACATATGTAATTGGTCAATTATCGCTTCTTTTTCTTACGACTTTGTACAATATACTTATCTGAATATTTGTGGCGTTTGCGTGTTTTGAGTCCTAAAGCATATTTGCCCCAAGGAGTTTTTGGACCTTTCAGACCAATTGGATTTGATCCTTCTCCACCGCCATGAGGATGATCTACCGGATTCATTGCTTTTCCTCGAACAGTTGGCCGTATACCTTTATGGCGCATTCGCCCCGCTTTTCCCCAGCGAATATTCTTATATTCCGCATTACCTACCGCGCCGATCGTTGCCATGCATTCTTTTGCAACCAGACGTATTTCATTTGAGGGAAGTTTCAGTTGCGCGAATTTTCCTTCAACACCCATGAGTTGCGCGGAGGCACCTGCCGCACGCACTATCGCACCACCTTTACCAATCGTTAATTCTATATTGTGCACCGCCACTCCTGCCGGAATATAGGCAAGCGGCATGCGGTTTCCTACCTTTGGCGCAATTTTTTCTTGTGCAGAAAGAATGCGATTGCCAACTTTTGCCCCTTCATACGCTAAAGCATATTTTTTTTCTCCGTCAACATAGGTTACTAACATGATGCGTGCATTACGGTTCGGATCATACTCAATCGTGGAGATCTTCCCGGGAATTGCAAACTTTTGCTGTTTAAAATCAACTATGCGGTAATGACGTTTCGCACCACCTCCTCTATGCCGTATGGTTATTTTCCCCTGACTATTTCTTCCCGCACGCTTTTTCAGTGACGCGGTCAAGGGTTTATACGGTTTTCTTGTTGTGACATCAACTGTTTTATCAACGCTCGTTTTTCGGCGTGCAGGTGTTGTCGGTTTGTAAACGTGAATTGCCATATTGTTACATTTAAACATTTAAGTATTTAAACATCTAAACGCCTTTATAGACTTCTATAGTTTCTCCTTTTTGAAGTGTTACCAGTGCTTTTTTTCTTAATTTCTGCGTACCTCGTACACGACCGGTGCGAATGCTTTTTCCTTTCTTTCTCATGGTCCGTACGCGCAATGGCTTCACACCATATGCATGCATTATAGCTTTTTTGATCTCTATTTTATTTGCCGTATCCGCTACTTCAAACACATATTGGTTTTGACTCCCTAAATACGAACCTTTTTCTGTTATGAGCGGGCGTATGAGCACCGCACCAACATGAAACGAACTAACTTTTTTGTTGTGAGATGTTCGTTCTTTTGTTTGTTGCACCTCTTTATTTTTTGCCACTTCTTTTTCCGCAGGTTTTTTTTCAACACGCGCAAACTCATTCTGCGCAGGCATTTCAACTTTCTGCTCTTTCGGAAGCTCTTTTTCTTTTTTTGATTTTTTTAAGGTATCAAGAATTCCCATAGATATATCGTTACGATTTTTGCAGCATTCCTGTAATCGCTTCAACACCTTCCTTGGTTGTTACTACATATTCACTCTTCAATACATCCATAACATTCAGGCTTTTGGCAGGCAAGGTAGCAAGGTAAGAAATATTCCGCGTTGCTCGAACCATTTCTTGAGGAGCATCCGCAAGCGTAAGAAGCGTTTTATGCTTTGCTGAAGGAAGTTTTTCCAATACGAGCTCAAGCTCTTTTGTTTTATGAAGATCTCCAAAACCATCAACAATAACCAACTTTTTATCACGCACCTTATCTGAAAGACACATTCTGACTGCCGCTCTTTTCATTTTTTTATTAACTTTTTTTGTAAAAACGCGCTCTCTTGTGGGACCAAAGGTTACACCGCCTCCAACCCATAAGGGGGAACGGATAGATCCATGCCGTGCGCGACCCGTTCCTTTTTGTTTCCACGGCTTTCTTCCGCCGCCGCGAACTTCCGAACGATCCTTTGCGTGCGCATACGTACTTCGCGCATTAGCCATGTGTGCCGTTACCACTGAAGAAACCGCTTCACCACGCATCTCCACATCAAAAACATCTTGTGATAAATCTATTTCACCAACTGCATCACCTTTTGTATTGTAGAGTGTAACCTTCACCATACCAAGATATTTAAGGGTCTTTAGATATTTTTTAACAGCACCATGCTCTTTGGACTTCCTGGTACCGAACCTTTTACATAGAGCTGATGCTCCTTTTCATCAATCTTTACTACTTCAATGTTTTTAACCGTTACGCGCGCGTTGCCGGTTTGACCCGCCATACGCTTCCCTTTGAATACGCGAGCTGCGTCAGTTGCACCAATAGAACCCGGTGCACGCAACTGATCTTTATTACCGTGACTCGCCTTCTGACCGGCAAAGCCATGTCGCTTCACCACACCTTGAAAGCCCTTTCCTTTTGATGTCCCGACAACAAGCAATTTGTCGCCAATGGAAAATTGAGATACATCCAGCGCATCTCCCACCTGAACATCAGATACTGTTGTATTGTCTTTCGGAACACGAAATTCTCGCATGGCTCGAAAGGGGCCATTGCCCTTCAAGTGGCCTGCTATCGGTTTCGTTGTACGCTTTCTCTCTCCATGCCCTATCTGTACCGCGCTATAACCATCTTTTTCTTCTGATTTAATGTGCGTTACCACGCATGATTTTGCCTCAAGCACCGTCACCGGAACAACCTCTCCCTTTTCGGAAAAAAGCTGTGTCATGTGCAATTTTGTACCAATAAGCATTTTCATATATTTTCAGAAGTTCATCTAGTGAAAAGATTCTTCTCTTCACATACGAAGTGCTGCGTCATACGCGGTCAGCTATTCATATGTAGAGACAAGAAAGGTATTAAAAAATCCCGGCAACACGGGGTAAAGAAATGTTTTTAAATATTAAAACATTTAAATATGTAAGTCGCGTTTTTATGCGCTTATCGTGCTGTGGTCTTTTGTGTAGTTGTCAATTCCTTTCCCACTTCAGTGTCGAGTGTAGGTACTTCCCTTTATCAAGGGGTTGCCTTGCCCATACAAGCAAAGTGTAGAGGTTACATTTTAATTTCCACGTCAACTCCTGCCGGTAAATTCAGACTCATAAGCGCATCAACCGTTGCCGCACTCGGATCATAAATATCGATCAGACGTTTATGCGTCCGCATTTCATATTGATCACGAGAATCTTTATGCACAAACGTTGATTTTAAGACAGTATACTTTTTCTTTTCCGTTGGCAAGAGTATGGGTCCTGCGATCTTTGCTCCTGATCGTTCCGCAGTATCCATAATGGTACGCGTTGATTGATCAATAATTTTATGATCAAATGCTTTTATTTTAATGCGAATGCGCTGATGTACACCTTCTTTAATCTTTGCGCTTGCATTTCTCTTTTTTTCTTCTGCCATGTACGTATTTTTTATATATTTTGCTCTTGGAACAAACGATCCCCCACTTTCACAAGGTGAAAGTGGGGGTTGAGTTTATTTCAGAACTTTCGTAACCACACCGGCACCAACCGTATGCCCTCCTTCACGAATAGCGAAACGGAGTTTTTCCTCCATAGCAATAGGTACCATGAGTTTAATGGTGATGTCTATCGTATCACCGGGCATGACCATTTCCGTTCCTTCAGGAAGAGTAATTTCTCCGGTAACATCCGTTGTACGGAAGTAGAATTGTGGTTTATAGCCTTTGAAGAACGGTTTGTGACGACCTCCTTCATCTTTCTTTAATACGTAGACATTTGCTTCAAATTCCGTATGAGGTGTAATAGTGCCGGGTTTTACCAATACCTGTCCGCGCTCTACCTCATCTTTCTTCGTTCCGCGAATCAAAATACCCGCATTATCACCCGCTTCACCTCTTTCCAACTGCTTATTGAACATCTCAACACCGGTTACGGTAGTTTTTGTTGTATCTTTAATGCCAACGATCTCCACTTCGTCATTGATATTGATGACACCGCGCTCAATACGTCCGGTTACTACCGTGCCACGACCTTCAATGGAAAAGATATCTTCAATAGGCATCAAGAAATCAAGGTCAACTGCGCGCTCCGGAACCGGAATATACTCATCAATCTTCTCAATAAGTTCAAGTATCGGCTTACCTTCATCTCCTCCAGGATTTTCGAGCGCTTTCAACGCACTACCGCGTATAATAGGTGTCTCATCTCCCGGAAATTCATATTTCTTCAATAAATCGCGAATTTCTTCCTCAACCAAGTCAATAAGCTCCGGATCATCAACCATGTCCACTTTATTGAGAAAAACAACAATATAAGGTACGCCAACCTGACGCGCAAGCAAAATATGCTCTCGTGTTTGCGGCATAGGACCATCAGTTGCTGATACCACAAGAATAGCGCCATCCATTTGTGCCGCTCCGGTAATCATGTTTTTTACATAGTCAGCATGTCCCGGACAATCAACGTGCGCATAGTGACGTTTATCCGACTCATACTCCACGTGAGCCGTTGCAATGGTAATACCGCGCTCTTTCTCTTCAGGAGCATTATCTATTTGATCCACGCTTTTTGACTGTGCGGTTTTTCCCGCGGTGACCAAGGTATTCAAAATTGCCGCTGTCAATGTGGTTTTTCCATGGTCTACGTGACCGATGGTACCAATATTGATATGTGGCTTATTTCTCTCAAATTTCTCTGCCATGTGCTTGTTGTAGGTTGTAATCCCTCTCTGTAACTCCGTTGAGAGTCAACCGTTAATTGTCAATTGTGAACAGTTAACGGTTAATGAAAGGGTTTTATGCCAGTTACAACCTCTTCGTTAAGAAGTAATAGAGTAAATAAAAGTAAATTATGTAAAGTTTTTGTGTGGATCAACTACGTTGCGTGTATTATTCTACCGGTTCTATATAAAAATAATCCTCTTCACTAGTATGATCATTGTTGTTTTGTAACGGTTCAAAGGGTATTTCCGGCTTTTCCGCATGAGGAAGTCCTGTAGAAAACTCCTGAGACAACCCACGCATTGTACCATAATTATCATCCTTGTCAATAGTTTCAACACTTTCCTTATTTTGCAGTATGGCAATCTCATCATTAATTTCTTCCGTTGTATCTACAACCGCTTGTTTTAGCGATTTTTTCTGCTCTACAAGCTCTTGATAACGCTCAAACGGCATGACCGCCTGCGCTGATCCGTTTGCATGCACCAGAATAACCGTATCACCCTGTTTTCGCGCAGTTTCCACAATATCTTTGAACAATGCAGTGCGCATACTATTCCTCTTTCTTTCCTGCTATTTCTTCTGCTACGCTCTTCGGTACCTCCGCATACTTTAAAAACTCCATTGCATAACTTGCCCTTCCTTGCGTTAACGACCTGATCTGCGTCGCATAACCAAACATCTCAGATAAGGGCACTTCCGCGTCAACCACTTTGACATTGCCTCTATCTCGCATTTCCTGAATATGTCCGCGCCGGCCGTTAATATCACCCATCACATCACCCATAGACGCTTCCGGGGTAATAACCTCCACTTTCATAATTGGCTCAAGCAGTACCGCACCAGCTTTTTTTACCGCCTCTTGAAAAGCCATGGATCCCGCAACTTTAAACGCGGCTTCCGACGAGTCTACATCATGAAATGAACCGTCATATACCGTTGCCCCTATATTGATCAGCGGATAGCCCGCTATCACACCTCTATCAAGCGCTTCTCGTACACCTTTCTGGATCGCGGGAATATATTCTTTGGGAATAACACCACCTTTGATCTCATCATGAAAGGCAAAATTCGCTTCTTCTTCAGGATCAAGCGGTTTCACACGCAACCAGCAGTGCCCATATTGTCCACGGCCCCCTGATTGTTTGATATATTTTCCTTCCGCTTCCGCCTCTCCCTTAATAGTTTCCTTGTACGCAACTTGCGGCGCGCCTATATTCGCTTCCACCTGAAATTCCCGTTTCATGCGATCTACAATAATATCAAGATGCAGCTCTCCCATACCCGCAATAAGGGTTTGAAGCGTTTCTTCATTTGTTGAAACTTTAAAGGTTGGATCTTCTTCCGCAAGTTTCTGCAATGCGATACCCATCTTTTCTTGATCTTGTTTTGTTTTCGGTTCAATAGCAATCTGTATCACCGGCTCCGGGAAGGTAATGTTTTCAAGAATTAAAGGACGTGACGGTTCAACAAGCGTATGTCCCGTAAAGGTATTTTTTAGGCCAACCGCTGCGGCAATTTCTCCGGCATACACCTCTTCTACGTCCTCACGATCGTTCGCATGCAAACGCACAATGCGACCAACACGCTCTTTTTCCCCTGTACTCGTATTCAAAATATAAGATCCCGCTTTGAGCGTTCCGGCATACACGCGGAAAAAGCAAAGCTTACCCACATACGGATCAGTTGCCACTTTAAACGCAAGCGCGGTAAACGGCTCATCATCAGATGGCGGTACGCTAATCGTTTTTTCTTCGTCTTTGATATCCTTTCCTTCTATTGCAGGCACATCAAGCGGTGAAGGCAGATACGCAACCACCGCATCCAACAAAAATTGTACGCCTTTGTTTTTTAACGCCGAACCGCAAAATACCGGTACCAGCGCATTCGCAATAACCGCTTTTCTTAATCCTTTCTTTAATTCTTCAACGGTCAATTCTTCTCCGTCCACGTATTTTTCCATGAGCGCTTCATCATTTTCCGCAATAGCCTCAACCAAAGATGCTCTGTACGTATCAACTTTATCCTGCATGTCAGAAGGAATATCTTCCTCATGCCATTTTGTTCCCATATCATCTTCGTAGAGATAGGCTTTTTGTTCAATAACATCAATAATGCCTTTAAAGTCAGCTTCAGCGCCTATGGGAAGCTGTACGGGATGTGCGTTTTTGGTCAGCCGTTCGGAAATAGAATCAAGATCCGCATAGAAATCAGCTCCCGTACGGTCAAGCTTATTGATAAATGCAATACGCGGCACATGGTATTTGTCAGCCTGATGCCATACCGTTTCAGATTGCGGCTCCACGCCGGCCACACCATCAAAAACAACCACGCCGCCATCTAAGACGCGCAAAGAGCGCTCTACTTCAACCGTAAAGTCAACGTGCCCCGGTGTGTCAATGATATTCACGCGGCAATCCTTCCAAAAACAGGTTGTCGCGGCCGCGGTAATGGTAATGCCACGCTCTTGTTCCTGCTCCATCCAGTCCATGGTTGCCTCACCTTCATGCACCTCTCCTATTTTATGCTTTTTTCCCGTATAAAACAGCACTCGTTCTGTCACGGTAGTTTTACCGGCATCAATATGCGCAATAATGCCAATGTTTCTTGTTTTTTCTAAAGTATATTCTCGGGGCATAATCTAGGAAATAAATAAGAAGTAAAGCATATAATGAAACCCACATGAACAGTGGGTGTTATTTCTATTCCTCGTGTAAATCCATATCAACAACTATCTTGCTTAGCGTGCAAAGTGTGCAAAGGCGCGGTTGGATTCTGCCATACGTTGTACATCGGCCTTTTTCTTCATAGCTGTTCCCTCATTGTTATATGCGTCCAATAATTCCATTGCAAGCTTTTCTTTCATTGGTTTTCCTTTTTTTGCACGTGCCGCTTCAATGATCCAGCGAAGCGCGAGTGTTGTTTTTCGATCTCCTTTTACCGGAATAGGAATTTGATAATTTGCGCCGCCAATACGACGTCCTTTCACTTCAACCATTGGCGTAACATTCTTCATTGCCCCATCAAAGATCTCCATGGGATCTTGTTTGGTTTTTTCCTTCAAAAGCTCAAAGCAATCATAGACAACTTTTTGTGCCGTAGACTTTTTTCCATCAAGCATGACTTTATTGATAAGACGCGCTACAACCGCATTGCTGTACTGCACATCTGCTTTTACTTTTCTTTTTGGCGCTTTTTTTCCTCGCATACGTACCTATAAATTTCTTATGTGATTATTATTCTTTCGGTTTTTTGGTACCATAGAGTGATCTGCTGCGCCTTCTTCCATCAACACCTTGCGTATCATACACGCCGCGAACAATGTGGTAGCGCACTCCGCTCAAGTCTTTCACTTTGCCGCCTCGCAAAAGCACAATAGAGTGCTCTTGCAAATTGTGACCAACGCCCGGAATATAGGCGGTCACTTCTTCGCCGTTAGAAAGCCGAACCCTTGCAATTTTACGCAGTGCCGAGTTTGGTTTTTTCGGCGTCATCGTGGTTACTTTCAAACACACGCCACGCTTAAAGGAACTCCCTTTTGGGAGTATGACTTTCTTTCTTTTGAGTGTATTGTTGACGGTCTGGAGTGAAGGACTTTTTGATTTCTTTTTGGTCGTCTTTCGCCCCTTCCGTACCAATTGATTTACTGTAGGCATAACAGACAAGAGTATAGCTAAAAAGAAGAAAGAGGTCAAGGGGTCGTTCTCTCTCATGTCAAATGCGACATTGAGGCAAATTCAGCAGGT
>CAZZDA010000020.1:0-16353 GCA_964652585.1 uncultured Gammaproteobacteria bacterium | reverse complement strand
TGTGCTACTTGTGGTATAGGGTGCTTGGCAGTATTGCTCATACTAAAAAACAGCGCATAATACTCGCTCTTGTATGTAGCGTTCTTTATGCGCTAAGCGACGAATGGCATCAATCATTTGTGGCTGGAAGGCAGGGGAGTATAGTTGATGTGTTTATTGATAGTGTTGGTATAGGAGTGATGGCATTTCTGCTAGTTAAAAAAAAGAAATAAACTATGCGTATTTTACTCATTTCAAATCTCTACGAACCATATAGCAAGGGCGGTGCGGAGCGTGTTACACAAACTGTTGCGGAGGAATTAATACAACAGGGACGTATGGTGCGGGTGCTGACTGCCAAGCCCGCATTTTCTGGCAAAAAATATGAAATAGTGAACGGTGTGAAGGTACAAAGGTTTTTTCCTCCTAATGTGTGCTGGTATGGTAATGTAGGAAAATTACCGGCAATCATACGTATATTATGGCATGTGAAAGATATGTGCAACCCGATGAGTTATGTAGTAACAAAAAAGATGATCAAATATTTTAAGCCGGATATTGTAATGACACATAACTTAAAAGGTATAGGGTATAGTATTCCGAAAGCAATAAAAAAAGCGGGCGTTTGGCACGTACATACTGTTCATGATGTGCAACTAGTTATCCCATCGGGTCTACTTATCTACGGAGAAGAGCATACTTGGCAGCAGCGTACTGTACTGCGAAAGTGGTATGAAGCTTTTGCAAAGCATCTTTTCGGCTCACCCGACACTGTTATCTATCCGTCAAAGTTTTTAAAAGAGTTTTATGAAAAACGTGATTTTTTTCCGAGATCACAAAAAATAGTACTGCAAAATCCAACAGATATTGTCATTCAAGAGCATACTGAAAAACCACTTACAGACACACTGGAGTTACTCTATATTGGCCAACTGGAGCCGCACAAAGGTATTTCCTGGTTTGCGAATATCTTTTCTAAGTGGCGTGCGGAAAGTAAGAGAAAAGCTCATCTTACTATTGTAGGTTCAGGAAGTGAGTATGCTGATTTACAAAAACTTTACTGCAATAACACAGGTGTAACCGTACAAGGAAAAATCAAGCACACTGAAGTTGCAAAAGTACTACAAAAAGCGCATATGCTTGTTGTACCGTCGCTCTGCTATGAAAATACACCGACGGTAATACTGGAAGCGCACGCGGCGGGTATACCGGTGCTTGCGTCTCGCATTGGCGGTATTCCTGAACTTGTAGACGAAAAAGCAGGGGATATACTCATAACTGCCGGAAATGAAAAAGAAATTCAGGAAGTTTTGCAGCGTATTACAGAAGAGCGCCTACATTATTTAGGTGTTGCGCACCTAAATAATGTGCAGGAGTATGTAGAGAGGCTTGTAAATCTTATTGAAGATAACGGAAAATAGTGACACGACCGTCTTCCAACGTCATAACCTCATCAGCGTGTGGGGTTGCTTTTTTTATGATGTTTTTTGCGTCGGTCCAATAATCATTTATGACAATAAAAACTTCCGTTGTGTGCATAAGCTTCATTGCTTGTTGAGCGGGAGCGCGGGTGTGATCCGTATAGACAAAATCCAAATAGAGTTGATATAAGGGCGAGCTTGTAGGGATGGGGTAGTAAAAAAGCTCTCCTTGCGGTGTTATACTATAGCGTTTGAAGCCGTACGTGCGGAGTGCTGCTGCTGATACCGCTTGATTTGCAAGTACAATATAATTGTCTGTTTCCGCGCGCTCGTTGATCCACGCGACAGCCGAAAAATCAGCGGCACTCGTATTGATGTTGCGTCCTTTTGCGTACGCATCGTTCTTCGGGTAGGTAGTATATGTTGATGCGGTAAGCATTGCCGCTATAACAATAAAAGAGAAAATCTGTACGAGTTTTGGCATGTACCGCAATCGTGTTGCCGCTTGGTAAAACCCAATCATGGCAAAAGGCAGAAAAGAGATGAAAAGGAGATCGAGTAAGCGATTGGTGAACGAAAGTTGTTCGTAGTTGATGAGGTAGGAAAAAGTAAGAAAAAATCGTAGTATCAAAAAATTTATAAGAAGAATAAAAAAGAGGTATACAAAATGAGCAAAGTGCGAATGCTCAATCACCTTCTTTTTTAACAACGCTGCTATGCCAATAAAAGTAAAAATAAAAACGAGACCCGTTGCGATAGAGCTATAGTGTGTGGCGAAATCAAGCGGTAAGAAAAAGTGCAGTTCACGTATGGCGAGCAGCCATTTCTCAAACGTAGGAAATGAGAATGCGGGATACTGCAGTATGACGCTTTTGTCTTGGTTTATGAATCCTTGCAATAAAAAGAGAAGCGGCAGTATGATGCTTGCACTAATAACAACACCTACACTCGTGCGTCGTGCATATTTTTGCAGTATCATAGCGAAAAGCCATATGCAAAGAGGAATACCCGCAAGCGGATGAATAAAAAGCGTTGCCAGTGCGGGAAGCCACGCAAGATGTTGTTGTTTGGACGGTGTACGAGCAGTAAGAACAGTCAAAAGTGTTATGAGAAAGAAGAGATAGGAGAGGTGCTGCGGTGTTGAGAAAATAAGGAAGAAATAAGGAGCTACAAAGAGCGTCAAAACTCCTAACGCGGGAGCCATGCTCGTTTTTTGTGACGCGGTATGTGCGTAGTGTGTAAGCCAGCGAATTGCCAAGGGAATGAGAACAAGTAATGTCAAAAATGGTACGAGCAGTTTGTCAATAACGGCAAGGGGAAGGTGCGTGCTCGCGTGGAATATTTGTACCAGTACATACTGACCGATGTAATAGGGTGTTTTTGGATAGAGTACCCCATCTTCTGCAATGATAGTTCCGGCAGCCTCGTGGATAAATGGATCAAATCCAAAGCCAAGAGGGTATACCAAAATTGTTACGCTCAACATCGGTAGCGCTACAAACAGGAGAATAGGCAAAGAAAGTGCATGATATTTTTTCTTTGAGAGTGTTGTTACTCCTCCTAAAACACTGAGAAATACGCCCGCGAAAAAAAGCGGTGGTACCACATCCCATGGAGATCGTATAGCTTCTGTTGTTGCGGATGAGGAGAGAATTGAGAGTAGCCAAGCACCTATGCCGATAAAGAAAAAAAGGGAAATAACATTTTTGATGGAAAAGAGGGGGAGTTTTGGAAAGATATGTGGAATACCTATGGCTGGTAAAAGTAATACGAAGAGGGCGAGTAATGCCGGAAAAGCATATATATAGTAGATGATGGATCCGGCAATAACCCAAAAAGAGAGGAGAAGAAGAAAGCCAAAAGATATGGTGCTATAATATCCCGTAGTACGTTGAATCCATAATGATAAGGAGTTGCTTATAATAGTAATATAGAAAATAGTTACTAAAACAGCCACAAGAGGTAGGGGAATAAAAAAAGCCGCAAGACCGATGCCAAGTAGAGCTATCTTCAAAAATATGGTATACTGCATAATAACAACCTATCACTCATGACCAACAACCTACAACAACAAACAAGCGAAGATGGATGTTTTGATACCAAAAAAGTTGTCGGTGGTAAGTAGTTGGTTGTAGGTTAATGCTAGTATACCCTACTACCATATGCGTGACAAACTGAAAATACGAGGAGTGATTCCTAAACCTACAGAGGAAGATGCATATCGTCTGCATCCGCAAGATAAATTTCTTGCATGGCTTGTGTTGTGGATGATCCCGGAACGTATAAAACCAAACCACGTAACCGTTGTACGTTTTATTACCGTACCCTTTGTAGTGTGGCTTTTTTGGATGGAAAATTATCAATGGGGCGTACCACTCTTTCTTTTTTCGGCGTTTACGGATGCGGTTGACGGATCGCTTGCGAGAACACGAAAGCAAATTACTGACTGGGGGAAGTTGTATGATCCTTTGGCTGATAAATTACTGGTAGGGACGGTTGCCTACATTCTTGTCGCAAAGTTTTTAAGCGTGAATATTGCTTTTGCGATAATATTTCTTGAGCTCATTGCTATCTTTACCGGCTGGTATCGAAAAACAAAAGGCATCATTGTGCAGGCGAATGTGTGGGGGAAAATTAAGATGAATTTACAAATCGCCGGTATAATTTTATTGCTTATTGGATTGTGGGGCGGAGGTGGTGGATTTTTTGTGGCGGCATATTGGGTGCTTATTGCCTCGCTTGTTTTCTCAGGTATGAGCCTTCTCACTTATGGTATATAATGATCTTCTTAAGCGTCTTTTTTACAATCATGTCGGTATCCTCATTGTCCTAGGTATCGGTTTTTTTTTCGTGTATAGCTGGCTTTCTTTTGCGACGTTGCCGGAAGAGGGGGGGGTGTGGCGTTTTAACTCACCTGACGCGACTGCAAATTTCATTTTTGCCCAGCAAGTAGCGGAATATAATCGTTTATCTCTTGAAGAACCGCTTAACCTACTTTTTGAAGATAGTGTGCATCCGCGCAGCGTCAATGTTTTTGGGAGTTCTCTGGTACCGGCAGGCTTTTTGGGACTTCCCGTACTGTATGGTGTGCTGGCAAAAGTGGTAGGGGTGAACAGTATTGCTTTTCTCACTTCTTTTTTTTCCGTTGCGGCAGTTCTTGCTTTTTACGGATTTATTCGCAGGCTATTCGGTAAAAAAGTGGCGTACTTATCCGCATTACTCCTCTTTATTCATCCGGTTTTTTGGTATTATACAAGTCGTGGACTTTTACCTAATGTTTTATTTGTTGATCTGTTTATCATTGGTCTCTACTTTTTGGGATCTATGCGACTTTCGTGGATACGGGACGCTTCTCTCTCTCGCGCTGTTGTAGCTTATGCGCTTGCAGCCGGTATAAGCTTTGGTTTGGCGTTACTTGTGCGTCCGGCTGAAATGTTGTGGGTGATCTTGTTATTACTTACCTTGTGGGTGATCTATCGTCGTGTTGTACCGGTAAAACTTGTTGTTATTTTTGCGGGCGTACTCGGTTGTTTTTTTGTTGTATTACTAATACTGCATGCGGCTGTGTACGGTCACGCGCTTGCCACGGGCTATCAACAACTTGCAGAAACCGCAACGGCAGAGATAACGGCAAAAGTATCGCTATGGCAGTACTTTTTACCGTTTGGCATTGATCTTAAGATGTTTGTGGTGCGTATTTTTAATTTTGTTGTGCAGTTCTTTTGGTGGCTGACGACACTTCTTATTTTAGGACTTGCTTCATTTATTATACGGTTGAGGGAAAAACCGCTAAAACAAAAAACATTTTTTGGCTACGTATTGCTCTTACTCGTATATCTCGGTCTCTATTATAGCTCCTTGGAGGTTGGAGATACGATTAGCTTGAATGCGGTGACCATAGGTACGTCATACTTGCGCTACTGGCTGCCCTTTCTTATCAAGTTCATTCCCTTTATTGTTTTGGGGCTTATATTTATTTTACAAGCTCTCCAAGTGTTTGGTAGAAAGTTTCAATTATTTGGCAGGGCTGTTGCAGTATTTTTTCTGCTGACTCTTTCTGTACAAATGGTGGTGCAAGAAGGTAATGAGTCTCTATCTGCTGTGAGAACAAGTATTCATTCGTATCAGAAAACGTTTGTACAGGTACGGGAAATTATTCCGAGCGATGCAATTATAGTCACGGAATTTAATGATAAGGTATTTTTTCCGGAGTATAGAGTAATTGTTCCAACAGAACGTAAAAAAGTGTTTGAGCAGGTTGTAAAACTTCTGGAAGAAGAATCGGTATGGTACTATACACTTGCTTCACCAGACGATGTGCTAAAAAATAAAATGCATTTAGTTGCGAGCGAGCCGCTTACCTTGCGCTATGTGACATCAACAACAGAGGGAGAATATCTCTACGAAATAATTGTCTTGGAACCCATAACCCATAACCCATAACCCATATAAAAAACGTCACCCTAGCATATATATTTCGTATTGGATTTGTTGTTGCAGCATCACTTTTTTTGGTTTGGCTCTTCTGGCAAAATGTAGCGTGGAATGGCATATTTGCTGCAGAACAGAATTTTCAAGAAAAGTCTATTTTTGTATCTGTATTCAGCCCTGAAAATACGCGTGTTCATACATTGGAAGATTCACAGCTTATTATAGGGGAGCCGGTGTATCTTGACTTGCGGAGCCCGCGTAGTTTTGCTACGGTGAGGATAGGGCTTGAATATCGTACAGACTATGATGGTAAAATAAAGGTCAGTCCTATACTTAGTGAAGATGCGTGGTTGCTTGCCTTGCAGCCTCTGGAAATCGCAGCACTTGAAGATGGGTGGATGCTGGGTCAAACGACACTTTCTCTGGTACAGGTACAGGCACAGCCGGACAGGAGCGTGCGCTTGTTGCTCTCAGCTCCCGGAATATCGGCAGAACATCCTCTGGAAATCAGAAAGGTGACGGCAGAATTTCGAGGTGATCCAATGACACTGTCAAAAATAATATCTCGTCTATGGTTTTGGAAGAATTAAAAACAATAAAAATATCACGTGCATTACAAATAGGTATTGCAGAGTTTTTTCGTGCAGCACTTATTATGGGAGCACTTGCAGTGGTAGTAGAGGTAGTACGCCCGGGAACGGTTAGTTATTTTGTGAACCCGCTAATTATTTTGTTGGTTGTCGTGGGAAGCGCGCTCTTGACCATCTGGCTTGGACCGTCTACGCGTGACACTAAAGAAGCTGAAAGCGATATATGGTTTATGGGGGTTCTTGCTGTAGCTGCCGGTGTCATTATGGGGTGGTCGCTGCGTGATTTTAGCTGGCTCGCCTGGCTTTTAGGTATCATTACAACGGTCATGATCGTTGTGATTGCATTGACGCTAGATGATAATGAGCAAAATGAGTTATAAGTTCTCAGTTATGAGCTATGAGTGATTGTCTTTTCTGCAAAATCCGAGATGAAGAAATTCCGTCGACAAAGGTCTACGAAGATAATAATATCTTTGCGTTTTTAGATATTAATCCGGTGAATCCGGGACATACGTTAGTGGTGCCAAAAAAACACGTGGAACGAATGTCTAGAGCCGATGATGCAATACTTGCCTTGCTGGTTTCTGCTGGAAAAAAGGTAGGGCGTGCAGTATGTGAAGCGCTCCAAGCGCCAGCCTATAATTTTTCAACGAATAATGGACCGGAAGCAGGACAGGTGATTCATCATCTTCATTTTCATCTTGTGCCGCGTTTTACTGATGATGGTTATCATCTCTGGTCGGGAAAATCGTATCAAGAAAAAGAGATGGAAAAAGTTGCGGAGAAAATTAAGAGCAAATTGTAAGACATTTCTTTTTCAGTGCAAAATATTCAACACTCGGTGTTGGATATTTTATATTGTGTGGTATTGCACAGAGCGGAACTTTTTGATAAGGTGTTTGCACACTATGAAAGAAAAAATACTTGACAAAAAAATTGAAATTGCGTCTCGTCTGTATCAGCAGCAGGAAATTACACTAGCGGAAGCAGCCGAATTGATCGGTGTTTCCGAACATAATGCAATATTATTAATTGAGACAGGAAGGCAGAATGTGCGAAGCCGAGCTTTGCACACTGTACAGAGCGAGAATAGCGGAATTGAGGACGTAGAGATCAAGCCGCTGATCACCCACGTAGATGATAGGGGGTTTTTTCGTGAAATTTTACGCCATGATGACGAGTTATTTCGCGGTTTTGGACAGACATCAATGACCGTCACTCATCCGGGGGTTATTAAAGCATTTCATTGGCATAATCGTCAGGATGATGTGTGGTATGTGGCGAGAGGGTCGGCGCGCGTCGTGCTCTATGATATGCGCAAAGATTCGCCAACGTATCAAAAAACACAAGTGATCTATGCAGGAGAAGATAATCAGGTACTGATTAAAATACCCGTACGTGTCGCTCATGGTTATCAAGTGCTTGGCACAAAGCTAGTTATGCTATTTTATCATACTACAGAAAGTTATAACCCCGAGGATCCCGATGAAGAGCGCATCGCTTATGATGATCCAAAAATAGGATTTGATTGGTCGGTGAAGAACCGCTAATACCTCTATAGGATTTATGCAGGAGAAGCTCATACAACTCATCGACCGTCTTTACTCGCAAGACCTTCTAAAAGAAGAAGAGGTGGGTATTTTTTTTACTGACCAACAAAATATTCCAACAGAGAATATTCAAAAGGAAAAAACATACCAGCCAAAGAACATATTGGTTACCGGTGGCGCCGGTTTTATCGGATCGCATTTTATTCGTCATATCTTAGCTACGTATGAGGCGTGTACGGTGATTAATTTTGATAAACTTACCTATGCTGGTAATTTGGATAATGTACGTGATGTTGCGGCACAATATCCGGATCGCTATACCTTTATACAAGGAGATATTGCTGATGCGAACGCGGTTGATAAAGCATTAACTACCTATGATGTGGATACTATTGTTAATTTTGCTGCCGAGACGCATGTTGACCGCTCTATACTGGACGCGGACGCGTTTATCCACACTGATATCATTGGAACGCGAGTGCTGTTGGAAGCGACTCGTACGCATGAGCTGTCGCGTTTCATACAGGTAAGCACTGATGAGGTGTATGGTAGTATTTCGGAAGGCGCTTTTACGGAAGAGTCAACACTTGCTCCCAGTAGCCCATACGCGGCAAGTAAAGCGGGTGGTGATCTTCTTGTGCGTGCATACATAAAGACCTATGGCGTTCCTGCTCTTCTTACGCGTTGTTCAAATAATTATGGTCCCTTTCAGCATCCTGAAAAACTTGTCCCTCTTTTTGTGACCAATCTCCTGGAGAGCAAAAAAATACCGCTCTATGGCGATGGACTCAATGTACGTGATTGGTTATTTGTGGGAGATCACTGCAGAGCGATTGATTTTATTTTGCAGCAGGGAAGCGATGGTGAGATATATAATATTGGTGGGGGACAAGAAAAAACAAATAAAGAGATTACCGATCGTATTTTACAAACTCTTCATAAAGATGAAGCTTTTATAGAGCATGTCACGGATAGAGAGGGGCATGACAGGCGTTATGCTATTGATTATACAAAGTTGACACAACTTGGATGGAAGCCACAGTATCAATTTGCTGATGCATTGGTGAAAACCATCCATTGGTATGTTGATAATGAATGGTGGTGGAAAAAAGTGAAAAATACCGTTTTTGAGTCATATTATAAAGAGCAATACGGTGCGCGGCATACGGCAACGGTGTAAAGGAACCTCTGAAAAACCCCTGACGACACTCATTTTTCATCATTTTTTCCTACGTCTTCTTCATCAAAAATCTTAAAATGCTCTGCATTTCCACGATTTTCGCTTCATCGCCGTAGAAAAAAATCACTAAAAAATGAGCACATCTGGAGTTTTTCAGAGGTTCCTAAATGGGGTGGTAAAAAGAGCATAAATGTGGCACACTGAATGGGGAATATGAGAAAAGTTCTTATTGTGGGTGCGGCAGGGATGCTTGGCGCAAGCCTAATGAAAATATATCGGAAGTATGAGGTGCGAGGTATTTCCCGTGATATACTTGATATTACTGACAAAGAGAAAGCAGTTGACTATGTTACACGCTATCGACCCCATCTTGTTATCAATGCCGCGGCGTATAATGCAGTTGATGCGTGTGAGAATAATGAAGAAGAGAAGAGAAAGGCGTTTGCGGTTAATGGTCAGGGTATAGAAAATCTTGCGCGTGCCGCCGCGCATACGCAATGTACATTTGTAACCATAAGCTCTGATTATATTTTTGACGGTGTTGCAGGATATTACAATGAAATGGCTAAGGCAAATCCCTTAAGTGTGTACGGGAAGTCTAAGTATGCGGGAGAGAAAGCGGTGCAGAGTGTTGCGAAACAACATCCAAAATGGAAGTGGTATATTATACGTACGTCAAAACTTTTTGGTCAGCGAGGATCTTCTCCAACAGCAAAAAAAAGTTTTTTTGAAAAAATGCAAGAACATGCAGAACAGCACAATACGCTACGAGTCATTGATAGTGAAAAAAGTTGTTTTACCTATGTGCCTGATCTCGCACAAGCTCTCTTTGATCTCGTGAGAGACAATGTTTCTCCCGGTATATACCATCTAGTAAATGAAGAGCCGGCGACCTGGTATGAGGGTGTTGCAGCTTTCATGGCGTCTACCAAACAACAGAACATACTTGTCCCAGTTTCACCGGACGTGTTTCCACGACCGGCGAAACGTCCGGAAACGTCAGTACTTCTCAATACGAAACGGCCACAATTACGACCTTATACAGAAGCTCTTAAAGACTATCTTGCAACTTTATGAAAGGTATTATTTTAGCGGGAGGCGAGGCGACGCGCTTACGTCCTTGCACGAAGGTAATCAGTAAACATCTTCTACCGGTATATAACAGACCTCTTATTTATTATCCTTTAAACACATTATTAAAAGCCGGTATCAAAGAAATTCTTATCATTACTGCGCCAAACGGAGCAGGACAGTATTTGAATCTTCTCGGAAGCGGCAGAGATTTTGGTGTGCGTTTTACCTATGAGATCCAGGATAAGCCAAATGGTTTGGCAGAGGCGTTCATTATTGGCGAACATTTTATTGACGACGACAATGTAACGCTGATTTTGGGTGATAATATTTTTGAAGATGATCTCAGCGATGCTATTGGATCCTTTTCCGGGGGTGGACGAGTATTTGCTAAAGAAGTTCCGGATCCTGAGCGTTTTGGGATCGTAGAAATGAACGAACAGGGAAAAGCGATCTCCATTGAAGAGAAGCCTACGGCGCCAAAGAGTAATTACTGCGTGACCGGTTGTTATGTATATGATAGTCGTGTGAGTGAAGCGGCAAAGCAGCTCACGCCCAGCGCGAGGGGCGAGCTGGAAATTGTTGATCTGCATAATTGGTATCTGGAACGGAATGAGCTTGATGTACAAACTCTTGCAGGTGAATGGATTGATGCCGGAACATTCGAGAGTCTCTACAAGGCGCAGACGCTTGCAAAGGAAAAGCTGCAAAACCAACTTATTATTTAGGAGTACATAAGGAACCTCTTCCAGCATGAAATCTGAAATACAGAATGAAAAAACAAAGATTGTTATTGGTATTATCACTTATACAAACAGCGATGGCACCTATGATACGGCAAAATACTTGCCGTATTTTTTGAAGAGTCTCCTCGCGCAAGATCATTGCCATTTCGTGCTCGTGGTTGTTGATGTAAGTGAGAAAGAAGACAATAAGAACAGCATGCTGATACGTACGATGATGCCGGAGGCAGAGATACTGCGTCCGGGATCTAATATTGGATTTTCGAAAAGTTATAATATACTGATTGATCGTGCACGGGAATTAGGTGCGGAGTTATTTTTAGCCAGCAATGTAGACATGTTCTATAAAGCGCATACACTCTCAACACTTGTGAGTGCTATCCGGAAAGATAAGAACATAGGATCGGTAACCGGCAAGCTTTACCAATGGAATTTTCAGGAGAAGGATATGCCGCAAGGAGGGAAAACAACAGTGCTTGATTCGGCTGGCATGGGTATAACACTCTCCCATCATTTTTTTGAGCGGGGACAGGGGATGCGTGACCAAGGACAGTATGAGAGAGAAGAAGCGGTTTTTGGCGCAAGCGGTACTTGCGTGCTCTATCGTATGAATGCTTTGCTACAAAGTGCATTTTTGCGCGAGGATGGAAGGCGTGAATATTTTGATGAGCTCATGTTTATGTATAAAGAGGATGCTGATCTTTCCTATAGATTGCAGCTTGAGGGGTACGCGTGCAGGTATGTGCCGCAAGCGGTCGCCTATCATGACCGAAGTACGCGCAAGCATGATAAAGGTTTGTTTAGTATATGGACGAGCAGAAAATATGGAGGAAAAAAGAGCAGGGCATTATCTTGGGCGCATCACTTTATTATTCTCCATCGTTACATTAAGAGACATTCTTTGAGGGTAAAAACCGCGACATTTTTTAGAGAGTTGTTGCGTATGGCATTTGTTCTGCTTTTTGAACACTCTTCATTACGAGAAGCAATGGTGGTATGGGAGAGTCGACAAGCACTGCGCATAAAAAAACACGCGATTCAAAAGCGCTATACCCGTCGGCAGTATCAACAGCTTGAACGGTCATATATGTGTACGGAAAAATTACTTATTCCTTAACCACAAGCGGTATTTCAAATAAGCCGTCTTGCTCTTGAAAGGTTCCCAAAGCTAGCAGAGATTGTTTTGTCGGGTGTGCCGTGAAGAAAATAAGGTCTTCAAATTGTATATAGGAAATGGTATCGGGAGATGGCTGATCTTCAAGCGAAGAAATATGTATGGCATCGTCTTGTTGGTAAAGTATATGCGTGAAGTTCTGATGCCACTGGGCGCGTGTTATTGGTCTGCTGACACGGAGTAGTACGCGCTCTTGCGAAAGGGCGTGGTGTTCGTTTTCCAGTGAAAGGAGAGAGAGCTCAAATGCATTGCCGGTAAGTAATTGCGTACCGTCAAAATTCCAAGAAATAAAATCCGTGCGCGGTGCAATATGGACGACCATAGCATGTGCTTCCTGTTGCGGATCGATGAGGTAGAGAAGTGCGTGGCGCGTATCATGTAGCGCCAAAAGATGTGCTGTTCCATCAGTAAAGTGATATGAAGGAGAGCCTGGTAATTCAAAGAGATGTTCCCATTCTTGTTTCTGAGCGTCCCAGCGTACAAGATAGGTCGGATCAGTTTTGTTTATAGGTGCTGTTATGCCAAAAAGCGTTCTGTGGTATTGAGTGAGTGTTTGTAATGGCAGAGAAGATCCCAAAGCGGTAGTGGTGCCAGTCTGTATATGAAGGCGAACTGCATGCTTCGATGTTAAAGCATAAAGCTCTGGCGGCATGCCAGGCAGCCACGTAAAGTTTGTGGTGCTTGTTGCTGCAAGAAACCGAGCTACACCTTCCTGACGGTCTACAAGAAAGCTTTCTTGGTCTTTCTGTTGAATGACAGCCCAACGTTGATCACCGGAGAAATATATGTTTGGCATGGCGTATGAATCGGTGGGTAGTATGAGTTGCTGTTGTTCTGCAAGATAGTTATTCAGTAGGGTAAGAATTGTGGTACTGGCGGACGATGCGGCAAGTATTGGCGTGGGAGTGTCTGTAGTAAAGCCAAGATATGTTCCCTTATGAAGAAGTGTCGGTTGTGGGTTGCTTGGGAAAAGAGTGAGGTGTTTGTACACAGAAGATTGATTGGGTAATATGTTCATTATTCTGGTAAGAGGCCGGTATCCTTTTGCGGTAAGTTCGGTGATGTACCGGCCGGGATAGAGGTCATTGATGTGTACCACATTATTATTTCGCTGCATATCGGGCGTTGTGCCATTTAGTTTCACCACAGCATGCTCCGGGGTAAAGCTTAAAATAAGCACACCAGTCCTTTCAATTTTTTCTTTGAGGAAATTATAGCGGTATCCCATGCCATATAAGAGGAGTAGCGGGGCAGCAATAAAAAAAGCCGCAATAAAGCAGATATAAATAATACGGCGAAGAGGTAGTGAAAGTTTTGGTAATGACATATATGCAATTAATTCCAAATGACAAAATCCAAATGCCAAGTGAATGTCCAATGACGCAATGTCAAAATTGAGTCATTTGTATTTGGGATTTGATTTGACATTTGAGCTTTGACATTTGACATTGTATAATACTACCTATTTTTCACACAAAAAGCAATAAACTAAGCTTGTTGCAGACTCTCTCAAAACAGTGTAGACTAGTAAAGTCTTATGGAAAAATTTGTTATTCAAGGAGGAAAATCGCTTTCGGGTGATATTGAGGTTGGCGGTGCCAAAAATGCCGCTATGCCTATTATTGCGGCGGCGCTATTGACCAAAGAGCCTTGCGAGATCAAGAATGTGCCAAGAATTGCTGATGTAGAGCATTTGTTGGATATTCTTGTTGAACTTGGTGCGAGTGTTGAATGGAAGGAAGGGCATACGGTTACCATTATCTGTGATCGTATAGATGTAGCTCGCATGCCTTTCAAGCTCGCGAAGCACATACGCACATCGGTTTTACTTATAGGGCCGCTGCTTTCTAGATGTGATGAGGTATCTATTCCAACCCCCGGCGGCTGTCAGATTGGCTCTCGCCCGTTAGATGCGCATATACGAGCTTTGGAGCATATGGGAGTAGAGGTGTCTTTTGAGAATGATATTTATACGTTCAAAAAAACAAAGGAATATTCCGGTAAGGATATTTTTCTTTCAGAAATGAGCGTAACGGCTACAGAGAATGTACTTTTAGCAAGTATTGGCGCAAAGGGAGTAACACGGATTCGTAATGCGGCTTCAGAACCTCACGTACAAGACTTGATCTCCTTTCTTAAAAAAATGGACATTGTCATAGAAGGTGGCGGTACCACAACATTGACCGTGCATTCACCGGGGGGGAGCGTGAAAGCAGGTAAAGGCATACAGCATACGCTTATCTATGATCCTATTGAGGCAGGGACGTTTATTGCGCTTGCCGCTGCCACGCGGTCGCGTATTCGCATCCATAATGTCATACCGGAGTTTTTAGAAATGGAGCTGACAACCTTTCGAAGGGCGGGGGTAAATATGCATATCGCACCAACAAAATCTGACCATACATGGTATCATACCGCAACACTCTCTGTAGACCCTACCGTTCGCTTGCGGGCGATAAAAAAAGTACATAACATGCCTTACCCTGGGTTTAATCCTGACTTACTCCAGCCTTTTGCCGTTCTCATGACCCAAGCTGAAGGTACGACTCTTATCCATGATTGGATGTATGAGGGACGTTTTAAGTACATTGACTCTTTACAAAAAATGGGGGCAGATACGGTGATGTGTGATCCTCACCGTGTTCTTATTACGGGTCCTACACCCTTGTATGGATCAGAAATGATCATGACCGATCTACGGGCCGGTGCGACACTTGTTATAGCGGCACTTTTGGCAACCGGCGAATCACATATAGAAAATATTGCTCAGGTTGATCGTGGTTATGAACGACTTGATGACCGATTAAGAGCTATAGGTGCGGATATTAAAAGAGTTCAATAGTAAAAAACCCCTAAGTAACCTCTGAAAAACACTATATGACACAAATACCAAAGAAGCCAATGATCAAAATAGTCTCTCTCACTTTGCTTCTAGCGATCGTGTTTGTGGTGGGTATTGCGGTTGGTCAATGGTATGCACCGACATTCATGCTTTCCGATAGTTCATCTGTTCTAGTGGATAGGCACGATAGAGATCGTTCAAATCGTACGACTTCATTTGACGTTTTTTGGTCGGTGTGGGATCTTATTCAACAGGAATCGCTTGAACCGGATATCAGTGAATCGGAATTGCTCTATGGAGCGGTGAGAGGCATGGTTGCAAGGCTTGAAGACCCGTATTCTGTTTTCTTTGATCCGCCAACCGCTCAAATATTTACCGAGGAGTTGCAAGGAGAATTTCAGGGAATCGGCGCCGAGATCGGCATCAAAAACGATCAGCTCACTGTTATTGCACCGCTTCCGGAAAGCCCAGCGCAACGAGCCGGATTGGCGCCGCGTGATACTATTCTCGCTATCGACGATGAAGATACATTTGGTATGCTTATTGATACGGCGGTAAGTTTAATTCGTGGTGAAGCGAATACAGAAGTAGTATTGACAATTCAGAGGCAAGACAATGATCCGCAAGATATCCATATTATAAGAGATATTATTAATGTGGAAAGTGTTCGTTATAATCGCGTAGTGCGAAATGGTCAACATATCGCGCATATTGAAATTATCCATTTTGGCGAAGATACGGGATCGAAATTTCAGAGCATGGTCACTCAATTACTTCAAGAACCGCTGGATGGCATTATACTTGATCTTCGTAATAACCCGGGAGGTTTTTTGGATGCGGCAGTGGATGTTGCTGATATGTGGGTTGAGCTGGAATCGCCTATTGTTGAAGAGCGTTTTAGCAAGACGAAGGGCAGAACTACCAATACGTATTATGCGCGAAAGAGGGCTGTGCTCAAAGGTGTTCCCACCATTGTACTCATCAACGAAGGAAGTGCTTCGGGGTCTGAAATTGTGGCAGGCGCTTTGCAGGATTACCAACTCGCGACATTAATAGGAGCAACAACATTCGGCAAAGGTTCCGTACAGGATTTTCGTGAATTTCGCGATGGCTCAGCGCTCAAATTGACCATTGCGCACTGGTATACTCCCGAGGGAAGAAATATTGACGCGGAAGGTATTATACCTGATGCAGAGGTGCTCTTAACGCTTGATGATTACAATAATGACCAAGATCCGCAGCTTGACGCTGCTTATGCGGTCCTGATTCAGTCAAAATAAGGAACGTCTAAAAAGTCCTATACTCATACCTTCTCTGCGAGTTATGTAAAGGACTTGGAACAAGGTTGTAAGAGATAAGCAAGTAAATGTAC
>CAZZDA010000019.1:0-16554 GCA_964652585.1 uncultured Gammaproteobacteria bacterium | reverse complement strand
AAGACACACCTTAGTATACCCTATGTCGCATTTGTTTTGAGAATAGAACGGGGGTTGTACAGTTACCATGATGTGGTACACTTCATAAGTGTATGATTGAGAAAAAACTAAAAAAATACTTCTTTATCCTCGGTAAGAACCCTGAAGTATCGCTTGCCGAGCTTTGTGCTGTTTTGAAAAAGGGTGCTATAGATTGGGAGCCGATTTTTGCTTCGCAAGACGCGCTGTGTATTGAGACGAAACAATCTTTGGACTCACGAGTATTTATGAACACTGTAGGCGGAGTGCGGAAGATGGGGGAGATACAAGAAATAGCAACAGTGGATAGCTACGAAGAACGCCTCGCGGATCATGTACCAAAAACCGATCGTAAATGTTACGCGGGAGTGAGTATCTATGCGGCAGACGATGTGCTTGGCAACAAAGAAATGACGCGCTTACAAAAACAAGCGGAAAAAATATTACTTGGTTTAAAAAGTGAGGGCAGAGCAATGCGCGTCGTTACGAGCAAAGAACCACAGCTCTCCTCTGTTATTGTACAAAAAAATAAATTGCTCTCGGATCGCGGGGTGGAAATTGTACTTTTTTACTCGCAAGATCAAATATGTATTGGGACTACTTCAGCTGTCCAACCCTTTTGGTCGTATGGTGAGAGAGATTTTGAACGGCCTGGAAGAGATGCGCGAAGCGGCATGCTTCCGCCAAAGCTTGCGCAAATTTTGATTAATCTCTCCGGCGCGCAGAACAATGAAGTGGTATGGGATCCTTTTTGCGGTTCGGGAACGATACTTCAAGAAGCACTGCTTTTAGGATTTACGAATCTGATAGGGAGTGATTCTAGCGAGAGAGCTATAAGCGATACGCAAATAAATCTTGAGTGGCTGGAGAAAAAACACCAAACGGCGGATACGAACGTGTTACTTTTTATGTTGCCGGCAGAAGAAGCGGAAAACAGAGTGCGAGAGAAAGATATTACAGCGATTGTAACAGAACCCTACCTTGGACAGCCTCTTGCAGGAAGAGAAACACTGGAGAAACTAGAAAACATAAGGAGTGAACTCACAACATTGTATAGAAAAAGTTTTAGGGTGTTTGATAAGGTATTACCATATGGCGGTACAGTAAGTTTTGTATTTCCCGTATGGCGTATACATAGTGGACATATACTTATTGATGTGCCGTCGGTCATAAAAAATACGGCATTAGTGCCGCAAAAACTTTTAGATATATCTCTTACTCCTTTTGGTTTTGAAAACAATGCGCAACGCCAATCAGTACTCTATGGAAGAGAGGGGCAGAGAGTGTTAAGGGAGATTTTGGTGTTTAAGAAAGAGAAAGAGTACGAGAAATAATGAAAAACCCACAAAATATTTTCTTGTACCAATTGTTTCAAAATGATACAATTAGTAAATACAAATGATACAGTGAGATATGCAACTAACGATATGACACGCAATACCCCCCCTTACTAAAAGAAAAAATATCTTAATCTCCGGGAAATTTCGCTATTTCTTGTTTTTGACAGTCCTTGCCGCGGGGCTATTTTTTGTTTTTGGTATGCCGGGTACGGCAAGTGCGGCAATACGCTATGTTGCCATAGGAGGGGCAGATGCAGGAGATTGCACTAACTCAGGATCTCCGTGTGAGTCTCTAGAATATATCTTGACTGGCAACCGCATGGACAGTGGTGATACGCTGATTATTGGTAACGGAGTATATGATGCTGGCGTGGGAGGAGAGGGAAGGATCTATAAAGCATCAGGATCAGCAAATAGAATTATTACCGATATTAGCGGTAGCGGAACTGTAACAATTCAACCGGAATCTCCTGGTGGCGTAACTTTACAAATGCCTAACGGTACCGTAGGAGGGATGTTTTATACGCCAAGTGGCGGTACTATAAAATTTAGTGATATTGATTTTGACAATCCAAACAGTGAAGCTAAACCATTTGTATTTGTTTGGTCAGGCGGTAGTTTAGAGGCTTATGACAGCTCTTTTGATATGAATAGCGCAATTGCTTATATAGTACAAATACTTGATCATGCAAGCGTTGGTAGTACGTTGTTTGAGAGGACAATATTTACAAACACAAATCAACGCGCAGTGATTCGGAATGATTCTGCAAGCAGTGTAGCTACGATCATATTTCGCGCGTGCGTGGCGTATAATATTGCGCAATTTGTGAGTGCCCCTCAGGCATCAAATCTTACGCTTACTAATAACATCTTGGATGGATCGACCTTTGGCGGGATTGTAGTTATATCTAATACCGGAAACATTATAGACATAAGCAATAATATAATGATTGCAGGACAGTTCGGTAGCGGTACGCACATTATCGCCATTGCATTGAACGATGCATCCAGCGCAGATATAGTTGCTAACCCGGGAAATTATGTTATTGCTCATAATGCTTTTTGGAATTACACGATAGAAAATGCCTTCCAAGATTCTGAGGGAGAATTACAAGGCATCATAGACTCCACATATTTATTGAACATTGATCGTTCAAATATTTTCGTAAAACCATATTTCACTGACTACGCAGGACATGATTATACTATGACCCCTAGCTCCTGGGTTTCTGGACGCGGAGATAATACAAAATTACCTACAGCCGATATTACTGGCGCGGCATGGACCGGCAATGATATTGGCGCGTATGCCAACCCATCAGCAACCGCGCGGAGCGTCACAATCAACGCAAATAAGTTTGCTTTCGTTGGCGACAGTATTATGAATGGTTCGTCGGCAGGAGCAGGGTCAAAAGCATATGAAGTTTTTGCAAGCCTTTCTTCATTGTCAACGGATGCCGGAAGCGTTGCGGTTGGTGGAATACAGTCGCAAGGAGTGCAATGGCTGGCTGATTATGTTATGACGACTTATGCGCCGGCACATGTATTCGTTTCTACAGGCATTAACAACATATCGAACGCCGTACCGACGAATTGGTCAATATCTAGTCTTGCAACAGTCAATCTTAATATTCTGAATCGTATGTCAGATTGGGGAGCTACAGATGTTGTGTGGCTAGGTATTCCCAGTATTCAAGGAAATCCACCAGATAATACCAGTGTTAATACAACAAATGCTACTGTCCAAGCATCTTGGTCTAATTACGCAGATCTTTTATCAAGTATGGAAGTAAATTCTTCGTGGAAAACGGATTATTATGCTAGTTTAACAACTGATGTTCATCCAAACAATGCGGGTCATACGCTTATAGCAAAGCTTTCCTATGGGGCGTACACGGGATATGATGTGCAAATTATTGATGGATCTAGCCAGACATATAGCTACAAACCTACAGTACTTTTGCGTGTAGGCGGTACCTCCAATCAATTAAATAATTTTTCATCGCTTGCTGCTGATGTCTATGAGAATTTTACGGTTAATAATACTATATTCTATGACACGGTTAATTTAAGTGCAGGTGTTATTTTAACAGGAAATAATTCTATCTTTTCGCAGTCTGAAGCAAGTGTAGAAGCTAGTGGTGGAGTCGTGAATTGTACAAACTGTTATTTTAGTACCGATCCGCTTCTCATTAATGCGTCTTCTAATAATTTTATCTTAACCCAATCCTCACCCGCTATCGACGTAGGCACGGATGTCGGCCTCTCCACCGACTACGCCGGCAACTCGCTCTACGGCATTCCCGATATCGGCGCGTATGAATACCAACCTCCTTATACGATAGGTACCCATGATATACCAACCACCGGCTCAATCAGGGTCTACACCGACGGCAAATACAGAATGACCACCGCAAGCACAACCTCTGCCACCACCACATTCTCTATCACACCTCTTGGAGGAAGTTATCAAGCAACCACCACCCAATACATGGATTTGACCATTGACACCTGGAATATTTCCGGAAACTACGAGAAAGCTTGGACGGCAACAAGCACCGCGGGAAATTTCCTCACCCAAGCTACCAGTACGGTCTATACCATTGGTGATCTCAATCCTACAGGCTCTTACACCTTCACCGTGGACGGCGGCGCGGCAAGTACCACCGCCATAACAAACAACAGCTACTGTACCAATGGTGTCTGCACCGCGGACAGCAATGGACAAGTACAATTTACCTACACCGGCGGCTACTCTACGCACACTTTCGGCTTGACGGACGCAACCAATCCCACACTATCCCTTACTGAGCCGGCAAATAATAGCGCTGCCAACATACTTCCAACCTTCTCTTGGTCGGGAACCGATCCCGGGTCCGGCATTGCTTCATATTCTCTCTACCTTGACGGTACTCTTGTCCAAACAGGCGCTTCCACCTCCTATACACCTACAAATGCTCTTACTTGCGGAAGCCACACCTGGTATGCAACCGCAACGGACAATGCGGCAAATATCGCAATGTCTTCCACGAAGTCATTTACCGTTGCGTGCGGAGGAGGCGGTATTTTTACCGGCGCGCTACCCAATCAACCGACAGCCGTACAACCGAAAATCCCAACTCCGACTGTCGTTTCTCCAACCGCGTCGCAACTCTTCAAAGAAAAAAACAGCACATCCGTCTATCTCATAGTAAACGGTACAAAACATCCTATTCCAAATCAAAACATCTTCATTGCTAACGGTTTCGACTGGAATGATATTATTGAGGTTGCTTCTCTAGAGAATTATCCTTCTGGCGACATGCTTATTTACCCGCAAGACTACCTCTTTAAAGACGGCTCTCTGCTCAAGGGAAATGATTCAAAAGTCTTCGTACTGGAGAACAATAAACGAAGATGGATCGCCTCGGAAAATGTCTTTACCGTACTTGGTTACCGCTGGAGCATGATTCACGCCGTATCTGAAACAAAACTTCAATCTTATACAGAAGGGGGTAACCTCCAAAGCACGGCAACGCATCCAGATGGCACGCTTTTCAAATATGCCGACAGCTCTAAAGTCTATCTTTTGGATAACAAAAAAAAGAGGTGGATTACCTCGGAAGAAGTATTTAATCAACGACACCTCTCATGGGATATGGTGTTGGAGATATCTGAAATGTTTATGTATGAGGAAGGAGAGGATATGGCATAGGTGTAGAAAAAAGCCGCGTTGCTCTGCGTGGCTACGTTCCTATACGAAAATGGCAGACATCGCCGTCTTGCATCTCATAGTTTTTTCCTTCAATACGAAGAAGTCCTTTATCGCGTGCCATGGCTTCACCGCCCGATGTTATAAAGTCTTCATATGATATCACTTCCGCGCGAATAAAACCTTTTTCAAAATCAGTATGAATCACCCCTGCCGCTTGCGGGGCAAGAGTGCCTTTTGCCACGGTCCATGCGCGCGTTTCTTGCGGGCCGGTCGTAAAGTAGGTGATGAGGTTAAGAAGTTCGTAAGCGGTTTTAATGAGTTTATCAAGACCGGTTGCTTCAAGTTTTAATTCTTGCAAATATTCCTCAACTTCTTCAGGAGTTAATGTTGCAAGTTCTGCTTCGGTTTTTGCATTTAACATGATGAGCGAGCGTTTCTCAGGAAGATCGCTTGCTGTATTTTGAGCATCGTCAGTGTTTATGACGAACAATTCTGGTTTGAGCGTCAAAAATTGATAGGGTTTGAGAATGACCTGTTCTTCTTCTGTCCATACAATTTCTTTTACCGGTTTTTCTTTTTGCAGTGCATCAAGCGCTTTTTCCAAGACAGCGATCTCAGCAAGAATATCTTTTTCTTGCGTGGCGCGCCCTTTTTTCTCAAGTGCATTAAGGCGTTTTTCGATAAGAGCCATATCGGCAAATATGAGCTCTAAAATAATGGTCTCATAATCATCTTTTGGTCGAGCGCTTCCTGCCACATGTGTAACATCAGGGTTATTGAAGTTCCGCATGACATGACAAATAGCGTCAACTTCACGAATGTGGCTTAAAAAAGCATTGCCTAAACCCTCTCCTTTGTGCGCGCCTTTAACAAGCCCTGCTATGTCAACAAATTCAATAGTGGTAGGAAGTATTTTTTCAGGTTTTGAAATAGTGGCAAGTTGTTCCAATCGTTCGTCCGGTACGGCAACCACGCCAACATTTGGTTCAATGGTGCAAAAAGGATAGTTTGACGCATCTACGCTTTTTTTGGTGAGTGCGATAAAGAGTGTTGACTTTCCCACATTAGGAAGTCCGACAATTCCGATCTTAAGAGACATAATCAATCACATAACACATAACATGGAACACATAACACAAAAGTATACAGTATGCCATCGTACAGATAAAAAATGTAGTGAACAAAACTATTTTATAATTCAGAGCGTATCATATTGCTGTGCATAAAACAAGTTATGCTCTGCACGCTGTTTTGTGGTATACTGCAAGCAACTTACAACCTATAACCTACAACAATTGTTGATGGCATGGTTACTAAAGTTATAGTAGCTGTCGGTTGTTTGTTGTTTGGTTGGTATTCCTTATGCCTCAGCGTATTATTCATTACACAAAACATGGTGTATTACACGGCGTGTTGTTTGCCTTGGCTATTGTGGTGACGAACGCCGTTTTTTTATTGCCGATGGCAATGACCTTGCAAGCGGAGACGGCGGATGGCAATCTCTTTTTTGACCTGCCGCAAGAGTGTGCGGAAGCAGGTATTACATCGCATAGCGAGTGTAAGATGTACATGGAACACTTGAAAGATTCTACCGTTGCGCTGACGGATTTTGAGAGGGATAGCGTCGTTGGTACGTCAGTCCATGCCATACCGGAAACGTATGCCACTTCTCTTGAAAGTTATGATCTTACGCAAGAACATGCAATACGTACCCCTTCACAAATACCGGTTGTAGAACAATATGATCTTGCACCAACAGATGTTTATACTACAACCGATTTTGTACCGGAAGAATGTAGTGCATCCGGAATCACCGATCTCCAGACATGCGATCTCTTTCTTCAGAAACAGGAACAAGAGATTGATCAGTATACCCTTAAAAAAAGTTTCGGAAATGTGGGAGGAATACCTACTGCATCTACGTCTGTAATGGAGGATATGCCAAGAGCTGTACCCGACGCTCCTCATATTCCCGCGCGAGTGTATGATACGGAGTCACCTGAAGGATATATGCCTTCCGTATCTTGCAAAGAAGCACGTATTACTGATCCAATCGCATGTAAGCGGTATATGGAAGAATTGCGTCTCCTACGAGAACCGCTGCATGATATGCCCTATGACCAGCCACGCTACGAAGAGATAGAAAATCCTCTTGATGAACTTTCCGCTGAAGATATTTGTCACACAAAAGGCATTACTGACCATAAAGAATGTACAAGATTTATGGCGCGATCCGAACCGTTTATTGTGCAACAGTATACCGCCCCGGAATTATTGCCAGATACTAACATTACTGATGTGAGGCGTGATTACCTTCCTCCTGAATGTATTGACGCACATATTGATAGTGTGGGGGAATGCAAGAAATTTTTTATGCAGCGTTATGAAGGAGAGCAGCACGACCGGTCATTGGAAGGATCGGCAGATCACTTTCTTCCTCCCGCATGCCTTGACGCGGGAGCGCTTACTGAAGGGGCGTGCCGAAAAGTCATGACGTTTATGTCTGTATCTCCTGAGTGCCGCGAGAAAGGTATTACCGATCCGGAAGAATGCGAACGCCACTTTGAGGAAACGATGCTGCCTTTTGTTTGTAAAGAACGCGGATTAAACACGCCGGAAGAATGCGAGCAATGGATGACCGAGCAGTATATGCCAACAATATGCATAGAGAAAGGGTTGGCGACAAAAGAGGAATGCGAATCATATCTTTTAGAGACAACAGAAGGTATTACAGGATGTAGTCCGGACAATCCGGCGGCGTGTAAATACCATATTCGTGAGGAATTTGATGAAGGAACATTTATGCCGGATGATGCGTATGACGATTTTGATTTTATTCCTATTGAATGTCGAGAGCAGGGCGTTACCGATTTTGAAGCATGCGAACGTCTTATGTATGAGATGTATGCTCCGCAGGAGTGTTTAGATGCCGGTATTCACAGCAGAGTAGCATGCGAACGGCATATCTTTGAACTTTTTGAAACATTGCCACCGGAAGAGGCGGCAAAAACATTGCCAAAGCCGTGTCAAGAAGCGGGGTCAGCAACGCTTGCGGAATGTGATGTAGTGATGACAGCGCTTGCTATGCCGCCGGAGTGTCAGGAAGCGGGATTTAACGATCCGCAAGCATGTGAGGAGTATATGCAGCAACAGCACATGCCGGAAATATGTCGTAAGAGGGGTATTACTGATCAAAAACACTGCGCGGAGGTTATGCAAGCAGCATACCTGCCAACAGCGTGTAAAAAAGCTGCTCTTGCTGACCCGGAAGCGTGTCATGAGTTCATGGCGATCCAATACCTTCCCGTACTCTGTCGCGAGGAAGGACTTGCTTCTGCCGCGAGCTGCGATGCATTTTTAAAGAAACAATTTTTACCTCAAGTATGTGTTGCATTGAATATTACTGGCGAGAGCGACTGCGAGCAACATATAGCTGAGCGCTATACGGAAGAAGTACATTGTTTTTCAGAAGATAAGGAGGTATGCCATGATATCATTAAAGAGAGACGTTTAGGACATGTCAGCGAAATAAAAGAGCGTATAGACGAGCATAATGAGCTCGTAGAGGATTTTGTGAGCAAGCAAGTTATTCTTACAAAAGATGAGGGTGGTGATGAGGAGAAAGTAACGGATTTTCGCAGTGTATTGCCCGTTGCGATTGGCAAGATAGTTGCCGTGACCGTAATTCCTGCAAAATCTGCCATAGCCTTGCAAGAAGATGAAACCATAGAAGGCGTTGTTGCGGCGGCAGTGGTCTTTGACGCGGATGGTGATGGTCTCACTGATGATATGGAAGCTCGCTTTGGCAGCGATCCATTAAATTCTGATACGGATGGCGATGGTTTTACTGATGGGGTAGAAGTCAAGAACGGCTATGATCCGGTGGTGGTAGGGGAAAGAGCGCGCGTACCTGTAGCACCGATTGATGTTGCACTTTTAAACTTAGAAACTCTGGAACATCCTCGCATTCAAGGTGAAGAGCGCGGTGATCTGCTTGCCGTTGATGCAGCTACCGTAGAAAAAGAAGTTGCTGATACAGAAGATGGTCGAGGATCACTTACGCTTGCGGGTACCGCGGTGCCCGATGCAGTGGTAACACTCTATATCTACTCTACGTTGCCGATGGTGTTGACGGTGCAAGCTGACGAATTTGGTAATTGGAACTACACACTTGACCAGTCTCTGGTTGATGGTGGCCACGAGGTGTATGCAACTATTACGGATGATACGGGAAAAGTGGTGTCAAAATCAAAACCTTTTGGTTTTCTCGTGCAAGAAGCACAAGCGGCAACACTTGCCGAGCTGACCGAGCCGGCAAAACGCCAGCTAGAGGCGCTTGAAGAGGCGGCGCCGGAAAGTCATATGCGGCTTTATGGTATAGGCGCTCTTGCGCTCGTACTCGTAGGCATTACGCTCTTTGTAATTATTCGGTTGCAATTGAGCCGCAGATGGGAGTAGCTATCAGAAAATACCATAATGCGTAGAAAACTTCTTCAAACGTGGTTTGTAAATCCGCGTGTGCAGGTAGCATATGCGGTTATATTGATCGTGGTTATTGTCGGGGCAATGGTATTTAATACCCAGAGTATTATTACGCGATATCGTGCGAACATTGATGTAGAACTCCAGCGTAAAGCCGTAGCATTAGCTCAAGTGGTAGAAGATCTTTTGCGTGATGATCTGGATAATGGCGCGGTACTACAGAAAAAAATCCAGGCACTCAAGGATGCTGACACGGAAATTCTTGATCTTTTTATTAGTGTTCCTGAAGGAGAAAATTTTCGTATCCGCGCAAGCTATCAACAGGAGCGCATAGGAGAGCTCTACAAAACACAAATTGGCGCACTTTCCTGGCATGGTCCTTGGCAAGGAAGTGATGGGACCGATCGTGAAGCTCTTGCGACGCTCAATGTTCTTGAAACAGATATTGCAGAAGAAAAGAGAGGGTCTTTAAGGTTTTGGGAGGTTACGACACCGCTTCATGATATATACGGTGCAAAGGTGGCGCTTCTCACCATACGCATTTCCCTGGAAAATGCAGATATGCTGCTTCGTGAAAATTTATGGCGGTCATATATGGTGCTTCTTTTCACGGTGCTCATAGTTGTGCTCTTGCTTTCAGTGAATACACGCCTCTTTTCGTATGCATCACTCTATCAAAAGATGCGCGAGGTGGACAAGATGAAAGATGAATTTATCTCTATTGCGTCGCATGAGCTCCGTGCGCCGGTTACAGGGATCAAGGGGTATATTTCCATGTTGCAAGACGGTTCTTTAGGTCGTGTACCGAAAAACATAAGAGAGACAATTGCAATTATAGATCGTGCGGCGAGTAGATTAGGCGATCTTGTTGAGGATTTGCTTAATGTGTCTCGTTTGCAACAACAGCGTTTAGAAGTTACTCTTGGCAATCATGATCTTGTACCGCTTGTTACAGAGGTAGTCTCTTTACAACAAAGTATTGCGGCAGAAAAAAAACTTGCACTCATTAACGAAATAGGGAGTGTAAAGTTGCCAAAGGTGTCCATTGATCCACAGCGGATGAAGCAGGTACTTATCAATCTTACCAACAATGCCATAAAGTATACTGAAAAGGGATCTGTGACACTCTCTACAGCAACGAAAAACGACTGGGTGGAAATACACATCAAAGACACCGGTATTGGTATGTCAGCAAAAGATCGGAACCGCTTGTTTGAAAAGTTCTATCGAGTAAAAAATAAAAAAACAGAGAATGTTGTAGGGACAGGGTTAGGGCTTTGGATTACAAAAGAAATACTTGATCTTATGCGTGCGGAAATATGGATCGATAGTATCGAGCGTGTAGGAACAGAAGTTACCGTGCGTTTGCCAATAGCGAAGGAAAATACTACTATACAGAAACCTAGTAGAAATATAAAAGGTAATAATATAGACTCATAGCTTGCAATCCATAACTTTTTTCGTGTTATGTGTTCCGTGTTATGTGTTCCATGAATTTGTGTCCTACAAAACATTCTTAGAAGAAACTGCACGAGAAGCCGGTGCGGTGTTAAAAAAAGAGTTTCTCAAATCAACTCCCGGGCGAGTGATGCTCAAAAGTAAGCACGAAATTGTGACGGCAGCTGATCTCGCGGCAGAAAAAATTATTTTACGTGCGATCAAAAAACGATTTCCGGATCACGAAATCTTGAGTGAGGAGTCGGGTTCAAAAAAAACAGGATCTGATTATTTGTGGGTGATTGACCCTTTGGACGGTACCACAAACTTTTCCATAAAACATCCACTTTTTTCTACAACCTTTGCACTTGTACACAAGAAAGAGGTGATAGCATCGGTGGTCTATGCGCCCATGCTGCAAGAGATGTATATAGCCGAACAGGGGAAGGGCGTGACACTTAATGGTAAGCGCATGCACGTTTCTACTGGCGGTCGTATAGGACAAAGTATTCTCACGTACTGCTATACTCATTCGGTCGCAAGCCATAAAAGCGTCACAAAGCTTTTTAGTTACTTTAAAACACGTACACGTAATTTTCGGCATTTAGGCTGTGCTTCTCTTGAGCTTGCCTTTACCGCAGCCGGCCGTGTTGATGGGTTTTTAGTGGTAGACGGAAAGCCATGGGATATGGCGGCGGGAGCGCTCATGGTCAAAGAGGCGCGGGGAAAGATTAGTGATTTTCAGGGGGAGGAATGGACGATAAAAAGTAAAGGTATTATTGCAAGCAATGCATCGCTGCACGCTTCTTTAGTTCGAGTATCTGGAAATATAAAGATCTAAGAAATCTCTGACCGCAGCGTTAATTGCATTTTTATACAAATGTAGTATACTCCATGAATCTTTGAGAAATACCAAATAGTACCCCTATGAACAAACTTCTTAATTTTGCACATATGCTTTTAGAGCAGGAAGAAGAGTATGTCATTCCTGCAAAAAAGTTATGGCTCATGCTCCCTGGAGAAGAAAAAGGGCGGGAAAGAACTTTTCATGATTTTGTCACTATTCTTGCGCAAGATAAGCGTTTTTCGTTGTACGGTCTTGGTGAGGAAATTTCGACATTAGAAGAAAGTGATGATATCTTTTTTGGTCCAAAAGTAATGCTCAAAAAAAAGCACTCTAACAAACAACAGCTTGCGACACTTTTGATAGAGAGGGCGGAGCAGGTTACCGAGGCACTGCAAAATTTAGCAGATGCTTCATTTGATCAAGTTGGCGAAGAAGAAAAAGTGCGATTTCTTGAGATATTAAATGATGCGGCGGTTTTGAAAGAACAGCTTATGGATGTACTTGATGAGCTGAGTAAGCCTCAAAAACAAAAAGCAGTTGCCTCTACCAAGCAACATACAAATATATCGAAGATTCACTATGAATTTGAGTAGGAGACGTTCAACCGTTCTTTCTTATGGGGGCCGTACATGCCACAAAAAAAGAAAATGCGAAAAGTGATGCGTCAGAAACTTGATTCCCGTTCTCGGAGAATGCAATGTAATGGCCATATTCCTCCCGAAGCAAAAAATGAAATAGAGGAGGTGCTGCATGGTACAAAGAAGGGCTCATCGAGGATTTGCTCCAAAAAACGATCATGAGATCACTTATCAGAAACTGGCGATCGTATTAGGTTGTATCATCCTTGTGACCTTTGTTGCATTGTGTTTAGTGGTGGGAATTCTTCTCTACCGCTTGCTGGCACTATCAGTACCAGCAGCAAGAGCTCTCATGGTTCGTGCATTAGCACTACGCGATCCTTAAGTTGAAGAGGGAAACCTCTTCTTTTTATTTATTAGACCTGTCCCGCAATAAGCATTTCACTCATTTTGGCAATTTTTTGCTGCAACTTGTCTCATCAACACTCACAAATACTCTGCATTTGCTCGGTTTCTTCAACTTCGTTTCGCTAAAAAATTGCTCAAAAATCATATCATGTTATTACGAGGTCTATTGTTACTTTTTGACACTCTCAGGTGCTCCCACAGAGTGTAGGTATTTTTCAAAAGATAGGCAACGGTCATAGGACCAATACCGCCCGGAACGGGAGTGATAAAACTTGTTTTGGGTAGTACGTTTTGAAAATCAACATCACCAACCGTTTTGTTGCGATATTGTACAGTTCCAATATCAATAACTATCGCACCTTTTTTAACCATGGGCGAGGTAATGAGCTTTGCTTTTCCTGCTGCGGTGATGAGTACATCAGCTTTTTTTGTTTTGTCGGTAAGTTTTTGGTCGTCAGAAAACACAATGGTCGCGCGAAGCCCTAAGGGTTTGAGAGCTTTTTTTAGTCCTTCACCAAATAGAGTACTATTTACCACACATATTGCAGACTTTCCTTTGAAATCCAAAGTAGTTTCTTCTAAGAAACGTACGGTTGCCGCAAGGGGTGGGGAAAGGACGACGATATTTTTTTTATGAAATCCATCCGCGTCTTTTGCGGGATCAATGTGTTGTACAATACGATCTTCATCCAATCCTTTTGGAAGAGGGAGTTGTACGAGAATGCCGTGTATTTCCGCGTCTTTATTTAAAAAATCAATAACCTCCAATAAGTTTTTTTCACTAATATCGTCGTTACAGCGGTAGGTATGAAAATGCATACCAACTTCTTTAGCGGCTTTTTCTTTGAGTGTGACATAGAGCGCGGAAGCAGGATCGCTCCCAACTAAAATCGCCGCCAGTCCCGGGCGGCTTTCGTAGGTAGCGGAACTCTTCCGTATTTTCTGTTGAAGATTTTTTCGTATTTTTTTCGCAAGTGCTTTTCCATCAAGAATAACACCTCGCGGCTTTTTCGTTTGAGACATGTTTTTTAAGAAATTTCTTTATGGTGATGGAGTTGTAGACGGTTCAATAACACCTTGGCCGGGATTTTGCCAGTTTTTTAAATATGGTTTTACAAGGTAATCGATAACGGTGTAGCTTCCCAAGACAATGGCAATGCCGATAACCGCTGCAACCAGCGTACGTTTCCCCTGACTAATTTTTTCAGCTGATCCTGCGGCAGTCAAGAATACAAAGCCGCCGTAGACGAAAAACAAAAGTGCAAGCGATCCGATGATACCGAGCATTAATTCACTCAAATTAGCGAACATGATGAGAAATGATACAAAGCCACAGTCATCAGCCTTTTCCGGTTTAGCACGGCATTCATCAGGAATGATACCTTCGGTCAGTACATTTGCTTGAGCAATATTAACCGTTCCAGCTATACCATCAGTAACAGGTGTTCCGGGAATTCCCAAAAGAAACCACAGAGTAAACAGAGTAAGAAGAAGTTTTGTATTGAAGTGAAATTTGAGAAGCATGGGAGTCAATGGTTAAAAGCTGAAAGTTTTGCGTTAAGAGTTTTCAGTTATGAGTTATGAGGAGTAGGTATCGGAAATTTAAGACACAACTCTTTCACCTCGCTGCGTATATGTTCAAGTGCGGTTGAATCTTCATGATTTTCCAGTGCTTTGGTAATCCAATGTGCAATAATTTCCATTTCTTTTTCTTTCATACCGCGTGTAGTAATAGCAGGCGTACCTAAGCGAATCCCGGATGGATCCAAAGGCTTTCTCTTATCAAATGGTATCATATTTTTATTAACCGTGATACCGCAACTTTCCAGCGCAGTCTCCGCTTCCTTGCCCGTAAGTCCCTTTGAGGTCATATCAATGAGCATCAAGTGATTGTCTGTACCTCCGGAAATGATCCGTAACCCGCTTTTTTGCAGGCTAGACGCAAGTATTTGCGCGTTTACAATAACTTGTCGTGCATAGTCTTGAAATTCAGGTCTCAAAGCTTCAGCAAAGGCAATCGCTTTTGCGGCTGTGGTGTGATCGTGCGGACCTCCTTGTACGCCGGGAAAAACCGCTTTATTTATCGCTTGTGCATACTCTTCTTTGCACATAATTATCGCACCTCTTGGGCCGCGGAGTGTTTTGTGTGTGGTGGTTGCTACGACGTCAAAAAGTGGTACGGGGTTTTCCAGCTGCTTTCCGGCAATGAGTCCCGCGATGTGCGCAATATCAGCAAAGGTGATCGCGCCAATTTCACGAGCTATTTCAGCAAAGTCTTTCCAATCCATATCGCGCGAGTACGCGGAAAATCCGGCAATGAGCATCTTTGGTTTTTCACGTAATGCTATATCACGAACCTTATCCATATCAATGCGTTCAGTATCTTTTTCTACCTCGTAGGCTACGGTGTCATACAACTTTCCGGAAAATGAGAGAGGATGTCCGTGTGTGAGGTGCCCACCGTGTGCTAAACTCAATCCCATGACTTTATCGCCGGGTTTGAGCAGCGCCAAATATACAGCTAAGTTTGCGGGAGATCCGGAGTAGCATTGGACGTTCACGTGTTCCGCGTCAAATAATGTTTTAGCGCGTTCAATTGCCAATTCTTCAACAACGTCAACAAATTCTTGACCTCCATAGTAACGTTTGTGGGGATACCCTTCGGAATATTTGTTGGTCAGAACCGATCCCATAGCCTCCATCACTGCGGATGAGGTATAATTTTCTGACGCTATCAATTCCATGCCTTCCTGCTGTCTCGCTTGCTCATTTTGAATAGCCTTAAAAACTTCCAAATCTTTGTCTTTTATGTGTTCCATGTTATGTGTTCCATGTTATGTGTATATGAGATAGTGTAGTTTTTTTTAGCTCGTTTGTCAAAAGAAAAAACCGCTGTCGAGCAGTGCCGCAGCGGCTAGGGATCAAGAATGGAGTTGGTGCATATCAAGATTCCCTGTGTCCATGCAAGAACATATTTTGTGCATGGCCTAGTAAGGTGAGTTTTGGAATTTGCATTGCAGTAGCATCATGAGAGTACAGTGCATATACTTCGCTGACGCAGTGCGCGATAAATTCATCACCTCCTACAGCATCGCTGTATATGGTGTGCTCGCGAGAGGCGTAAAGTACACCATAGAGTGCGTGGAGGTGGGTAAGTATTTCCCTGCAACTTTTTACCTGTTCTACAACATGAGATATTTCTTCAGCGGGAATCTGCAAGCTGTCTGTGGTGTAGAAGGTTAGTTCTCCAAAATCCAATGTAGCTTGGCTGAGGAGCTGCCAGTAGGCTATGTCGTTTTCGTCTTGCAGTCCGGACTCAAGACATCTGCACATTAATTCTTGCACGCACTTATATGCTTGGGTAATTGCAATATCGAAATATCTTGGTGTTACTGAAAGCCATCCAATGGCGTGAGCGTAGAGTTCAATACCATGAAGAGTTGCGTAGTAATCCACAACCTCAACTGCAAAAGAAAGATCAAGCTGAGTCTCGGTATGAGGATGGTCGTAGGTATTATCCATGACAGCCTCCGGGGGAATAGAAAGGAAGGAACGTGAGTGTGGTGATTATGAAAGAACGCGTTACCACTTGGTAGATTTTTGAGTATAGTCCATATTTTTTAAAAAATCAAACCAACCTACAGGTTTTTCACCATATACTCGCCTTTGAGGCGATAGCCGAGCTTTCTATAATAAAAGAGATTTCCCCGCAGCTTGCTGCGGGTCTTACGCAACTATGGTACACTACAG
>CAZZDA010000018.1:0-16753 GCA_964652585.1 uncultured Gammaproteobacteria bacterium | reverse complement strand
CCCACAAAGGTTTAGTAAAGGATAATATAATTGCAAGAGCAAATGTGGACCACACGAGTGTTGCCGGAATTCTCTCCAACAAGCGATAGAGTTTTGTTTTGTGTTGCGCTGTTTGCATAGAGGTACTAAAATCGGCAATCAACTACCCTGTGGCAGGATAGCGGGGAAACAAGTTATAGTCTAGACAGTACAACTATTTTCTTTGAGTCAATAACCCCAGTCATAAAGTAATTAAATAGACCTAACCACTGTTCAAACCTCAATTCTGAAGGAGTGATTCTAAGAGGAAAAGAAAGATTTTTTGATAGTCGTTTCCATTGTTCATGCGTAAAAACATCTTTATAGACGGTTTTCAAATCCTTCTTCCAAGCTTCAAAACCGAATTTCACGAATTTTTGGTAATTATGGGCATTTGCTGACGATACAAGCGGCCGTTCTCGTTTTGCAATGCGAAGAAGAACAATATCAACATTTGGCACTGGTTCAAAGTCTGTCCTCCGAAATTCACGCAAAATTTCAAGTGCGAACCAGGGCTTGGAAAGAACCGAGACCTCTGTTTCAGCTGGCTCACCGACAAACTTCCATGCCGCTTCTTTCTGTATAACCAAATGCGCTTCTTCAGGTGGATTATCGCCAAAAAGAATTTTCTTCACGATTTCTGCGGTAATATTGAATGGAATGTTTGAAAATATCTTGTACTTTTTTTCTTTGATTCTATACTTCAAAAAATCTCCTTCTTGTATTTCTACGTTATTGTTCTTGATGAATTTATTCCGGAGGCGCATAGCTAATATTGCATCCTTTTCAATCGCTACCACTTTTCCGGCCCGTTCAAGTAGTTCTTGCGTAATTATACCCTCCCCGGGACCTATTTCGTAGACTACATCATTCTTGTTTACTGAGCTGTTTGCAACTATTGATACGACTAAACCCTGGTCTTTGAAGAAATTCTGGGCTAATCGTATTCTTTTTCTAATAATTTTTTCTTCCATATATGTCAAACTACTAATAAAAGATGTTTTGCCGGTTAAATGATATGAGAAATAATTTCGTTAATATTTTTAGAGGTAATATCATCTCCATATTGAGCGATTGCGGGACAAACATCATAATAGTGAAAACAATTCCCGCTGTAGAGCTTGGGATCAGGGCATTTTTTGATAAAACTATTTTGACAAGAAAAAAAATTTGTTTTTTCATAAGGAGACCAAATTTCAGCATCGGTACTTAAATACAATCCAATGGTAGGAACATTCATAGCAGCCGCAATATGAAGTAACCCCGTGTCATTAGAAACAAAACAAAGCAACTTGCCTATTTGTGTAGCTACATTTTGAAGAGATTGTCCCTGAATGATTTTACATTTCTCCGTGCCGATTATCTCTAAAACACGTACTGCTTCCAACCTTTCTTTTTCAGATTTTCCAGGGAAAAGAACAATATTTTGATTGTAATTTTTAATTACTGTTTTGGCAAGTGCTATCCATTTTGAAGTTGGCCACCGTTTGTTAATCTGGCTCGCAGCCATACCAAAACCTATATTGATACGTAGCCATTTATCTTTACTGATTGATTCCAGCCATTTGGGATTATAGCATGAAATGTCGATGCCACGTGCTCTAAACATAGCAATAAGGTCATTGGTCAAATTTTTTTGTACTACTCTTTGTTGAATAACTCTAAAATCTAAATCCCAAAAATCAACATTTATTTTCTTCTTTAACGCCATTGCTTTAAATTGGTAATAGCAACTGTCGTGTTTAGGACCTTCGTTGCGAAGATTCACGATTAGATCAATTTTCTTTTTTACAATAAATGACGCTATTGCATCCCAATCACCCTCTCTAAACCGACGCCAAGCTGCTAAACTGAATCCTCTTAAATTCTCTAACCCAGCTTGTTTAACAAACCATCGATCAGTCAGCAATTGATTTTCGGTGTGATAATAACTTACCTGTGGAAATGATTTTTCTAAACATTGAAGAATGGGAACAATAACAACGCCGTTTCCGATACCACAAAAATTTATGAACCAAATATTTTGATACTGGGACATTGTTAGTGCTTTTAAATGCTAAAATAGTATTTACAATAGGTATCTGCTGATTTTCTGAAGGAAACCTCTCGTTGAATAAATTCACATGGCTTATAATCACCTAATTTTTTCCAAAACTTTTCAAAAACATCTGGAAATTCTGATATCATTTTAAACTTTTCGCCACATTCAGGAGAAAACAACGGTACCGAAGTTGCCGGAATCGGGCTTTCAGAATAAGCAGGCCATACCGGATCAGTCCACCAACCATGATCCCACGCGACAGTTGGAATGTTTGAAGCAAGCGCTTCTTGATAAGCCATCCCTTGTGTTTCATGTTCGCAGAGAAAAACCATTGATCTACATTTACTTAATAAATCTTTATATGTTTCGTGCGTAATGTTTCCGTATTGCAACAAAGAATATGACAATCCTTTTTTATTCAAATACTTTTTTATAGGATCTAAAAATAATGGGGTGGTTTTATCTCTTTCCCACCTAATTTTATCGTAAATTAGTACGTCAATTGATTTTTTGTGGTTTTTTGTATCAATCCATTCCTCTGTTGAGATCCCTGCTTGCCAAATAACACACTTATTACCGTACACTCTATTAAATACATTCTTGAGCCAATCACAGGTTAGTAGATAGTATCTGAATCTAGCGTCTTGCATAAGATTTGGGTTTTGAGAGGGGTGGTCATACATACTTGGTCCAAGGACTGCAGGATTTGGTAATTTCCATTTTGGAATGCAAATAGGTGTACCAACAAGACCTATGGGATATGTAGGATTTGCTAACGCAAGATCATGGCCATTTTCATGAACTCTATACCCATTTTCTTTTAAAGCACGGGTAAGTAGTATATACCATGAATAAAAACCAGAAATGGTTCGTTTGGAGTAGGTTTCTACATAGTCCCATTTGTGTTTTTCGTAGAAAAGTAATATATCCTTTCCTTTCTCAAGATTATTCATAGACGCAACTTATCTTTAGGATGAACAAGTGCCTCATCAGGATTTATGAACCGTACTCTCTGTAATATATGATGTGGCGTTTCTTGATAATCAGGCATTTTATCCCAATCAATGACCGACAAGGCTGATTTGATATCCTCAGGTAATGTAAATGGCGATTCTCGAAGATATGGCGCAACATCGGATGGTGTTGGCCTCTCCGGTAAAAAATAAATCGAGTAGTTAGGAAATTTGCTTCTAAAATGATACTTTAAGTGAAAATGATACGGTTCATGAAAACATCTTGTTCTTGCCGTTGCTTCTAATGTAGGATGACTCCCATCACTAAATAATGGGGTAAATTGTTTCCCCTGCTTGATTACTCGCGTATGCGGGTCAATCATGTTTATACCATTTATTGTAGTTTCCCAAAAATGTAAATAACGTTTTTCATCATACAAGTGCCATGTCGAAAAAGCAATGCTATCTACAGCAGGATCGCGAAAAAGATCAATGATCTTTGGTTTAATTAGAGAAGATAACATCTCGTCCGCATCAACAACAATCATAATGTCAGCGTTTAGCTCTTGAAACGCACAACGCACAATATAATTTCTACTTTCCATCTCCCCTCTATGAAAACTAACGCCCTTGCTCTTAGACCGCTCAAATTTAATTGGCACATTGGAAAATTGTAGAGCAACTTCCAGACTACCATCGGTAGAGTGATCGTCAAAAATAAATATGCCATCAACCCATTGCAAGGAGCTAACACACGCACCAATAAGCGAAGCCATATTATGTACCATTATACACGCTCCTATTTTTTTCTTATCATTACTTTGCATATTTCTGCAATATCCTCTCAATCTGTTTTATAGATGCATTATCTTCTAAATAACCCCGAAGAATGATGAGATGTTGCGTATCTTTCATATACATCTGTGTTTTTTCAAACGCAGAAAAGTCATCTTCAGTCCAAACTGATATATGCGCCTCTGAGGTATAACCATCAACAGCGTTTTGTAGGTAGCGATGGGGAAATTCTACAATTATCCATCTACTTCGATATATTAAAAAATTTAATATATCTATACCTTCTGATTTTTTTAGGTGCTCAAGGACATCACCAGCCATTACAACATCAAAATGTATATTATAATATTCCGGCAACATAAGATTTATTATAGGGACATTCCATATCTCATCGTAAATTGAATGAAGATTAAACCTTTCTAAATAATCTTTTTCAATCTCGATAGCTATTATGTTAATAGAATGATCAATCTTCCTTACGATAGAACCATATTTACCAGCGCCAGCTCCAAGATCAAGAAATACCTTGGGGTTTACCAGTTTTATAACTTGTGCAATTGCATCATCAAAAATAAAGCTGGAATATGGCATAGCATTATCGGCTAATACTTTTAACTACAAATTCTATTGCTTTTTGTATATTTTTATTCGTATATTCCTTAAGATGCACAAATTTTTCAGCTTTTATTTTTTCTGTATTTATCAATTCATGCTCTCCTAATAATATTAGGGGCTTGCCTATATCAAGGATCAAGCCAATTTCACACATTGTTCCAAAACGGCCATCAAAAGCAATGATAGCATCAGATGACCAAGCAAGCACATTCATAAATTCAAGATCAAGGGATGTCGGAATCTCATAGTCGATAAATTTATTCGCGAAACCCTTTTTATTGCTTTTTGTGATAGCTATAGTAGTGCCCCCATATTTTTTCGCACCAATACAAACACCCTCCATAATCCCATCTTCACCACCACAAGCAACCGCTACTCCCAATTGAGCTAATTTTTCTCCTGTCTTTTCAGCAATTTTTATAGCTTGAGTATTGGTATTATGTGCATGGCCCCCAATAACACCAATGATTGGCTTTGATTTGTGTGCTATATCTAATTTTATTTTTTTATCGCGTATATTCATACAACCGCTAAATACTTTTATAAGTATAGTTTGTCAAACACTTCGCGCATATCACGCACAATAATATTCCAGTCGTATTTGGCAAGTGCAAGTTCTTTTGCAGTAGCAACTACTTTTACAACCTTTTCCGGATTGTTAACGATATCTCGAACTGCATTCGCTATCTGTTCCGGGCTTTGCGCATCTACTGCCCATCCAGTTGTTTCTTTATCAGGATTCCGCTTAGCGTCAAAAAGAAAATCAGCAATACCGCCTTCTTGGGTCGCTATCACCGGCAACTCTGCCGCATATGCCTCAACAAATGAATTACCCATGCCTTCAGAAAGTGACGGACGAATAAAAACATCGCATGCTTTTAAATACTTGGGCATGACTGCATGATCGATCTGCCCCCAAAATATAACCCTATCCTCTACTCCTTTTTCTTTGGCGAGTGCTTTGAGCTTTTCTTCATCGGGACCCGTGCCAAAAATAAGAAACTTCACATTATTTTCCAAAAACGATAAAGCTGTAATAACATCGGCAATACCATTTTTTTTGACAAGACGCGAGGTAGTAACCATATAGATATCGCCTTCTTTTTTGCCGATTTCTTGTTGTACTGCTTCAATCTCTTCTCTTGTGTAATTTTGTGAAAAATGTGCTGTATTGACCGCATTGGGTATGACCTCAAGAGACCCTTCAAATCCCATATGACGCGCCCACTTTGCGAGAAAAGTTGATATAGTCTGAATGATATCCGCTTGCGTGAATGCGCGTTTGAAGAGCGGACCAAAAATACGCATTTTTTTCTCAATATATTCAGGCGGATCTCCCTCTTGCAGAGTTAAAAGATAAGGGGTGTTCGCGATCGTTTTGAAAATACCAGCCGGAACACCGCACGAGTGCGCCATCATTGCCCACATGCCGTTGTAGTTGTATTTTTTGTGCAAGCGCCATGCCGTCCATGCCGCTAAAAATTGAAAAAGTGCTTTATTTATATGCAAAGGAAATTTCCGCAGATCCGCCATGGAAGGATTTTTAGTTGCAATACCTATACGGTGCACCAAAACATTTCCCACTTGCTCCACTTTAGGAAGTGTGGAATTAAAACGGTTCGTCACCATGTGAAATTCAATCTCTTTTTGGTCAATACGATCGGTAATTTCCTTGATAGCTACCTCCGCTCCTCCGACATGTTTTGGATAATATGCAAGTGAGAAAATAAGTATTTTTTTCATATTATTTTCAATCTAACAACTAGCTTTTAACACCTTTTGTTAGTATAAAATAATGCTTTTCATCAGCTAACGATGTTATAATAATCACATACTCCCCTCCCTCTTGTAATTTGAGTTTTTTTCTTATATCCTCAGGTTTTGCAGGAAAGCGGCGAACAATGATATGGGCTCGGCTGATTTTCCTGTCAGCAAGATTTTTTTTCAAAGATTTAAGTGAAAAAGATTGGAAATCAATCACCTCAAAAATACGAAATATATCATCAACTTTTTCTAGACATTGATTGGATGTTAAAAACGCTGTTTGTGCATTAATCTTTCGTAGTTTATACTTATCAGCTACTTTGCCTATGAGATGTGATTTAATAATTGCTTTATTTGGCTCATAGATATATTTTAACGGTTTTGGAGCAATAGAAACTTCTTTATCATTCTTTTGAGCGGCAAATGAGATACTTTGTTGACCGGTTAATATCGTAGCCCTACGATCGCAAGATTTAAATTCACCAAACCACAAAAGCGCTGCTTTGTTGACATTTTTCTCGGAAATAACTTCTAGCTCGTAATTACCTAATAATTCACACAATTCACCGTAATCAAAAGCTGGCGAAATCTTCATACAGACATTGTCAGTAATTTCAGTTATCCTTGGAAGTATTCTTAAAATATTTGGTGAACTATTTTTTAGAGATCTGGTTTTAGTTTTTCCTGTACGAATGCGCTGCGGATCAAGCAAGAAAGCAGATGACCTATGAATCGTATCTTCTGCCTTTCCTATAACAAATTCTATATTTTTATCAGTTCCATACACCTCTGCGTTATACCGAGTACAAACAACATGGACTTCATTATAATCTACCGCCAAAACTTTATAATATTCTGCTAAAAAAATAGTGTTACCACCTACACCACTGGTCAAATCCGTTACTTTTGACCCTGAGGGTACCACCTTAGTAAAACGCCGTGCTATGTAGCGAGCTATGTGTTCATCGCTTGATTGTTCAAGACCTTCAGAGGTAAAAAACATTTGATGAGCTTTACTAAATTTTCCTTGCGCTTTAGCACGAAGTTTGAGCAAGGTTACTAAATCAGCAGCGTGAGGCACATCTTTTTTAGAAAGAGTTAAGGCAAGCAACTCCAATTCTCGTATAGTTTTATTTTTATATTTTTGCAAAAGCTGCTCACCTTCATGAGAATATAAAAATTGTAATGCTTCTCTTGTCATACTTTTTTTATTTTAGGCATAAAATAGCATTTTAACCTATGATATCTATTAAGAACAATGAGTAATAATAACAATGCCAGGCTGTATATGAATTCAAAAAATAAATATGTAGTCCAAAAAGTAAATCCTCTTAAAGTCTCTAATGTCTATTGAAAAATGTTGATAATTTTTGTATGCATCCTTCAAGTATTGTAGATTTTTCTGAATTGACGCCTCATTACCAAAAAAGCAAGCTCTTTGATTATTATCAATACCAATTACTTTATAATTTCTCTTGCAAAAAAACTCGGTGCATGCAACACCAACTAAACCAGCTGATCCGGTGATTAATATTTTTTTCATGCCATGCTTTTGCGAATAGCCTTGATATACTCTTCAAGATCACGTTTTGCCGACCACTCTAATTCTTTCATCTTTACAAGATTAATCTTTGAATATTTTCTATCACCTCTTTTTTCCGGCAACATTATCGTTGGACCGCCGAACATGTTTGCCACTTCTTTAATTGAATATTCTTTTTCCGAGCCAATACAATACCCGTCTCCTTTGCCATGTTTTCCTACTAATAACAACCCATCTACCGTGTCATCAACGTGGGTAAAGGATCGCATTTGCGTTCCCGGAGCAACGATGGTTAAAGACTCTCCCTTTATATATTTATTGGAAAAAATACCAATAACTGTTGCGTACTTTCCTTGCCCAAGCTCTCTCCCGCCATACACATTATAAAAATAGGTTATAGCATAATCCAGATCAAACCACTGTCCATAATTATTGACAAGATCGGTATTTGTTGATTTAAAATACGCATAAGGCGTCTTATTTTTACCATCTTCCGTATCGTCAAATTCGCCAAATTTTGTGCTGGAGCCCGCATAAATCAATCGAACACGGTGTTTTCTGCAAAATTCCAATACTTGAAATGTACCACGTATATTTGACTTCCATACCGTATCAATATCTTCAAAGCTCGTCATAACACGAGAATATTCCCCTAAATGATAGATAATATCCGGCTTTTCCGGCACATGCTGCCCTATATCTTTGGTGTGTCCCTCGCGATAGTCAACACCCGGTATGTGATTTTCCTTTGAGCCGGTAAAATAATTATCCAATGAAATAACTTTATGGCCGTCTTTCGCTAACCGCTCACATAGGTGAGACCCGATAAATCCCGCTCCACCGGTAACAAGAATAGTTTTTTTGCTTGCTTTTGTACTCATACTTCGCTAGTATGCCACTATATGACTGAAAAATCAAATAGAAAAAAGATATGTCTCATTATTACGCTCGGTGAGCAAGGAGGAGCCCAGCGCTATGTACGAGACTTAGCAAGTAATTTGCCAAAAGACAAATTTGTTACAACCGTCGCCGTGGGTAATCAAGGAACACCCTGGCTGCAAGAACAATGTGAAAAACAGGGCATTCGCGTACAAACGCTGAAACATACCGTTCGTGAGATCATCAATCCCTTGCGCGATATATACGCAGTTTTTGAGTTGTATACATTTTTTAAAAAAGAACGTTTTGACATTGTACATACGAACAGTTCAAAGATTGGTTTTACCGCAAGTATTGCCGCACGCTTAGCCCGCATTCCACGCATTGTCTACACCGCACATGGATTCGTGTTTGCCGAACCTTTATCATGGTGGAGGAAGTTACTTTATTTGGCTCTTGAACAACTCTCAGCGCCTTTAAAGGATGTTATCATCACTGTTTCACACAAAGATGCTACACTTGCTAAAAAACACCATATAAAGCCAAAAAATGATCTCTTAACGATTCATAACGGGATAAAGCAGCCTTCTTTCTTTCCTAGAGAAGAAGCGCAAGAGAAATTAAACATAACTCACGACATCCGATGTCGTGAGTTATGGGTTGGGTGTGTGGCAAATTTATATGCAACGAAAGGACTAGATCATCTCGTGGAAGCGTCAAAACTTCTGACCAAGAAAGGTATTACACATCAGCTATATATCATTGGAGAGGGACCGGAACGGGATAACCTTGAACAACTGATAACAGACTACGAACTTGAAAATACCGTACAACTTTTAGGAGTGATCCCTGATGCTGCGCGTTACCTTAAAGCATTTGATATTTTTGTACTTCCTTCGGTTAAAGAAGGATTTCCTTATACGCTTTTAGAAGCGGCTGCCGCCCAACTTCCCATAGTCGCGACTCGCATTGGCGGCATTCCGGAGATTGCAGAAAAGTATAATGCTCTAACGCTTGTTCCTCCAAAAGATGCGCAAGCGCTCGCAGATGCTATATACAATTACTTAGGTGTCGGACACCTAAGTGGCAGGGAAACAAAAAAAGAGAATGTACCCTCTTTCCCTTTTTCTCTGCAAGAAATGATTTCAAAAACAATAGAAGTTTATAGCGATAATTGATTTGTTGTCAGTTGTAGGTTATGAGTTGTTAGTTGCTTTTAGCGATCCCTATCTCTCTCCGAATCTTCCCGAAGTTTATTGTTCAATTCTTCAGTCACTTCCAAGAGTTTCAAATCTACGTCAAGCTCTTTTGCTTTTTGTATGAGTGCGCGAGTATCTTTCGGAAGGCATTTTCCGCCATAACCGCGATATCCTTTGTGAAAAATATCTAGGTGCGATCTGCCAATGCGCTTATCAGCGGCTGCTGCTTCTTTAACGCTCGCATAATCAATGCCAAGCGCCTCGCACATATCGTACATCTGATTGGCAAACACGACTTTTGTTGAAAACCACGTATTACCATAATACTTCGCCATCTCGGCTTCCGTTGCCGGCATGATGCGCTCAAAAGGCGCTAAGGGCAATAATTGCATAATATCACCCGCAATCGTGAAACTCTTTTTTGTATAGCCAACAAGCTGCCTGTCCGGATATTGCATATCTTGGTCAGCTGTACTTTCAGTCAAAAATTCCGGATTGAAAAGTATTTTGTGTTGTGGATATTTCTTTTGAAAATACTCCGTTGTTCCGGGCAAAGCGGTAGATTTAATAACGACAATCTTTTCTCCTTCAAGAAGCTCAAATGATTCTTCTACAATTGAGAGATCAAATCCGCCATTACCGTCTTTATAGGGCGTTGGAACACAAATGAAAACAATTTCTGCCTTATTGATCTCTTCTAGATTCCCAAGTTTTTTGTGCAGGTCGTAAAGTAGTGGATCATCAAACGACTTTGCCAACGCGCCGCCAACCATACCAACACCAATAATACCAATTTTCATAGCATCGTATTGCCACTCTTTAAATATTTAAATTTTTCAGTCTCTCCACTTCTTGTTTTACCGCTTCATTTTCCGCGTCCAGTGCCAATGCTTTTTCAAACCATTCTAAAGCGCGAGCTATATCCCCTTCATCACGATAGAAGCTGGCGAGCAGTGTCATGAGATTCACTGATTCCGGATTTGCTTTGAAGCCTGTGAGTAATACATCGTCTGCTAATTCTTTTTTGTACCCGCTTGCATAGAGCGTATGGAGGTTTCTGTAATACGTCATGCCTTGCGGCTCATTTTGCATCGCTCGCAAAAGATTATATTCCGCTTTCTCAAAATCAACCAAAAACCCCATGTACAGATCGCCTAAATTGCCAAACGACAAACTATTTTCCGGACGAATAATGCCCATATATTCCCACACATCGCGCGCTGCTTCATAATTGCCGATCGCTTTGTGTAATGCTCCTATAATTTTCCAGCTGTTAAAGTTGTCAGCGGCTTCTAAAACCATCTCTTTTGCGGCTTCAAATTGCTCTTGCCATTGTGTGACGCGATCTTCCGGAATTCCCTTTGTTGTAATGGTAAAACTCAGCACGTTTTCGTTTGCCAAAATCGCTTTTGTCGCGCTTGCTATCTCCTCTTCGGTAAATACCAATGGCTCAAGAAACATGAGCTCGTGTTGGGCTATTTCATCTTCATTGATACCGTTTTCCGGTTCGGTAATATAATTTTGTAAAACAAATATAACACCTACGACGATAATAAACGCAACAATAACCGTAAGAAGATGTTTTTTAAGTGATGAGGTCATAAGAATCAATAATATGTCATTTCGACTGAATCCGCCAGCTGGCGGAGTAATGGAGAAATCTCTTTCTTTTGACATAAGGGATTCCTCCGCTTCGCCCCGACAAAACTGTCGGGACTTCGGTCGGAATGACAGGGAAAGAGAACGTGAATAACACGATACAGCATAGCATAACCCTTTTGTTTTTCAAGGGTAAATGTACTTGGAAACCCGACGTCCAAATAAATGAAGGATTGGATAGATAGCAAAGCAAAACACCCCGCCGGTTGGCGGGGTGTTTGCATATTTAGGTGTTGGACACCTAAATATTGGTGGTATTACACAAAGTGTGTACTACCAATTGAGCGTAAACTAAGCGTGTCTTAGGCTTTGCTCAAGACCTCAGGAGAGGTGTTGGATGATGGGAGACCGTTGACACGGTAGCCACTCACCCAGTCGGCGGTTGTAGTTCCATGTGAACCGCTTACGCCTGTGCGATCTGTCCACACAAAGTCATCTTGCGCGTCATCACGTGCATTTGCCACAGTTTCTTTTGTGGCTGAAAGCGCTGCTGAATCGCCTACCAGACTGACCTGGACGCTATCGCCTGATGCTGCACCTGTTGCCGTAGCTTTCAGCACGTAGGTGCGCGTGGTACCAGCAGAAACCTGACGTTCTACGATACCGCCGCCTCCAGGATTGAAGGTGACCTCAAGTTCGGTAGCCGCAATACTTGCCACTGCCGTATTGTTGAGCTGGGTATCATCAGTTTCATCCGTCACAATAAAGTTTGTAAGAGCAACTGTGCTCGATGTTGCGACATTGAAAGTGAAGTTGGCAAGACCGATATCACCCGCGCTGTCAGCAGACACCGTCCAGCGATAAAGCTCAATTGTACCATCAACCAAGGTTTGGGTAGAAAGTGAACCCTTTGCAACGGTTGGTACGGAGCGGAACACATAGTGCGTATTTCCAGTCATGGTACCAAGGTTGGAGACGGTTGCGTTAGACGCCTGACCCTTACCAAGTACATCGGCTACGGTCAAGCTGACCGAGATGTCGTCAGCCGCGGCTGATGGTGAGGCATCAGAAATAGCAAGAAGATCAGCTTTCACCGTGAACTTCTTACCTGCCGTACCCTTCGGTACAGTCGTACCATCAACGATTTCCATGTAGACAGCAGCTGAGGTTGTTGGTACCGCGGTACCTACAAGTGTCGTGCCATCATAGAGATACATGGTGCCAACCGAGTTGTTGATGTTGGCGCTGGTGGTAAAGTTGACACTGTCAAGCAGTACCGATTCACCGGTTGTTGCCGTCATGCGGACTTCACCAATAGTTACACCCATTGAGCCGGTTGTATCACCAACCGCAAAGAGTGTTGCCTGTGGGTTTGAGGCGTCAGTATCAACTGACAAACCGCCGCTTGCGATAATGGTCATGACCTGACCGTTGCCAGCGTGGGTCTCGCTAATAGTTGAGCTTGTCTCAACACCGGTTGCCGCGGTGGAGCTTGAAACAGTGAAACGATAGGTTTCGCCCGCTGTTCCCGCGCCTGTGATATCACCTTGGAGCGAAAGGGTCTTTGACGTACCTTTCGTAACGACCAATGGAGTGATGAGATCTGTAGTTACCGCTGCCGCACCGCTATCCGGTACGTTCAAAGCAGTTGAGCCGTCCATTACCGTAATACCGGTAATGTCTGCCGTGGTACCGCTTCCGTTCATGTTGAAGATTAATTGCTGAAAGCGAAGATCTTCTCCGGACGCGGTTGCGTCAAGCGTAAAGCTCAAGAACTCAAAGTCCTGTTGGCCGACCAAAATGTTTTGGGCTGCCGGAACATTACGATTGGTAATTGCTAATGCGCCAACTTTTACCGTTACCGTATCAAGTGCAACGCTTGATGGAGTTGGGGTTACGGTATTGTTGGTGATGGATCCGCGAGCGGTCCATTGGCCGCCTTGCGCGGTTACCACAATCGTGTCACTTGCCGCAAAATCTGAATTGAGATCAGCTTTCACGGTGTAGGTGTTGACTCCAACTGGAACAGCTATGGTATCAGTTGTAGTTGCCTGATTGTTGGCATTACTTGGATCAACCGGACCTCCTACTACGGCGCCATTTGCGTCATAGATGGTCAAGTTGGTAACATCAGCTTCATTACCGGTTCCGGTAACGACCACGCCCAAGACGAGCGAGGTGATGTCCACAATTTCACCTTCACCTTGAAGGGTGAACGCACCAATTTCCTGCTGTGTCGCGCCTTCCGCCACGTTAGTGGAGGCAAGATTCGCTTTACCAACAGTCAAAGAACCGCCTGAAATCGTCGCAATATTACCGCTGAAATATGGCTCAGATGAAACGCCTGTAAAAGTTGGAGTTACATTATAGCCATAGGTCTGTCCTTGCGCGACTATGTCAATGTTCTTGCGAACATCAAAATCAATGGTACGACCGGAGCCGTCCATAATGTCACCGCGAATACTTGCTTCCTTGTTCAAACCCTTGCCAAGAACAATTGGACTGGCGGAAAGGTCAAAGTTGACCTTTTTGTTTGATGCGTTGGCAACTGTTGCCAATACCGCACCATCCATTACCAACTCTAGATTGGCAACATCACTATCAGACACGGTACCGTTTTGGTCCCAAATAATGCGCGTAATGTGCATTACTTCAACGGAATTATTTGCCATCTGAATAGAGCTGAAGATATAGTCCTCTGTGCCAATTTCCTTGGTAGCGGCTGATGGGTTCAAACCGCCCGCGGTAATAGTAACCGCACCAATAGTAAGCGTACCATTTAAGGTTTGTACATTACCGGTTATTGGCAATGCACCGCTTACATCAGCTGTGGTATTAATCGCGCTGATCGCGAGTGTTGCAACGTCACCAGCTGTAATGGTGCCAACGGCAGCCATATTACCCGCTACGATGAGCGGCATGGTTGTGCCTGCAGGAACAGTGATATCATCACTAAACACCGCCTGGCTTGAAGAGTTTAATGTCTTCTCATTACCAAGTTGTAAGTCAGTATTGCCATCAATCAATACTATAGAAGAAAAATCAGTATTGAGAGATATGCCACCGCGTTCTACCGTTAACGAATCAATCACCACATCGGCTTCGGAAGAAGCGGTCAAATTGACTTTGGTAAATGGTACGCGCGCCGCACCACCCACAATAAGACCTGCTGCAGGCGTGTCAGATGCGATTGCAACAGTCAAGCCGCCGCCTGTGGCGCTTGCTGAGAGCCCTTTGTCCACGTTAATGGTTGGAGAGCCCGCGGTGACTGCATCTTTATCAAATTCAGTTGCGTTTGCTACAGATGAGCCAACAGTGTAGTTAACAAAGAATGCATCCGGTACGTCGTCAATCATGGTGTTCCAGTTTGCGCCATAAAGAGCTACGGCTACTGCTTCGCTCTCTACCCAGCGCAAAGTGCCATCCATACCGACTGCGTACACTTTAGGATCGGTCGTAATTTTGACCATTTTAACACCAGGGCGATAGGTGGCATTGCCGCCAATCATGATTGCAGCGAGTTCCGCGTCAGTAACAGTTTTTACTGAGGAGAAATCAGCAAACCAGGTGTTATAAGTCTTTTCGTTCGGGAAGACATAACGTTTGCCATCAGAACCGTAGTAGTACACTGCCGCACCAGAAGCCTTAATGAGATCTCCGGATGAAATATCTGCCGCTTGCGCTACAGATACGACACCAAAGATACCAATGGACCAAAGGATAGTAGTTGCTACTACAGCCCAGGTAAACGCTTTCTTCGAAAACGTTAATACATGAGTCATGGAATTTTCCTTTCGGATATGTGTGGATGTATGTTGTTTTGAACATAGATTTCACCCATATCTCTTCATTATTTTTTTACCCCTTTTCACGCTCGTGTCGAGCCCGACCTTTTGTGTAAAGGGACCTTGGTTTTTCACCATATATACTATATGGCGCCAAGGATTTGTAATGATCACGAGGTTTTTTCCAGACCCAGATTGGTACTGCCAATCTTGATCCGAGAGTTTGGACCTCTTGGCAGGGTAGGAGGACCGCTCCTGTCCCTATCGGGAAATCCAACTCATAACTTATCACCTACAACTTACAACTCTTCGTTGTTAGTTGTTGGTTAACATAGGCGTGCTTTCTACCACATTTTCTTCCGGCATTTTTTCCAGCTCCACACTCTCCACCGTAGATGTTGCGACTTCTTCTTTTGCTCCCAGTACCGTACCTCCCGTATTTTCCTCTTGTGCACTCGTACCAGTAGAGGTCATTTCAATATCCTCTACAACCTTATCCAACAACACACCGCTTTCCGAGAGTTTTTCAAGCGCTCCGGCAAAATTTGATTCTTGGGTAAGCACCCTTACTTCCTCTAAAGCAACTGTTACGGGCGCTTCTATTGTTTCTTCCTTGCTAGACTCACCGTCCGCGCCAACAAGAGTGCTATCTTCTAAAATTGCTGTATTTTCCTCTGTTTCGTTACCGAAAATCACCGCTTCTTCCGCTTCTCTAAGCATATTTTGAACCACATCGTCTGTTGAAGACGCTCTATCGGTATCTGTCGCTGAAACTTGATCGGTACCGCCATCTATTTCAAGCACCTCAGGAGTTGTGCTTGCCTGAAGTTCTCGCAACTCAGCTTCTTTTGCCGCCTCTTTTGCTTGCCGTTGTTCTTCAGCAAGTGTTTTGACACGCTCTTCCATGAGCACGATACGTTTTGCGATGCGTATCTTGAGATCTGTTTCAGGAATATCCGATTCACCGGCATAGTATTCCGCAACCAAAATGCCTAGCGCTTCCGCACTCAATTCACTTGCGGCGTCAACCGCTTCACCGATCGTCTTTTTTGATTCCGCGTCTCCACCAACTTTTTTAGAAGCATCTTGCAATGTCGCCTCATACGAGGTTGCTTTATCATCAAGCTGTCGTGCTGTTTGCAATGCGTCCTCCGAGGTAAGATTTTTTAAGTGAGATGCTGCCGCTGCAACATTTGCCGTAAACCCTTCGGTTGCAACTGCCAGTTTTTCTGATTTTTCTTTCTGACTGACATCAAGTTTAGCAATCTCTTCAACTTCTTCTACTCGTCTGCCTGCAAATTCAACTTCAAGTGTTGCTTTTTCCTCTTGTGAGACCGCAAGAGAAATTTGCGTATATTCCATAGCACGCTTCACTGAGTAAAGCGTATCCCCCGGCAAACTTCCTATACTTGCCTTAACCCCCGCAAATCCCCCGGAGAAGGTAAGTGCTGCAACCAAGAGAGCTAATGCTGTTTGCCGCATAAGCGTACGCGTAGTAAAAAATGACGGCACCAAAACGCCAACCATATATTTTGCGGTAGACAAGTTGTGTGTAAAGCGCG
>CAZZDA010000017.1:0-16774 GCA_964652585.1 uncultured Gammaproteobacteria bacterium | reverse complement strand
TGTACCATAGTTGCGTAAGACCCGCAGCAAGCTGCGGGGAAATCTCTTTGATTATGGCTTTTCTTTCATTTCCCATTGATAATTTTTATTAAATGATTATGAGAAATCTTGCACCCCTTTATCTCATACATTCCCTCTCCCGTTTCTATTTGAAGCGCTGATTCCTTGCCTGTGAAAAGATCTATCAGTACGGCGTGCGGATTAGGAGAAAGCGGTTCAGGATGAAGCGTCAGATCAAATATAACTGTCTGGCAGTTCTTCGGCTCGCAGTAAATGTAAATTTCGGAACCTCTATAAGCCCTTACAAACAGCTGCTCGTCAAATAGTTTATAAATGTGCTTTTTAACAAATTTTGCAATAGCTGCATATTCACGCTTAACTAACCTAGGATTTCTAATTAGTGTAGTTAATCTTGTTTGTAGTTTTCCTTTGTTGGCATTTGATATATTTGTTTGTTTCGTTCGTTGAATATTCTTAATTTCAAAACTCACAAAAGGAACAGTCTCAGCAAGTTTAATATTGTGAAAGGTGTTCATAATGTTTGCGCAACTTTCATTTTGAAGTAATTCTTCCCACCACCAATGCATTGGGCTTGTTTTTAATTTCAGAAAGAAACCGCCCCAGAGACCGGAACAAAAAAAGGACCGTGCATCACAACGTTCCAACCTCGGTTCATCAGAGAATTTCGCGTATTCACCAAATAACAAATTATCGCTTATCTTTTTGTAATCCTCCAGACTTTGAAAGGCATTTTCAAAAGGATAGTTATAAAAGTGGATATCGACTGGAACTGAGCAGTGATTTTTAAAAAAATGGTAATTGTTCTGATGGGCAACACTTATAAAAAAATCAAACCTGTCTTGTAGATCGAGTGTATTTATCAATTGATTACACCATGAAACAAGTATCTTTCTTGAAACATCGACCAAATCAATTTCATTAAATAATTCGATGCGTTGAATGTTTGAACAAGTACGCAAATCTGCCAACAATCTTCTAACTATCTCGACATATTCTTCACTTGGTTTATCAAAGAAATTCGTGAGGGAGGTGGTTTTAAGGGGGAATGTTCTCCATATATATTCATCACTCGCCAAATCCCGTTCATGGTGTCTTATGAAATCCGTAAAGTGGTTAATGACAAGCACCACCTCAATTTTTCTTTCAGATGCAAATGAGATGATCTGATTAAGCAGATCTCTCCTAGTATCATCAAATAAAGCATTTAATGACCACCGAGTAACAAAAATCCTTACAACACCAATATTTTGTGAAGAGCATTTCGTTATCCATGACTGATACTGCTGAAATATTTCTTCGTTGCTTTGTCTGTTATGTGACCATGCGAGGTTGACGCCTACTAAATACTTTTCAATCATAAAATCTAAATAATCAACGAAAGACCTCCATCAATGGTAACAGTAGTTCCCGTTATGTACTTCGCTTTGTTAGATATAAGAAAACCCACTGCTTGCGCAATATCATCCGGGTCACCCAATTCTCCAAGCGGCACTAGCTTTCTCGCTTTTTCAACTTGCTCTCGGGTTCTTAATTCCTGACGTATCATTGGTGTATCAATCGCTCCTGGGGCTATTGCGTTAACTCTAATCTTATGTTTAGCCAAGCTATAAGCCATTTCGCGAGTAAGCTGTTCCAGTGCCGCCTTTGATGAAGAGTAATGAGGAATATCCCGGATAATACTGTCGTGTATTGAGGTAATATTTATTATAGTTCCAATGATGTTCTTTTTTATCATCTGTTTGGCAACCGCTTGACTTAAGAGAAATGCTGCTTCCAAATTGACTCTGAATAACCTTTGCCACTGCTGAATATTTAAACGAAGAAACGGCACTTCCTCCTGATAGCCAACGTTATTGATCAATACTGAAATACACTTCCTTTCCTTACTGAACGTTTTAAGAAACACTTCTATTTCTTTACCCATTGAAAGGTCTAAAGAATGATACACAATCCTATCCTTGTAGGCAGAAAACTTCTTTTTGCATGTTTGAATCTTTTCCTCATCGTAATCAATTGCAAAAATAAAATAACCCTGTTTGAGCAATTTTTTCACAATGCTGAAACCAATACCACTAGCAGCGCCTGTAACCATTGCTGCGCTTCGCTTTGTTATTTCTTTATTCATAAGCACGATTCAATAATGATATATCTTGTGACCATTAAACACTAAATGGTACAACAAACATGGTTATTTATCAAGACTCCGTTCTCTTTTTCCTAACAGACTCCGTTCTGTTGTTGTAGCATTGGAAGACAAAACGATAGCGGGATGCACGTTGCCTTACCATATAATATATGGTACGTTTGCGCTACACTTCTATGCTTCCACAACTTCAACGATCATTTACCCGCCAATTGCTGAAGGCTTTTCAAGAACTCTTTCCACAATACTCGATTGATCCGTCCGCAATTATACTCACCATCCCGCCAAAACCGGAAATGGGTGATTTTGCCTATCCGTGCTTTGAGCTCGCAAAGCTCCTGCATACCTCGCCGCATGAGGTGTCGCGACAGCTTGCAGAGAAACTCAAACCCACCAAACTTATTGTACAGTATAAAGCACTGGGTCCTTATCTGAATCTTACGGTCAAACGAAGTACCTATATTCACAAGGTTATACACAGCATAGAGAAAGAACAACAAGTATATGGAGAAACGACTTTGGGAAAAAGAAAGCGCATCATGATCGAATATTCTTCGCCAAATACAAATAAACCGCAACACTTAGGCCACGTACGAAATAATGTTTTTGGCGCGGCGCTTGCGAATATTTTAGCCACCTCCGGTTATCGTGTGGTAAAAGCAAGTATCGTCAATGATCGCGGCATTCATATCACAAAATCCATGCTTGCCTATCAGAAATGGGGAAAAGGCGCTACCCCAGAAAGCACGAAAGAAAAAGGTGATCATTTTGTAGGTAAGTGGTATGTCCGTTTTGAACAAGAGGCAAAAAAAGATCCTCGTCTTCTTGAAGAAGCGCAAGAGCTTTTACGTACATGGGAATCAGGAGATACGAAAACACACGAACTGTGGAAGAAAATGAATGCGTGGGTCTTGGAAGGTTTTGCCGTAACCTATGAACGTCTTGGTATTACCTTTGACAAAGTATACTTTGAAAGTAAGCTCTATAAAAACGGAAAAAAAATTGTTGTGGATGCCCTTGCACAAGGACTGTGCTATAAACGGCCTGACGGCGCAATTGAAGTGGACCTCACGGAAGAAGGATTGGATAAAAAGGTGTTATTGCGCGCGGACGGCACCAGTATTTATATTACGCAAGACCTGGGTGCAACAGTGAAGAAATTTCAAGACTATCAACTTGATGCCGCGTACTGGATTGTCGCGTCAGAGCAGAATTATCATTTTCACGTACTCTTTGCGCTACTCAAAAAATTTGGCTATCCTTTTTGGAAGCAATGCCATCATATCGCATACGATCTAGTGCTCTTGCCACACGGCCGCATGAAATCTCGAGAAGGCACGACAGTTGATGCCGATAACATTCTTGACACTCTTGAAGAACTTGCCGCAAAAACCATTCAGGAAAAACACGGCACACTCACCAAAAAAGAGATCAACATCCGCGCGCATGCGATAGCACTCGGCGCACTTAAGTTTATGCTCTTAAAGGTGTCCACTAGAAAGACCATTACCTTTCATCCGGAGTCTGCTATTTCTTTTGAAGGAGATACCGGTCCCTATGTTCAGTACACCTATGCGCGCCTGCAAAGCATTTTACGAAAAGGAAAGACAGACAAGAACGCACTTTTCGGTTTGCAAAAAGAGGTGCTCAACGCACCTGAAGAATTAGCGCTTGCCAAAATGCTCGCGGCTTATCCGGAAGTTATCACGCGCGCGGCGCAAGAATCAGCTCCCGCGCTCATCGCCACCTATCTTTTGGAAACCGCTGCTGCGGGGAATACCTTGTACCATACACTCTCCGTACTCAAAGCAAAAGAAAAGAGCGTACGCATCGCACGCCTATCTCTTATTCAGGCAACAGCAACTGTGCTTCGTAATGGCCTAGCTCTTCTCGACATCCATGCGCCAGAGAAAATGTAATATTATACTTCAAAACCAAAATCCGTGTGCAACTTTTCAATAATATCTTTCGGTAAAAGTTCTGATTTTATCCAGTAGCCATCCGCGCCAAGCGCCATTGCTCTTCTTCTATCCTCCAAGGTATCCAAATTCGTGAGCATCACCACAGGAATGTGCTTAGTTTTCGGATCTGTTTTTAATTTCTTCAGCAAGTCCAAACCATCACGTTCACCCATAGTAACAGGCGTGTTTTTTGATTTGGGTAAAATGATATCCAATAGTACAATAACAGGTTGCTCTGCGACAGCGAGCGCAAACCCATCTTCAATATTTTCAGCAATGACAAGATTGCAAGCAAAACTTCTTGCTTGAATCTCATACATTTCGATTAATGCTTTTTCGTCCTCAATGAGAAGAATTTTGGTTGTGTGATTTTGCATACGCTGTTTCTATTTTACGGTAGGTAAGACAATGGTGAATGTTGATCCTTTATTTGTTCCTTCGGACTGCATTTCCAAACCGCCTTTATTCGCCTCCAGAATCTTTTTTACAATAAAGAGCCCAAGTCCCGAACCATTTGGATGTATAGAAGACGATCGGCTGCCGCGCACAAATTTCTCAAAAACATGCTTTTGATCCTCGCGGCTTATGCCGATTCCCGTATCTTTGATAGCAATCTCCAATTGATTCTTTTTCTTATTTTCAACAATGGTAATCGTAATACCGCCTTCAAGAGTATAGTAGATGGCATTATCAATAAGATTTGCTATGACCTCTCGGATCTTGAATGGATCAACCAAAACCTGCGGGTATGGCTTTTCAGATTTTTGGAAGTCAATAGTTAAACTACGTTCTTTCAAAAGCTGCTGCCGGGCGTCAATCGCGTCTATAATTATTTCTTCTATTTGTGTTGGCTTCTGCTCAACACGTACGACTCCTCCTTCCAGCTCAGTTGCATTCAAGAGATCGTGTATTACATCGCCCAGGCGATTAATAGCCTCATACGCTTTCTCCAAAAATTCTTCACGCTTCTCAGGGTACTTATCCAATGACCCGTCAACCACCATGGAAAGCATACCTTTGACTATGGAAGTTGGCGTACGCAATTGATGCGAGGCAATGGTTAAAAACTCCGACTTCACTTTGAGTAATTCTTCCAGATGCCTGGTTTTCTCTTCAATAACCTTTGTTTTGTACTCAACTTCTTTTTCAAGATTAGCATAAAGACGCGCGTTTTCAATAGCAATACCGGACTGGCGCGAGACAAGGTCTAGAAAATCAATATCCTCTTTTGTATACGCGTCATTAAATTTTTTATTTCCCAACACGATCACGCCGCTTAACTTATTGTGGGTAATAAGCGGCAAAACAAGTGATACGCCGGCCTTTTCAGCTCGCTTTTTAAAAGCAATTTCCTCCTCTAATTTATGCACGCCGGGACGGGGAATGCCCAGCTCATCGGTAACAATGATCTCCAAATTATTTTTCAAATAATCCGTCATGAAGCAATGATGCTCGTCAATTTCAATATCTCCCGGTCCAAAACCTTGTACGCGCGCAACAGTTAAATGTTCCTGCAATATTTCTTTTTTTGTCTTTTTATCATATGTTTTTTCGTATGAAATAAAAATAAGAGCCATTTTTTCCGTACGCATAACACGTGAAATTTCCGCAAAGAGCAACTCTAATAACTCTTCCAAATCAATAACCGCTGTTATGCGATTGATGAGATTTTTGAGAACAATTTGCGGATTGTAGGATGTTGCATAAAATATGGAAGAGGAAAAGCGGGTTATCAACCCCTGCACACGGAAATACGCCCAGACAAAAGCAAAAGCGAGCGGTATGCCAAGCATCAATGCGCCAAAAGCAAAAACGCTGCCAAATAATGATTGTTCAAGATAAACAACAAAAAGAAAAATAAAATAAACAAACGTCGCTATGCCAAGGTATTCCAAAGAGCGCATGACCAAAAAACGCATGCCCATAAGGCGATAGCGAAATACGGAATACCCAACAATACCGAAGGTAATAAGTGTTGTAACAGGTCCTACCCAATTGAAGCTAAAATTTCCTAACCAAGGTAAAATAAGGTTGGTAACAAGACCCGCGGTTGTGATGGGAAATAAACCAAGAAAGATGTGTTTAAGCTGCAGCCGTACTACGCCCTGCGCATTCTGGTATTTCCTGGCAATGGCATAAAAGGCAAAGTTAAAATACGCAACCAGGTATAAGCTATAAACAAAATACCAATTGGTGAATTGCAGCCCATTCGTTCCATCTGTAATATGTACTCCTGTTATCATCACGCCGGGTATAAACACCAAAAGCGAAACAATAATAAAGGGTATAGACGCTATAAAATGCAACCATAGTTTTTTTTGAGACGATTCATTCGCAAAATAATATACAAAGTACACCATGACGAGTGCAAGTACGAGTGCGGTAAAATAAGTAACCATACCATAGAACAGAATGGCGGTTTCATTTTCTGCTTGACGAAACAAATGGAGAAGCACGCCCCAAGCGCCCGCGGTAAGCGTGAGCATCGCATAGAGCGTAATAGCTGTTGACCTTTGCCGGCGCGAAAAAGCAAAAAATGAGAAAATAAAATTACACGCCGATGCCGTCAAAAGAAGTATGGAGCTAAAGGTCATACGTTATCGGGAAAGAAAGTAGCGGTAGAGCGTAAAGCTAAAAGGCAATTTAAAAAAATATGCATAGAAGCGAAGGATGCGCATAACATCTTTTGCAAGAAAGAAAAGAGGGATCACCTCTTCTCCTTCATAGAAATATTTGTAGAGAATACCATCACCATATATTTTTTTAGCAGATGTTATTGCATAAATTGGCATGTGCACACGCTGTAATTTTGTATACAGCCCTTTTTTGACAAATGCATAGCCTCCTTGAATTTTTTCTCCGCGTGCAAAACGCAGCATACTGATAAAAAGCCCTAGCATCACTGCGTGCCGTGGGAAATAGATGTTTTGCTCTTGATTGTACGGCGTGGCAATAAGCCTCCCTAATTCTATGCGTTTGTCTCGCGGAATAGATTGTATTTGTTCCGGCTCTCTAAACGAGAAGCAATCTTTTTCAATTGGCAGCTTTGCTGTACGTATCATGCGCACCGAACCAACAATACGATCGCTAATTTTTGCAATAAAATACGTTGTATGGCTATCATCGTCATACTGATCTTTATCGCTCTCTTGATGATTGCGTTCAATATATCCTCGTTCACTATATACTTTGTACCTCATCGCAAACATTGCTGAAAGCTCAGCTTCTGTCGTTGGAATACCAAAAACAATTTTTTCTTTACCATCTTCTACGGGAACGCGTATTTTCCAAAGTATTTCCATAAATACCATTACTTTATTGCGGAAACTAATAATCCTTGTCGAGCATACACTGACACCTCGTCTCCTACCCGAAATCTCGCTTCACGTAAGAGTTGTTGTTGCTCTCCTTCTGCAAAAAAATCAAATTCACCAAGCGTATGCTCTTTTTTGATGAGCGCATTGTAGTAAAACATTTTTACCGTTTCAGGAAGCATATGTATAATTTTTATGATGGTGCGCAATATACCTTTTTGCTGTAGCTCAGTTTGTACATGAGAAATATAAATAGCAAAGGGAGAAAATCCTTTTTTAATATTTGCGATGACAATTTTTCCTCCCGGTTTTAGCACTCTATAAAATTCTTTCACAACTTCGTCCCGCTTATCGCGAGAAACAGCATAGAGAGTATTATTAGAAACAATAACATCAAAAAAATTGCTATCAAAAGGTAGTAAGTCTTCCAAATTATGTACCATACTTTCCGCACTGACATCTTTCTGTCCCCAACGCTCCAATCCTTCTTCTGCCGTATCAATTCCTATAACCCGTACATTATCTAATTTCATTTTCATTGCAACATTGCCTGTACCTACACCCGCGTCTAACACAATCATGCCTTTTTGCAAATGTGCTTCTTCCACAATACTCCTCACAAGCTGTTGATAGGGAACAACTTCATTGAGTACATCGTACGTTTTAAAATACTTTTTCCAAAATTTTGGTGTAAGCATAGGAGATTTTTTACTCTTTCGCTCGCTCAAGCGCCGTCACCTTCCGCATAACCTCTTTCGCAAGCGCACGATCATCCATATTCTTACATTGCAAACTTTCGCAAGTGAATGGCTCTCCAATAGTAACTGTTAGCTTCATACGGCCAAGAAAAAATTGCCATGGTGGTATGGGTTTATTGCCTTTGATAAACATAGGTACAACGGGAATGCCTGGAAATTGTTTCATTAAATACGCTATTCCCGGCCGCGCGTTATGATGGTGGTGATTCACTTCCCTTTTTCCCTCGGGAAACATAATAATGCTCCCCCTCTTCTCTCTAAGAATATTGACCGCCACTTTGAGCGATGCTTCCAACCCTCCATTTTTTGGGAACACCGGAAATGATCCTAAAAGACGAATAAGCTGTCCCGCAACAGGCCACTTTAAAAACCGAGGCAACGTCATAAAACAGTATGGTAGAATCTTCTTCTGGCTAAAAAACGTAGCTGCGCCAATGATAAATGGATCATTATAGTTCGCGTGATTAGACACAATAATATACGGGGGTTGTACGTTTTGCAGCAAGTAAGCATTACGAACTGTAAGTCGTGCAAAGCTGCTATATACAATTCTTAAAACAAGCGCCGCGATAACTTCACACACTAAAAGCAACCTGTAGTACGCGCGCTTGCGTACGCCAGAAGAAAATTTTGCTGCCATTTTTTTTGTTGTAAGAAACATGTACTAACGTATCGCAATTCATGTGAGTTATGATATAAAAGCGTTTGTAGTATAACATATTTTTAGTGTAGCCACCAAATATATTCGTACACACTTTACTGCACGAGCTATCTTGTGTTACGCTACGTTCACTATGAATTTTGAACTTGACACAACACTCACGCCAAAGGGTGATCAGCCAACTACGATTGAGCAGCTTGTGAGTGGCTTGCAAAAAAACTACAAGCACCAGACACTTTTGGGTGTAACGGGATCCGGCAAGACATTTACCATGGCGCATATAATTAACGCCGTACAAAAACCCAGCATTCCTTGCCTTGCCTAATCCTGTGGATCAATAATTAATGGAATCCCCGCCCTAAAGGGCGGAGAATTTGCCCCTATTATCAGAATTGGTTTTAAAACCAACTCTGATAGATATACCTCCATGCTGCAACTTACGTTGCATCATTCCGGGCTCGTATTCATCTCCAGCCTTAAAATTAATCCCCATATCAAGGACGCGTGAAAATATTTTCTTGGCACGATTTTTACTCTCTCCGTTAAGAATCACAGTGACGTCACGTTATAGTAAATATCCTACTCGTATATAAAAATGAGCCGGTAGCTTGTGCTAATCAGCTCCGAGATTAATTTCCAGCATCATTTGATCTTTGCACTAGTCGAGCACGTTGTGTCTCAATCTCCTCCTGCTCAATTTTTCGATAGAGAGGTGAACTTTGAATGATTTCCTGAACTTTATTTGGTACTGGATATTCCCAAGATACATCATGAGTATCTACACCAAGGAAGCTATAGATCTTCTTGGATGTCCGAGGTAAAAACGGATTGACTAAAACTGCCAAAGATTGAATCAGCTGGACAAGTACTGCGAGATCTGTCTCGACTTCATCCCTTCTTGTACTGTCCTTGATCTTCTTCCAAGGCTCTTTCGTATCAATATAGCGGTTGCCATGCTCAGCAACTTCCAATATCGTCTTGAAGGCAGCTCTGAATTTTCCTTCCTCAATAAGCTTGCCAACTTTAGGAAATGCTCTCTCAGCCGCAGCAAGAAGTGTACTAGATTCTTTGTCCAGTGTTTTTGGAAACCGAATTCCCTCTGGAAATTTCTTTGAACTAAAAGAGAGTACTCGATTAATGAGGTTTCCAAACGTACCAATGAGCTCACTGTTCACACGCTGAGCGTACTTGGTCCACTCAAAATTCGCATCACTCGTTTCCGGACCGTTGACGACCAAGAAATACCGAAGTGTCTCGGGATCAAACGCTTCCAAAAAGTCAGGAAGCTGCACTGCCCACCCTCGGCTCTTGGAAAATTGCCTTCCCTCAAGACTTAGATATTCAGACGACACAATGTGGTTTGGAGTATGCAGAGTTCCTTGTGCGAGTAAGAGTGCCGGCCAGATAACCGTATGGAAAGGAATATTGTCCTTTCCATGCACGTAGTAGTGCACTGCATCATCATTATGCCACCACTTCTTCCATTCATCGGGCGTACCTCGTGCTTCCGCCCACAGTTTAGATGCTGACAAATAGCCCATTACCGCTTCAAACCAGACATAAATTCGTTTGTTTTCATGTCCTGGCAACGGGATAGGAACACCCCAATCAGTATCACGTGTGATCGCGCGATCGTGAAGCCCTTGCTTAAGAAAACTTTTCGCAAAGCCTCGTGCGTTCGCGCGCCATGAAGTACTTGTTTTATTTACCCACTTTTCGAGAATATCCTGTAAAGCAGTAAGTTTCAGATAGAAATGTTCCGACTCTCGAACTTCGAGTTGTCGATCTTTATCGCTGAGATTTTTATCACGCTTGATAATCTTTGGATTGATCCGTGGATCCTTTAGATCAAGTGGGTCAAGAAGTGTACTGCATTCGTCACACTGATCACCACGTGCACCATCATAACCACATTTTGGACATTTACCTTCTACAAAACGATCGGGAAGAAATCGCCCAAGAATCGGCGAATATAAGGCATTCCCTGTCTTTGTATAAAGAAATCCTTTCTCATACAGATCCAAAAAAAGTTCCTGTACGACCTTCGCATGTTGTTCAGTAGTGGTGCGAGTATAGATGTCATACGAGAATCCTAATCCATCGATCAAATTCTGTTGGAATTCTGCATGGTACCGATTCGCAATAGTTGACGGATCTATTCCTTTCTCAACCGCTTCTACAGCAATTGGTGTTCCATAACAGTCACTTCCCGATACAAGAAGCACGTCATCGCCAGCAAGCCGATGGTAACGCGCAATAATATCCGCACCGATAAATGCTGATACATGTCCTAAATGGAGACTTGAGTTTGCGTAGGGCCATGCGAGCCCAATAAAGATTTTCTTATTCATGATATTTTTATTCTCCTAGTCTGTTAAAGAACCGTTTATATATTCTCTAGCATATATAGTTGTTTGTGTCAATGAAGATAATTATTTGTATGATATATAAAATACTTCTACAAAAAGTGGGGGGTGGGTATAATTTTTAATAGTTATATACCACACATTACTCATTATTACACTAAAATGCAATAGTAAGTACTCGTTCACACATAGAGCTACACAATTAAAAATATGATATAATTCTCGAATGATTATAAGACACACACTTAAAACAACAGATATTCCATTCCTGCACGACTCTTCAACACTCTACGTATGTGATTTTCGAGCTATAAGTGAATCAATGAAATTTAAGATACCAGCCATGTGGAAATATGAAAACCTACTTCCATGGATTATAATGGATCAGCACGTCGTAGTAAATGAAGATTTTAATCAATCGCGTGTTCCAAATAAAAACACTTTTATAGTTCTTAAAAAACACAATGATCCCCGTATTTCTGTTTTCGAAAGAATGCGAAAAAACACTTTCCCAAAAACTATTTCTCATATTTGGATTGGTATCCCTCACCCTGCCGCTGACACTTTTGCAAAAAAGAGTACTCTGAAACTCAGCTATACCTATAAAAGTTTTTTACAAAGAAATAACAAGTTGCGACAAAAAACACTCCTTGAAAAATATACGCCATCTTGGCATCCTATTAACTCATATAAAGATCTGAAAAATAGTGTACGTACAAAAAAGAGAGGTTTTTTAAAGAGAAAATACGGATCTGGCGGTTTTACCCTCTTTGATAACCGTACCACGAAACATGACCATAACTTCAATCTACTTTTTCAACAAAATCCTAGGGATTGGTTTTTTGAAGAGTATATTCATGGTAAGACTTATAGTATCCAATGCCTAAAAATGAAAAGGTCAAACGATGTCACGGTATTTGGATTCGCAAAACAAACGATTGCCGATGGAAAATATTTCTGTGGCGCGGAAATACTGTCTCTGACAAAATTACCGGAAAAGATATGGAAGCAACTGCAAAAAAGTATTCATACGCTCCAGCCTTTATTAAAAGGATATGAGGGATTTTTTGGTATTGATTTTATTATTTCAAAAAATAATGTTTTTGTTTTAGAAGCAAATATACGCTTGACAGCATTAACTATTCCAACCTTGCTTTGTAATAATAGTGACTTTAAAAAAGTAGAGTATCATGAAGATGTCGACATAAAATCAACTACCAAAAATGATATGATACTTGCAATAGACGAACAAACACAAAAAGCAGATATATTACAACTCTGTCCAAGGTTAGATCTGTAAAGTCTTTAAATCTTTTCTATGCGATTTGAATTAGAAACACAACTCACACCCAAGGGTGATCAGCCGAGAGCGATCACAGAGCTTGTTTCCGGAATCCAAAATAATCACCAACACCAAACACTACTAGGCGTAACCGGATCCGGTAAAACGTTTACCATGGCGCATATTATTGATCGTGTACAGAAACCAACACTTATCTTATCACCCAATAAAACGCTTGCCGCGCAACTCTACTTGGAATTGCGCGAACTTTTCCCGAGAAACGCAGTACATTATTTTGTCAGCTACTATGATTACTACCAACCGGAAGCGTACTTGCCACAGACCGATACTTATATAGAAAAAGAAGCAACTATTAATGAAGAAATTGACCGTCTGCGCCATTCCGCGACCCAATCACTTTTGACGCGCAATGATGCACTCGTCGTCGCATCGGTTTCTTGTATTTATGGCATCGGCTCTCCTCAAGACTATCGTGCCATGAGCGTGAGCTTCACCAAAGAACAGACAATAAGTAGGCAAGATATTCTACGATCATTGGTTGATATTCAATACAAAAGAAATGATGAAGAGTTTGGCCGCGGTTCTTTCCGTGTACGCGGCGACACTATAGAAATACATCCGGCAACCGGCGATCAGATTGTACGCCTTGAACTCTTTGGTAATACCATTGAACGGCTTTTGATCTTTCACGGAAGTCCAAAGTACTTGCGTGCGGCATACGCAGAATCACTCAAAAAATCACTTGCGGAAGTAGATGAAGTACTTCTCTTTCCTGCAAAACACTTTGTCACACCCGAAGAAAAAATAAAGGTTGCAGTCAAGAATATCCGAGAGGAGTTGAAAAAGCGTTTGACTGAGTTAAAAAAAGAAAAAAAATTACTGGAATATGAACGCCTACAACGACGTACCGTCTATGATCTGGAAATGATCAGTCGTGTTGGTTATTGCAACGGCATTGAAAACTACTCGCGCCATTTTGATTTCCGCAAGATCGGAGAGCCGCCCTACACGCTTCTTGACTACTTTCCTAAAGACTCGCTGATGTTTATTGATGAGTCACATATTGCTGTTCCACAAGTACGCGGTATGTATGCAGGCGACCGTGCACGAAAGGAACAATTGGTATCCTATGGCTTCCGCTTGAAGTGCGCATTTGATAATCGCCCACTCACCTTTACTGAATTTGAAAAGAAAATACCTCAAGTCATTTATACCTCAGCTACTCCTGGCGAATACGAGCTGCATCACTCATCTGAAACAAAAACTATAGCTGATGCATTTTCTAAACCGTACGGCAAAACGCACCGAGTTGCTCAACAGCTCATTCGCCCCACGGGATTATTGGACCCGCGGGTAGAAGTACGAAAAACTGATGGGCAAATTACGGATGTGTTGAAAGAAATTGAAAAGCGAACCAAGAAAAAACAGCGCGTGCTCATCACCACGCTCACCAAGCGCATGGCGGAAGAACTCACTGACTTTTTGTTGGAAAAACATATCAAGATCACCTATTTGCATTCCGATATTCAAACGCTTGAACGTACCGATATTTTACAAAAGCTGCGAGAAGGATATTATGATGTCGTGGTAGGTATCAATCTCTTGCGTGAAGGATTGGATCTGCCCGAAGTATCATTGGTCATTATTTTAGATGCGGACAAAGAGGGGTTTTTGCGCCATGAGTCGTCACTCATCCAAACTATGGGACGCGCAGCACGCCACAAAGACGGTCGCGTACTTATGTACGCTGATAAAATGACTGACTCAATGCGTCGTGCTATCGCTGAAACCGAGCGCCGCCGAAAGATTCAAGAAGACTATAACAAAAAACACAGTATCACACCGTGCACCATAAAAAAATCTTTGGAGATAAAATCAATAGTTGAGATTTAGTGTATAGCTACCTTCGTACCATACTGCGCCCACCAGTAAAGTCGTTCCATACGGTCATAGTCTACATTCACACAACCGCTGCTCATGGGTTGTCCGAAATTATCATGCCAATACACTCCGTGAATATAGTAGCGCCAGTAGTCGGTGGTAAAATGTAAATTCCATTTCGTATTCGGATAGTAGAAGCCAAATCCGTTCCCGCCAAAAGTTTTGCTCGGCACTTTATCCAATACCATAAACTCGCCTGTTGGCGTGGGCGTTGCCGGAAGTCCGCTTGAAATAGTAAAATTTTCCAAGACGATACCGTCCATGGAGTAAGTAAGCTCCTGTTTTGTCAAATCAACCGCAATCAGTTTTTCCATTTTTACAGATTCCGCATCAAGAGGATGATAACTTGCCGCAACTTCCGTGCCATCCAAGTAGAGATCATTGTCGCTATCCGGATCTAAAAGTCCGGTACCTAACTTCAATTCCCAACTGTCGTTGAGATGGTCTTTATCCGAATCCACCTCAACCAGTTTTTTATCCCCTCCATGCCGCGGCGAGTAGCCGTATTGTATTTCCAATCCATCATTGTATCCGTCGCCGTCCGTATCAGGATTAAGATAGTCCGTAAAATATATCGTACGTTCTTCTACATCATTTAACCCATCACTGTCGGTATCAATCTCAGCAGCAAATACTGTAGTCACACCAACAAAAAAAACGCCGCACGCAAGCACTATACTAAAAAGAAAAACGCTCTTTTGTAATTTCATGCCTTTTTGTTCCCTCATATTATCTTTGTGCAGGGAAAACACTCTTTTCCCATACTTACATATCAAGCCGATTTTTGCAAATGTAAGATAGTGCTCTTGAATTAATTCTAGAATTAATTCAAGAATTATTTTCCTACCATCCTCTTAGTCCGCAGATGTTTATGATAAGACAAGGCAAAGCGGTGCGCTTCGTCACGTACACGCTGTACCAAATGAAGTGCCGAAGAATTTTTAGGAAGTACGAGTGAATTTTTTTCTCCCGGAAAATAAATTTCCTCCTTTTGCCGAAGCGTACTTCCATGTACCCCACCTTTTGCTATGGCAATAAGCGGTACGCTCACGCCCGTCTTTTCAAGAATAGATCGTACGGAATTGAGTTGCGCCTTTCCTCCATCAATTATCATAAGATCCGGTAATTGCCATCTCCATGCGTCATCTGTATCCAGTTTTGCGAGCCGACGAGTTAGTACTTCTTTTAGCATTGCGGTGTCGTTTGGTATATGAGCCGCCATTTTTATCCGAAATTTTCTATACGCAGTTTTTGAAGGCTCACCATCTTGAAACACGACCATTGAACCGGTTGCGTTCAATCCTCCCGTATGCGCAATATCATACCCCTCTATACGATTGGGTAGTCCGCGCATACGTAATTCGCGTGCCAACTCACGAACGTCATATGCAAACTTCTCCTGACTTGTGACAAGCCGTGTATGTGCTATCACTTTTTGCAGCTGTTCGGCTTGCACCTCTTTTCTTGCAAGAGTAAGTGCACGTGCGTCTTTTTTTTCTTCAAATTTTTCTTTGCGATACAATCTTTTTTCCTCGCGAACTTCCCTTTTTAATTCTCGTGCGATCTGTTCATGCCTACCCTCAAAAAAGAGTTTTATTTTTCTTATTGTTCTTTGATAGTCGGTTTTTGTTATTGCTCCTACGCATGTTCCAGGACATCGTCCTAAACGATACGAAAAGCAAGGTTTTCCCTGACCTGGCTTACAAGAACTGTCACGATAGGGAAAAAATTTTCGCACCAGTTTTAACACTTCTTTTACCGCAGTTGCACTGGTAAATGGACCGTAGTACACTCCTGCTTTTTCCAGTTTACGCGTGGCGTAGACAGAAGGGTATAATTCTTCTGTAGCAATTTTTACATATACATACGACTTATCATCTCGTAGAAGTACATTATAGGGCGGTTTGTATTTTTTAATAAGATTCGCTTCCAAGAGCAATGCTTCAATTTCTGATTGTGTTTGCCGAATTTCCACCGAACGAATTTCCGGAAGAAGGTTGAACTTTGCGGGAGAAAGATATGTTGATTGTTTTCGAAAATAGGAACGTACGCGACTTCTTAAATTACTCGCCTTTCCCACATAGAGAATTTTTTTACGCGCACCACGAAACACATACACCCCTGGTTTTTGAGGGATGTTTGTAAGATTTTTTGTATTTTGTTTGGCAAGCGCTAAAAGCATACTTTAAGACTACCTCTGCCAACCAAAAATAGCAAATCCTCCCAGGTAGTATACTTGGGAGGATTATATTTACTTCCAGTCTAGAATCTAACGCAACACATTGGCGCGAAGCGCTAAAGATGTT
>CAZZDA010000016.1:0-17443 GCA_964652585.1 uncultured Gammaproteobacteria bacterium | reverse complement strand
TGGTGGTGTTTTGGAGTTGTTGGTTGATGTAGGATTGGAGTGTTTTTTCTTGATTTGTTATTTGATTGGAGAGGGTGAGATGGGATTGTTGGGTATGGGCGAAAGCGGTGTTTAAGATATTTTGCTCTGTGTTGGAGAAGGTGTCTATGGTGGGAGGGAGAGGGAGGGGTGGAACTTGTGTGCTAGGGTGTGCGGTGTTTGTTGCTGAGCTGGTATTGGCAGAATCGTTGTGATTGTTCTGTGGGTGTGCGGTGGTTTTGAGTACTGCCGCTATTTGTACTTCCAAGGCTTCAAGGCGGGAGATGAGGCCTTGATTTGTGGGAGAGGGTATTGTTTGAGGTTGATTTGTTGTCGTGAAAGTTGGCTCTGTTCGAGGAAGAGTTGTTTGAGTGAAAGTTGGGGTGGGAGTGTTTTTTTTCTTTGTTGAGGGCGTATTGGAAGGATGTGTTGTGTTCGTGGTAGGAGAGGTGTTGTGCTGAAGAATAGTGACGTCAGGAGTTCTTGAGAAGAGCGTAAGGCTCTTGTTGGTCATGGTGGTAACCACACTCTTCCAATCATTGACAAAGGTACGAAAAAATCCCGCATTCGTCGGTGCGGGAGTGAGGAGAGAGAAGCCTAACAGCACGACAAGCATAGCTGCCGGCACGAGAGAAACGACACGAGTATGTTTTCGTATTTTTTTCTGTGTTTTGAATATCATTTAGCGATATTTTTTGTGGATAACATTGAGTAGATTATACCATGAATGAGGAATACGCTCAAAACGTTTTTTTTTTTTGGTTGGGGATAAGTGGTCGCTCGCTATACCCCTCTCTACCGGAACACGCGTCAAACGCCCCAGCGTGGCGTTTGCGCTCTCTCTCGCCTCGCTCTCATCCTGTTGAAACAGGATGAACCATGCCCGCTTCGGCTGCGAGACGGTTCCGGTAGAGAGCATAGCTCGCTGAGGGTAGTAGGAAGCTTGGTCAACACCGAGTGTTGGCCATGTGAACTAAATGAGAAAATAAAAAAAACACTAAGTCCTAATTATAAAGTTAGACTTAGTGTTTAAACGCTGTAAGTAGTAGTATGTCTACTTCAACGAAAATCTTGCAAACCTACGAATCTCTATTTTCTCTCCGATTCTGCCAATCGCCTCGGTAATCACTTCTGCGACTGTTTTATCCTCATCTTTAATAAAAGATTGATCTAAAAGACATATATCACTATAGAATTTCTTGAGCTTGCCTTCTAAGATATTTTCAATCATGTTGTCCGGCTTACCTTCCTTTTTTAACTGGTCGCGATAGACATCTTTTTCTTTTTCCAACACATCTTGCGGTACATCTACGGAAGTAAGATATTGTGGATTGGCAGCCGCCACGTGCATCGCTATATCATACGCAAGTTCACCGAACTGCTCATTACGCGCAACAAAGTCTGTCTCAGACAATAATTCCACCATGGCACCAACCTGACCATTCGCATGAATATACGCTGCGATACGGCCCTCACCCGCTTCTCTGTCTTGTCGCTTTGCAGCCATTTTTTGTCCTTGCTTGCGCAAGATCTCTACGGCTTTATCACTATCCCCCTTCGCTTTTTCAAGCGCTTTTTTTGCATCCATCATAGCGGCACCTGTCAGCTCACGGAGTTTTTTTACTTCTTGTGCGGTAATTGTCATAAAAAGTGAGGTTTGTTAATTATGATTTTTTCTTTCCTTTTTCTTTGTTAGTATCCACCTTATTTTGATCGTGCGAAGTAGTTTTTTCTTCTTTTTCTTTCCTGCCTTCATTAATAGCTTCCGAGAGCACGCGCAACATAAGATCTACACCCTTGACCGCATCATCATTTGCCGGAATTGGATAGTCAATAAGTGTTGGATTCGTATTGGTATCACAAAGCGCTACAAGTGGAATATGCTGTTTTCGTGCTTCACGAAGCGCTGTTTTTTCCCTGCGCATATCAATAAGCACCACAGCTGCAGGTAATGCCTCAAGACCAACAAGCCCGCAGAAAAATCTCTCCAATCGCTCAAACTTTTTTGTCAGATCCAATCGCTCTTTTTTAGTGTACTTATCCCAGCCGCCGCTTTCCTGCTGTTCTTTCAATGTTTTGTACTGCTTGATATTTTGTTTGACCACCGAGAAGTTGGTCAAAAGTCCGCCAACCCACCGTTCGGTAATATAGGGCATATGACAAGCAGTGGCATGCGCCACCACAAGTTCTTGCGTTTGCTTTTTGGTACCTACAAACAAAATAGTTCCGCCTTGCTTGGCAATATCGTGGACAAATTCAGACGCTTTTTTCAGACGCTTTGTTGTTTCCTCAAGATTGAGAATATGTACGCCCGATCGAGACGTAAAAATAAACGGCTTCATTTTAGGATGCCATTTTCCCGTTTGATGACCAAAATGCACACCGGCTTTGAGCATCTCAACTAATGTTGGTAACTGCATACACTCCTTTTTGGCAATTCGGTAAAACGTATGGTTTTTTCCGTTTTTGCCTTGCCTCCACCCCCCTCTTCTGTACACCGTACAGCAAAGGAGTATTCAGGGATGTGAGATATAAATAACGTTGCGGAGCATAACACATAATTACCGATTATACAAGACTCTTGCAATACATTATATGTTGTGGTACAGTACCGCCGTTGTACGAGCAGTATTGATATTGATTCGTACGCACTAGTGTATATTAGTATCACAACTATGCAAAAAGATATTCACCCAACATATCACGACAAAGCACGTATAAGCTGCGCCTGCGGAGCCAAGTTTACCGTTGGCTCAACTGTAGAATCGGTTGCTATTGAAATATGCAGCACCTGCCATCCTTTTTATACAGGAAAACAAAAGTTGGTTGATACCGCGCGCCGCGTTGATAAGTTCCAGAAGCGCGTTGCGCTCAAAGACAGCGTAGGCAAAGAACGTAAAGGAAAGGCTGCAAAACGCGCGACACGCACCGCAAAACAGTCAACAAAAGACAAAAAATTAAAGCTCACCGATCTTGTTAAGGAAGATAAAGAAGAAAAAAAGACAGCAACAAAAGCACCGGCTAAAAAGAGTGCGGTTGCGACAAAAAAATAACTGTTAGTAAGCGGTTGGAGTTTTGTATGTGCTATACTGAAAGCATATCCTCCGACCGTTTTTTTTACTCTTTGATTGTTGCTTGTTAACTGTCAAATGTTACTGGTCATATATGCATCCAGCAACCGAATCCATTCATAAACACTACCAAGAACTTGAAGGTAAATTACAAAACCCTCAAGTTGTTTCTGATAGAGAGCTCTTTACCAAACTTTCAAAAGAATTCAGTATGCTCACCGCTAAAAAAGAAAAACTTGATGCGTATAATCTCATTGAGCTGGCTCTAGAAGAAGCGGCGCGCACTGCCTCAAGCAGCGATAAAGAACTCCAAGAACTTGCAGTGAGTGAGATAGAGAGGCTTACCAATGAAAAACAACAGATCGGGACGGAGCTCAATAAACTTCTACGCCCTCGTGATCCTCGAGATGAGAAACATGCCATTTTGGAAATTCGTGCGGGAGCGGGAGGAGATGAATCATCTCTTTTTGCCGCGGAACTTTTTCGCATGTACAGCCGCTACGCGGAACTCAATAACTGGAAAGTGTCGCTCCTCTCCTCCCACGGAACAGAGATTGGAGGATTTAAGGAAGTTATTGCGGAAATTAAGGGAACCGACATCTATGGCAAACTCAAGTGGGAAAGCGGTGTTCATCGCGTACAGCGCGTACCGGAAACAGAGAAAAGCGGTCGTGTGCATACCTCTACCGCAACAGTTGCTGTACTACCAGAAGCGGAAGAAGTTGATGTGACCATTGACCAAAAGGATTTAAAAATTGACACCTTTTGTTCCGGCGGCGCGGGCGGACAAAGCGTCAACACTGCGTATTCTGCCGTACGTATCACGCACTTACCCACCAATATTGTGGTGTCATGCCAAGACGAACGCTCGCAAACACAAAACAAAGAACGTGCCATGGCTATTTTGCGTTCGCGTATTCTCGCGGCTGAAGAAGAAAAGCGGCAAAAAGAATTAGGAGATGCACGTAAGACACAGATTGGCACCGGAGACCGATCGGAGAAGATCCGCACCTATAACTTCCCACAGGATCGTATTACCGATCACCGCTTGAAACAAAATTGGTCAAATATACCAATAATAATGGATGGTGAAATAACACCTATTCTAGAAGCGTTAGAACAAGCAGCAGAAACACAAAGAGAGTAAAAATAATGCCAAATATCAAAGCTCAAATGCCAAAACAAATCCCAAATCCAAATGACTAAAACGAGGTACTTTTTGACATTAAGTTATTTGTCATTCATTTGACATTGGGATTTTATCATTTGGAATTTTTATGCTATGACTATCTCTCAAGTACTCAAAGACGCCACAAAACGACTTCGCGAACACAATATCCCCTCGCCATCTCTTGATGCCGAGGTGCTTTTGTCTTGGGTACTGAAAAAAGATCGCGCATGGCTCTACGCCAACAATGACTATGCACTTTCTTTTTTGAAACAACACAAATTTTTTCGTGCGATCACGCAACGCTCTCACAGAGTACCACTTGCCTACATTATTGGTGCTAAGCCATTCTTTCACTCCGATCTTATAGTCAATAAACATACGCTCATCCCCCGCTCTGAAACAGAGTTAATGGTAGAAGAAGCGATACGATCGCTTCTTACACAGCAAAACCCATGCACAGTTATTGACATAGGAACGGGAAGCGGCGCAATTATCATCAGTGTAGTAAAAGAATTGCGCGCACAACAAAAAGATATATCTTCATGGAAATTCTTCGCCACCGATATTTCAAAAAATGCATTGTGGGTAGCAAAAAGAAATGCAAAAAAACATGGAGCATCAGACTATATTACATTTTTACATGGTAATCTTCTAAAACCTCTGTTTTTCTCCAAAGACGTCCGACACCCTCTTGGTTGTCGGACGTCTGCAACGCTTGGAAAGAAACAACCCGCTAGACACACAACAAAAAACCTCTACATCCTCGCAAACCTCCCCTACCTTTCCGAAAAACAAATGCATACACTACAGCCGGAAATTACCTTTGAGCCACAACAAGCGCTCGCAAGCGGTACTGACGGACTTGACCACTATCGCGAACTCGTTTCCCACATACAAAAAATGAGTGTTTCTGACACTCTAGTACACTGCTTTTTTGAAATTGACCCTGCTCAAGAAAATAAAATATCTGCAATGGTTCAAGAGAGCTTTCCCAAAAATACATCTCAAATTTTCACCGATCTTTCAGAAAATTCCCGTATTTTTCAACTCATACTGTAAACAAAATAAAGCTACTATCAATACAGACTAAAAAACTTCAATTACATCAATCTACCAACACCCTGTTGCCAAACCCGAGTTCCATAGCTCGCCACCACAAAGACTCGTTAATGTCCCCACTCTCCCATCTGAAAATCGTGCATAATAGCCACCAGGTCCCAGATCAGTAGTTGTTTCAAGATAGAAAACAAGTTTATAATCATCGTTAGACGTAGCAGCACCGTCATTACAGCTACCATCTACAGGCTGATAAAGAATGCGGCTCGTCGTTTTAAACCACCCATTATTATAAATAAGTGGGAGAGGATTAGGTATTTTCGCCATATACGGACTCATTGCCATACGAAATACCGCCTCGGTGGCATCGCCACGAATTTGAATATCGCAAAAAGCATCAGAAAAGTTAAAACCAATACGACTAGGTGAATACTCACCATTATCATCATAATACAAATCCAGCGCCTTTGCTAACGCCTCTACATCATGTAATATCGCTACATCTTGCGCTTTCAAACGTGCATTCTGAATCGCTACAGCTGCCAGTGTTGTCAATAAACCTATAATTGAAATCACCACCAAAAGCTCTATGAGTGTAAACCCTCTCTGCTTTGATGATGTGTATTGTGCTTGCTGTGTATATCTCTGCATAATATGGATATAGTATACCACAAAACAGCAAAAACAAAAAATAACTTCCAAGTGCGGCTCTTTTTTATATATTAAAAATCTCTCACATACCTTTCTCCTCAACATCTTTTTGCTTTACACCCTTGTGTTTTCCCTCCGCCATCCATCAACCAGCGGAACGGATCCTCAACACTCGGTGTTGGCAAAAATGTTTTCCTGAAAAGTATTATTCATACGCCACTTGATCCAAATCACTCACCACCTCCCACCATAAATAGTCATATGGAAGTTGTAGCATTTCCCCATCCGAATTTTCAATACGCAGCATATCCGCCCGCTCACGCTCCCAAGAAGCGGGAATCACTTCTCCTTCATAGAACACAAGAACATCTCCTCCGCCCTCCGTTCGCAAACGTTTTCTGCCAATAGTATCAATAGTTGTAATATCGGTCACTTGAATCACGACGGTTTTTGCGATGAGCGGCTCGCCAGTTGCAACATCGGTCTGCAACTCCCCGCCTTGGCTTCTCGCATACACCTTCGTCTCCTCATCATACTCCCATACTACCTTGTATTCGGGAAAAGAGAAATCTATAATAACCTCATGAGCGCACTCTATGCCATGGTCATGCGCACTTTCTTCTCCGTCCTCAACTGACGCCATTTTCTTGCTATCACAAAATTTTGTAGTCAGTTTGTTGTCGCTGTTGCGTGCTTCGTTATTTTCAAAATATGCGGCAAGTGCTTGTGCATCTCGTGTTAAAGTAGTAGAAGCTACGCTCTCTTTTTCTCCATACTCCTTCAAAAGCTTGGTATTCGTAAACGTATTATGCGGTCGAATAATGCGTCTATCGCGCCAGAAATATTCATCACTGTAAAATTCATTGATATGTTGCACATCGCCTTTTGCAAGTTGTTGAAGCGCTTCCGGACTCCCGCCTACATGAACCAACAATGCTCCATACGCTTGCGCCCAATCAACAAAATATGGACGCGCGGAACGCACGGGCCCAATACGTTCAACGCTCGTTGACGCAGTAAGTGAAAAAAAAGCAAGAAGCCGCGTTACCCCGCCTTCCGCAGGAGCTTCTATGACAAAAAGTGCGTTATTCAATCCTGATTGTGGACGCACGCCCTCGAAGTTATCCACAATAACTGCCGCGATACTCCCTTCATACTCTCTTTCTCCTTCCTGTTCTTTGATTTCATGCCGCACGACAACCGGAAAAAGTTTATCCGCACTCTCTTCCGAAACACCTCCATACACTATCACACCAAAAACTCCCAATACAAGAATGGTCGCAAACCCGAGAACAAGGGCGCTGGCACGTACTGGGAGTTTTGTAAAAAGTAAAGTGTCCTTACTTTTTCTCGTCTTTTGATTGTTCTTCCGATTCTTTATCATCTTTTTGTTCTTCTTTTGTATCTTCAGCTTTTTCTTCTGCTTCCTCTTCTTCTTTTGTAGCTGAATCTTCTTCAGCAACTTTTGGTGGCGTTACTTGAGCAATTAACTGCTTCGGCTCACCTGCAAGAGTAAGTCCGTCAGGAAGAGAAATATCTTCCGCATACACAACCTTGTCAAAACTTTCAATAACGCTCAAGTCTACACTCAATTCATGTATTAAATCTTTTGGCAAACACACCACCTCTACGGTATCCACAGGTTTTACCAAAATGCCGCCAAATTTTTTAACCGCCGGCGCCTCGTTAGCAAATACCAGGTTAATATTTGCGTGAATTTTTTCATCCATGCGCACTTGGTAAAAATCTATGTGAAGAATAGCGTCCGTTACCGGATGGCGTTGTACCGCATGCACAAGTACAGCAACAACATCTCCTTGCTCTTGCTTAAGATCAATAAGAGAGTTGCCGCCTGCTTGTGCATACACTTTTTCAAAATCAGATCCCGTAACAATGAGCGAAGTGTTTTTTACCCCGCGACCATACAGCACTGCCGGCAACAGACCCTGCGAACGTAGATGAGATACGGAGCTAGCTTCAGCACGAGATTTAGCGGTAAGATTATAGGAAGACATAGTTTCATAGAACACACAACATGAAGCATAGAACAATGCTCCAAACAAAACCTCTTATATCATATTAAGAAATTTATGTTTTGTGTTATGTGTTTTGTGTTATGTGATTGGAGCTACCATACGTTATTTTTCACCTACTGTCAATACTCCATTTTGCGGAACGCATATACATACTCTCAATAAGACCAATGATCATAAAACTGGTTACCAAGGAACTTCCACCATAACTCACAAACGGCAAGGTAATACCGGTAACGGGCAATAACCCCATATTCATACCCACATTTACCACCATTTGTACAAAAAGTATAAACAGAGCGCCCAATACCATAAAAAGCCCAAAATCATCTCGCGCGTAACGCAACGCGGTGATGATACGCCAAAAGACCAAGAGCCAAAACAAGAAAAATACCAACATGCCCAAAAATCCCAGATCTTCGGCAAGTACGGAAAAAATAAAATCCGTTTGCGCTTCGGGAAGAAATTTTAATTGACTTTGTGAGCCAAAACTTACCCCGCGCCCCATAAACTGCCCCGATCCTACCGCAATAACCGACTGCGCAATATTATACCCTGAACCCAAAGGATCGCGCCCGGGGTCAACAAAGGTCAAGATACGTTCTTTTTGATAGTCGGCAAACAAAAAAAACCATCCCGCGGCAAGTCCTATAATAAGCGCACCTATGAATAAACCAAAGTATACTCGACGAATACCGGTGGCTAAAAGCAATAACATCCACAAAGACCCAAGAAGCATAGCTGATCCAAAGTCAGGTTGGAGCAAAACGAGAACAAGCACCACGCTGACAGCACCTATATTCAGCAGCATAGTACGCGGCAGATTCACTATCCTTGCATATATGCTTAAATATGCCGCAAAAAATATCAAAAAACCCACTTTCACCAACTCAACCGGCTGAAACTGCATTCCGGCAACAACGAACCACCCTGTGGTGCCTCGAATAGTTTCTCCAAATATCAACACACTTCCCAATAAGAAAAGTATTGCTCCGTAGATGCTTTTGCTATGAAGCTGCCACACCCTATAATCCACCGCGCTCAAAACAAAACAAGCAACAATGCCAATTGTACCAAAAAGTGCATGGCGAATAAGTAAGGTGAAATTTCCTTGGCTGTCGGCAAGCGCTACGCTAAAAAGCGCCACAAGCCCAAACCCCCAAAGCACAAGAACTCCCGCAAAGAGAATCCAGTCAAAAGTCTTGAGATATTGTTGCAACGAAAGACGCATAAGGAACCTGCAATATTTCTACTCCTCCACACCAATGACTCCTTTTCTGCTTTGCCAATAACTTTCAGGGTCTAAAATATCCACCTCCGGCTCTATAGTAACGCTGTCAAATCGAGTAATATTACCAAACCAGCTTACCACTTGGGTTGCACGCTCTTGAGACACAAAAGGTGAGATCACCTTTTGTTGAAGAGCTACCGGCTTTCCATCCCGCATACCGATTATCAAAAATTTTACCTGCCAATAATCATATATGGATTCATTTTCCGCCGTAAACTGCACGCGACTTACGACTAACGGGCTATTTTCATGAAGTTTTGTAGGAGGCTCGTATTCCAGATCATCAACAGCAATACGAAGACGCTCTCCCGCCCACGTAAGATAATCAGGTATGGCATGCGCTGAAATACGTTTCCACGAAATACTCTCAAACACGAAAGTAGCGGCATTCCCCTCCTCCGGAGAAGGATCAAGTGAAAAGCCGGTAAGTATTTTTTCTTCTTGAGGCAGGGCAAATCCCGAGAAAGTTGGCGACGTATAGCCGCCTACGCGAAAATGGTAGGTAAAAGTCGCGTACCACCGCTCATTAGGGTTGACGATCTTGGCATAAACATCGCTATTCGCACCATCCCGCATCATACCAACAGAAGAGATCGTCAGGTCTTGCGCTTTGATGATATCCACGTACTGCTCGTGTGCAAGTTTTGAAAGAGTAAGTTCTTCTTGCCATGCGCGTGTTGCGGCATCTTCAAAAACATAAAACTTCAATAGTCCGTAGGCACCGTAAGACACTAGAACAGCCGCAAGACAACCAAGCGCTAGTATACCAAAACGCCTCAATTGTATACGATGCGTCACAAACCAATAGCCGATCGCGAGCTGTTTATTGCCTAATTCGTGGGATTGATATGACATAAGTGAGAAAATGACAAATTTCAAAACCCTCTTCGAGAGCCTGAGGACTCCTCAGAGCCTCGAATGGCAAATGTCAAAAAGACATGGATTTCATGGATGAGTTTATTGTAGCAAAAAACGATATTTTTGACCACCAAAACGTGTAACACGATCCTTGCTCTCTTAATGCATTTCTGCTATACTCAACCGGTATTACCTACCAATAACTCGAAATATGCTAGACAAGAAAATCAAAAAAATAACAAAGTCTCAAGCTACAACAAAGAAAAAATCGGGCTATACCGCGGAACATATTACCGTACTTGAAGGATTGGATCCGGTGCGCAAGCGGCCCGGAATGTACATTGGCAATACCGCCGAAGCCGGTCTCCACCACCTCATCTGGGAAGTGCTTGACAACTCCATTGATGAAGCAATGGCGGGATATTGTACGCATATTACCATCACACTAAATGCGGATAAAAGCATTATGGTGGAAGATAATGGGCGCGGCATTCCGGTTGACGTGCACAAGACAACAAAAAAATCAGCACTTGAGACCGTACTTACCACACTCCACGCGGGAGGAAAATTCGGCGAAGGAGGTTATAAAGTTTCTGGCGGACTGCATGGCGTAGGCGTCTCGGTGGTCAATGCTCTCTCCTCATCGCTGACCGCTATGGTGTATCGCGATGGCAAGATATGGAAACAAGACTATGTACGCGGCAAACCAAAGGCAAAGATAAAATCCACGGGAACAACCAAGCGTACCGGCACTACGATCATCTTCACGCCTGACACGGACATTTTTACCGTAACGGAATACAGTTGGAAAGAAATTTTAAGCCATTTGCGGCGGCGCGCATACCTTACCAAAGGCATTACGCTGACCGTTATTGATGACCGCACAGCAGAAAATGAGAAGCCCGTTCCCCCAAGAAGATCATACTCATTTTATTTTGAAGGCGGTATCGCAAGCTATGTACGCCACATCAATCACAACAAAGACCCCAAACATGAAAGCGTGTTTTATGTTGATAAGATTGAAAATGACATTCGTGTTGAGATCGCCCTTCAATATACCAATGACTATAAAGAGACGCTCCTTGCGTTTACCAACAATATCACCAATCCCGAAGGCGGTATGCATGTCGCGGGACTTCGCACTGCTTTGACGCGCGTACTCAACAGCTACGCGAGAAAAAACAACATTTTAAAAGAAAAGGATGAGAATCTGAGCGGAGATGATGTACGCGAGGGATTAACGGCAATTATCAGTATCGCAGTTCGCGAGCCGCAATTTGAAGGCCAAACAAAGGCAAAGCTCGGCAATGTTGAGGTGCGTCCCGCGGTGGATAGCGTGTTTTCCGCAAGTTTTACCATTTTTTTAGAAGAGAATCCGAAAGAAGCAGTACACATTATCGGCAAGTGTCTTTTGGCAGCCCAAGCAAGAAAAGCGGCGCGCGCGGCGCGTGACTCGGTCTTGCGCAAAGGAGCGCTTGAAGGATTTACACTTCCCGGAAAACTTGCCGATTGTTCTACCAAAGACGCGGAACGTTCGGAGCTCTATATTGTGGAGGGCGACTCGGCCGGCGGCTCCGCAAAACAAGGGCGCGATCGTGAATTTCAAGCAATACTCCCCTTGCGCGGAAAAATTCTCAATGTCCAGCGCGCGCGGCTTGATAAAATGCTCGCGAATAATGAGATCAAAGCCCTTGTTATCGCGCTTGGCACAAATATCGGCGAGCAGTTTGATATCAGTAAATTGCGCTACGATCGTATTATCATTATGACTGACGCTGATGTGGATGGCTCACATATTCGCACCCTGCTCTTGACCATGTTCTATCGCTACTTTCCCGAACTCATCACCATGGGACATCTCTATATTGCCACTCCACCGCTCTACCAGCTGAAACGCGGAAAAGATATGCGCTATATTTATACGGAAGACGAAATGGAACCGACGCTCATAGAAATGAAAAAAAGTAAAAAATCACCTGCAGCGCAAAAAGAAACCTCCGCGAAAGAAGACGAACAAATAACCGACGAAGAAAAGGTAAGCGGTGTTGCGATACAGCGGTATAAAGGTCTGGGAGAAATGAACCCTGAACAGCTTTGGGAAACGACCATGGATCCTCAAACAAGAATGATGAAACGCGTTACTATTGAAGACGCAGCTCTTGCAGACGAGGTGTTTGATGTGCTTATGGGAGCTGAGGTGGCGCCGCGCAAACACTTTATCCAAACCCACGCAAAATCCGTGCAGAATTTGGATATTTAATATACCTATGTGTTTCATATTATGTATTGCGTGCTGTAACTCTTGCATTTTTTTGTATAATCGTGTATAGTGCACACGAGTTAGCTATATCCGCCGAGAGGCGGTTTTAGAATCCACAAAATATGAATAAATTAGCACTTAAAGACAATAGGCTCGTCAATTATGTTCGCTCTTCGTACAGCGAGCTCAAAAAGGTCACTTGGCCAACACCGAAAGAAACCAAAAATCATACCATTTTGGTCATTGTCATCAGCCTGGCGGTTGCCGCGTTCTTGGGCGCTGTTGATTTTGTTTTTAGCTGGGGCTTTGAACAGCTCATTAAACTCAAAGGATAAATACTATGCCACGACAAACAACACAATACGGAAAACGCTGGTATGTTCTGCATACCTATTCAGGATATGAGGAAAACGTTGCGCGAAATCTCCGACAACGCATAGAGACACTGGACATGCAAGACAAGATATATGGCATATTGATCCCTACCGAGAAAAAAATAAAAATTAAAAATGGCAAGCGCAAAGTGGTGGAAGAAAAGATCTTTCCCGGCTATGTACTGGTGCAGATGACCGTATCGGACGACTCATGGTATGTCGTACGTAATACACCGAATGTCACAGGATTTATCGGAAGCGGCAACACGCCAACCCCTATTTCCGATGAAGAAGTGAAGGGACTCCAAAAACGCATGGGCGTGGAAGAACCGAAATTTACTATTGATGTTGAAGAAGGGTCGCCCGTTAAGATCACTGACGGACCATTCAAAAACTTTGAAGGAAAGGTTGAAGAAGTGGACACCGCGCGCGGCAAGATTAAAGTGTTGGTTTCCATGTTTGGACGTGAAACACCTGTTGAACTTGATTTTCTCCAGATTAAAAAAATGTAATCATTACACAAATATATGAGCAAGCCAGTAAAAATTATCGTAAAGCTCCAAATTCCCGGCGGACAGGCAAATCCCGCACCTCCGGTCGGAACAGCTTTAGGACCCCATGGCGTCAATATGCAGGAATTCTGCACCAAGTTTAATGATCAGACCAAAGATCGTATGGGAGAAGTGGTGCCTGTTGCCATGACCATTTATGAGGATCGCACTTTTGATTTTATACTGAAGACCGCGCCTGCATCCGAAATGCTTAAAAAGGCGGCCGGTGTAAAAAAAGGAGCGGGCAATCCTCTCTTGGAAAAGATAGGTACGGTCACCCGCGCGCAAGTACAAGAGATCGCTGAGAAAAAAATGCCGGATCTGAACGCACACTCAATTGATGCGGCTATGAAGATCATCAAAGGAACAGCGCGGCAAATGGGGATCGAGGTTAAAGAGTAATAACTATAATATATTTTGTGGGAGCTTGTTGGTCAAACGAGCGATTGCACCACGTCATACATGTAATCATATGTCAAAACACTCAAAACGTTTCAGTGAAAACGCTAAAAAAGTAGATGTAAAAAAAACATACGCTACTGAGGAAGCGTTCAAACTCGTTAAAGAAACTTCAACAGTCAAGTTTGACGCATCGGTTGAAATACACATACGCCTTGGTATTGACCCTAAAAAAGGCGATCAACAAGTTCGCGCAACCGTAACTTTGCCGCATGGCACGGGAAAAATAACGCGTATTTGCGCGTTCGTCACAGACGAAAAAGTGGCAAAAGCAGCGAAGGTTGATATGGTTGGCGGTGAAGAACTCATTACTGAAATCAAAAAAACGGGGAAGATTGATTGCGATGTTGCGATTGCCACACCCGATATGATGCCAAAGCTCGCGCCCATTGCGAAAATTTTAGGTCCGCGCGGTCTTATGCCCTCACCAAAGAATGATACGATCACTACCGATATTACAAAAACCGTAGAAGCACTCAAAAAAGGTAAGATTGCCTTCAAAAATGACGATACGGCAAACGTGCATCAAGTTATTGGCAAAGTGTCATTTACCGAAAAACAACTCCAAGAAAACTACGAAACTTTTCTTGACGCTCTCAAAAAAGCAAAATCTCCCTCAAGCAAAGGTACCTACATTAAAAATATCACTCTTGCCACTTCAATGGGACCTGGGATTCGAGTACAAATCTAAATGGTAGTACGTAGTTGGTAGTTGGCAGTGGGGGGAAATAAGAAAATTCAACAAATTTGAGTTCAACAACAAAAAACCGTGTCATTGCAATGACACGGTTTTTCTATGCAAATCTTTATGCAATTTTTAATCGTAATTTGACTTTTTGCAGATCGTCTTTTTGATCTGTCAGCTCTTTTTCATGCGCATCTACCCGCAACTCCAGCCGCTTCACCCACTCAACGGTAAAGACACGCTCGTCATCAAGCCGTTTGAGAATGGTAATCATTTCTTCGTATGCCGTGGTGAACTGTTCGGTTGTTACGGTTTTATCAAGCCGTTCTTCAATATTATCCAAACGTTCATCATGTTGCAGCAACAATGTTTCAATCTTATCAAAACGTTTGTCATGCTCGTCAAAACGTTTGTCATGCTCGTCAAAACGCTTACTATGCTCCGATAATGTTTTACTCTGTTCCGATAGTATCTTACTATGCTCCGATAATGTTTTACTCTGTTCCGATAGTATCTTACTATGCTCCGATAATGTTTTACTATTTTCGGACACTATTTGAAAAATTTTGTCAGTCATATTATTGTTCAAGTAAGATATCAACAACCACAAGGTGCAGTATAGAACATCTTGAAAAAGCCGTCAACAAAAACAAGAAGTGGTTTTTCTTTTACCTGCTTTTTTGGAGATGGTCATTTGAGTTTTGGAATTTATTTGTCATTTGGAGATGGTCATTTGAGATTTTTCTTTTATATCCTGTAATCCCCTTCTTACATCCCAATCATCGGGATCGGTATCCGCATGAATAACAAGCTTAGGAAATGTTTCTTTGAGCGAATGATACATTTTATGCGCCACAGTACGCAGCGTTGAATGAACAGTCTTACCGGAACGCAGCTCTACCACATACACGGTTGGCGGCAGTCCATAGGTAACGCGGCACGCAACCTGAAAACCCATCGCAAGATAGTATTGCAAATCTTCCGGGCTCGTTTCAAGTTTTGCAAGAGCCTCCACTTGCTCTTTAATTAACTTTTCCGCCTCCTCACGAACTTGTTCCGACAACTGTTCTAAATACCACTCGTGAAAACCAAAACGCGTCGTGAGCAACGGCATACGGCATACGCCGTTCCTGTGGCGCTGAATATCACGAAATGATCCAAAGTCAAGTAAAAAATCAAAAGTACACTTCCCAAGTTCCGTCAAAAAGTGAGGCAACCCCACGCGCGCTGGGCGTGTTGTCGTAATATCTTTATATTTCGCCAGTTCTTTCAAGTCAATGGTCGTACTAAAACTAAACTCCGGATGTTGTTCAGGGTCAAAATAATTATACGTTCGTGCCGCAGCATCACGATATTGCTCCTGCTCCTCATAAAACTTATGACTAAAACTATGTGCGTATTTCGTTTTCAGTTGTGTATGGATCTCTTCTGCTACGTCCCTTACCTCTTTGAGCGGATTATGGCGCAGTGTTGCCAATTTATCCCACGCTTGCCTCAAATTCGTATGCCAACTCAATTGCGTGGTAATTCCCGCGGGCAAAAATCCGCGTAAAATATCAAATGATCGCGCGTTAATGGCGTTATTATATACCTTTTCATCTTCACTTTCTTTGCGTGGATATTTTTCACGCAAATGCGCACGCACCGCTTCTTGACTGCCAAGATAAAACGCCATCCACGCACCCAGTATCGCTTTTGATTCTTCAGTACCCACAGGATCAACGATCGCTTGTTTGGACATATCAATATAGCGTGTACTGGTCTCTTGACCCGCATAGAGCGACCAATCCTGCACCGCTTTTGCAACAAGCGTACTTACTCCCTCAATAAAAATAGTGGTGCTCCCGCAATCCGCAATACTCAAATGGCCATACCCAACGTAGAAACGCTCCATAAACTTACCTGATCCCGTACTTTGCACTTTTTGCGCATGCACTTCCACACTCTCCGCACTTCTGGAGTAAAGCGCCTGCATCATAGCCGTATCTTGCGGCGCAAACTCATCGTAGACAAATATTTTTGGCATAGTATGTATAATGAGAATTATATCGCAATAAGAGTATATCAACAACACAACTGTAATGCAAATAATCTGTCCGACACTTGGTGGTGGACAAATGTTATCCACAATGGCTTTACGTACATTGTGTGCAATAATGCTTAATGACTATGAATCAAGAAATGATATTGCAAAAAACAAGAGCCTTCGTCAAAGAAACTCTCGCAGATGCTGAGGGAGGTCACGATTGGTGGCATATTTATAGGGTCTGGAAAACCGCAAAATATATAGCAAAAAGTGAGAATGTTGATACATTCATTGTTGAGCTTGGAGCATTGCTTCACGATATAGCAGATTTCAAGTTTAATGATGGCGATGAAACAATTGGTCCCCGCAAGGCTAGAGAATTTTTAAGTTCATTAAACGTTGAAGAAACGGTTATTGTTCATATTGAAAATATTGTTTTTCATATTTCCTTTAAAGGAGCGCTGCACGATCAAACATTCAAATCTCTAGAACTGGATGTTATTCAAGATGCAGACAGGTTAGACGCTATGGGAGCAATTGGCATAGCACGAACGTTCAATTATGGGGGTCATAAAAATAGAGAGCTATACAATCCTCATATGAAACCAAACTTACATATGACAAAAGAGGAATATAAGAACAGCGCCGCTCCTACCATTAACCATTTCTACGAAAAGCTTCTTTTACTGAGAGATAGAATGAACACACAAACAGGAAAAGACATAGCGATCAACAGGCATAAATTTATGGAGCAATTTCTTGATCAATTTTATAAAGAGTGGGAAGGAAAAAGATAGTTCACACGGGGTTGACCCCGCCATAGGCATTTGGTAGGGTAATGGTACGTATTCTCTAACATTCTCTCTATGATTCTTTCAGATATCGACATTAAAAAAGCGCTTGAAGAAGAACAAATAAGTGTCAAACCGCTTTTCCCCA
>CAZZDA010000015.1:0-18365 GCA_964652585.1 uncultured Gammaproteobacteria bacterium | reverse complement strand
AAAAACTCTCGTGAGCTTACTCTAAAAGTGTAAACAACGCTAGTATATCTTACATATGAGCTTATACATTTAACGTTATATCTATGAAGACCACAACAACACTTATCTTAACATTCTTAGTACTCTTACTACTGGGAAATATTTGGATGTTTGCAAGCATCACTCAAGTCAAAAATGAACTTCCTCATATTGCTGAAATGATAGAACATTTGGACGAAGAGGTAGATGAAACACATAGCGGTATTAATCGGTTATTGAAACGCAATACCATTGGACAAAATGCCGCGCAAGATACTAACGCGCGCGCGGTACTAGAAACTGACACCTATGATTTTGGAATAATCTCCAAAGAAGAGGGGGTCAAACAGACGGCTTTTACCATTCGCAACACAGGAACAGGCGATTTGGCATTTGGTGATCTTACCACTTCGTGCAGCTGTACTTCGGCCACGCTGAACAAGACAATAATTGCTCCGGGAGAAAACGCCGTACTTACGGTCAACTTTGACCCAAACTTCCACGAAGAGCCAGAGGGACAGTTCAAGCGACTTATATATGTACCCACCAACGATCCAACAAATATGAGCATGGCATTAAAGAAGGTATAAAAATTGAAAAAGGGTCAAAGGATATAAGAATCAAAGAGTCAGAAAATGCAAAGAGGCAAAAACCCTAAGATTCAGACTTGCTGGAGCGGAACACGAACTTGCGGTCCGGAAGCCACTGGAAACCGGGGTTCGTCCAACCGACGCGCAGCCACAGACCATCGTAGTAGCATTCCACGCTGAAAACGTTCAGGTGGCCGTCGGAGTCGTTTATCGGTTCCATGCCGATACTCATCCACTCTCCTAAGGGTTGGTTGTGGTAGTTGAGGCGATAGTGGGGACCGACATCCGGAGGACAGAGCTCTAATCCGAGTTCTTTGGCTCTCTCATATATTTGATCAATAGTTGCATTCCGTGTAAAGCCCAGATCGGCAACCGTAAGGCAGATAAGCGTCACTTCTTCTGTTGTTTTTCCGGCAACGAATTCAGGGCTCCTGAACATATCTTCCGCATAGCTGGATATGTTGATGTGTGTGGCTTTCAGTTCGGAAATTAATTGCTCAGCCGTTTTTCCGCCAATGGCAAGATGTTCTCTGCGAATTCTTCTTTCAGGAAATTGGGTGTAGATATGTTTTATATTTTCCGGTAGTTTTTGAAAGATGCCGGGCGTAAGTTCTCCCACGTACGCTTTGGTGTGTTCGTTTATTTCGTTTGGAGTATGTGCGATTTGCTCTTTGGTACAGTCAAAGATGGTGAGCATGTCTTCTTCGGGGTTTCTTGTGTCTCGTAGCTCTTCAATGCGAGGGTCTCTTTCATAGCCAAAACCTTCTATCTTTGAGTCAAGTTCGTAGAGAAAGGTGAGATCATCTTTGGTGAGTTGCTCGCCTTGTTCAACTTTCTTTTCAATGTCAGTCAGTTGTTTCATATCAGCGGATTTTTTACGGTAGATATCGGCTTCTTCGCCAAATTCGTTTAGTTTTTCGTTAAGCGTATCGTGCAATATCGGTTCTACGTTTTGGTGCGAAAGTACGCCTCTGACTTCGCCTATTTGATTATCTCCATTCATGCGAATAGCAAGACGTGGCTGGGTAGGATTGCCGTTTGTATCATTGGTGTAATAGACATGGAAGTCGCCTGATTCAATTTGTGTTTGAGACGTTGAGCGGCCCGCCGTGCACCAGCCGGTGCCTTTGTTTTCAAGGGATTGAAAGAGTGTTTCAGCGTCCTGGCTGTTGCCTTGGTTGTACTTTACCCACTTGCCTTGTATTTCTTCCCTATGTTCAATTTGGGCGGCAAGAGATTCTTGAATGAGCTCGGCATAGAGTTTTGGGAACTTCTTGGAGAATTTGTTTTGTATTTCTTGATCTTTGAGATGTGCGTTGTCTTTTTTTATCTTTTCGTAGAGGTCGGCAATTTGGGCAAGTGGTTCGCGGTAAATATCGGGGTAGGGCGCGACCGTAGTTGCGGTTCTTTTTTTGAATTCTCCCCGTTCTTTGTCAAATTGAGAGAGTTTCGTAATATTTTTCCAGACATAGTATTTGAACCACGCGGGGTACACAGCGTCGTCTGAGGTAAGATAGTCCATCCAGGCGTCTAGTGATGCTTTTTGGTCGTCAATTGCCGTGTTTTTCATTTGTTCGCGGACGCTGTCGGGGATATCTTCTACGGCTTCACCGCGCTCTCTCGCGACGCGTTGCAGCAGCGCAAAGTAGCTTTCGGGAAAGTTTTCTCGTTTGATAAGCAGTTGGTCGTATATTTTTGGACGAAGCATCTCTAGATTGCGCTTGCGTGTTTTTTCATCAGGGTTGAGAAAAATATTCTCCAATCTATCAACATACGCTTCAATACGCTCTGCAGGATCGTTTGGCACCTGTTCGCCCGTGCGGTTTTTTTGCCGTTTCACTGCTCGCTCAACCTCGGGAGAAGTTTGGAGATCGGGGTGTTTAATGTGGAGAGGGTGTTTTTCCATAGAATGTACTCTACCATATTTTTATTGTTTGACAAGTATTTTCTATCGTCTATACTATAGCTAAATATGATATCTGATACACAACTTCATCTCTCATCTTTCTTATTGGTTGGCATTGTACTTTTTGTGACGCTTCTTTTACCATTCGCGCTTATCAGCTGTCTTTCCGGTACCGCACATTTACCGTTCATCGCAAGCGACACGTGTGGAAGTACCTCTGATTGTGAGGGGCAGCATACACTATCCGCAGCTACCCTATCGCATTTCAGCACATTACGAATGCTTTTTGCGACCATACCAATACTCCTAAGCCTTTTCTTCCTCTTCTTGCTCTATTTTAGAACAAGCTTTTTTACTACTTTATCTCGCACGTTTCTCAATCACCGCAGTAATGCCCTTTTGTGGTATACGTCATTTATTTCAAAAAGTATAGCCCGACTTTTTTCTTATCTCGCGCGATTACGCCGTAAAAATGCTCTCGCGTTTTTTGCTTTAAACGAGGTGCCAAGCGCGTAAAACATTTACTCAATGAACACTTCATATGATGTGTTTAAGAGTAAGTGTTTTTTATTTATGTATTTTTAGCTTATTAACGCAGAGTAACTTATCACAACATATGAAAACTACTACAACACTTATACTCACTTTCTTGGTACTCTTAGTGCTGGGAAATCTTTGGATGCTAGCAAGTATCACACAAGTTAAAAACGAACTTCCTCATATTGCTGAAATGATAGAACATTTGGACGAAGAAGTAGATGAAACGCACAGCGGCATTGACCGGTTATTGAAGCGCAATACCGTTGCTCAAAATGTCACGCAAGATAATGACGCGCGCGGTATTTTGGAAACTGACAGCCATGACTTTGGTGTCATTACCAAAGAAGGCGGCATTGTGCAAACAGCGTTCACCGTACGCAATACCGGAACAGATGATCTTGTATTCGGCGATCTTACGACTTCATGCGGCTGTACTTCGGCAAACCTGGATAAGACAACGGTTGCACCGGGATCAAGCGCCATACTTACCATCAACTTTGATCCAAATTTTCATGAAGAGCCAAAAGGACAGTTCAAGCGGCATGTATATGTACCCACAAACGATCCAACAAACCCTGAGCTTATCGCAACCATAACCGTTGAGATTGCGGAATAATTATATTGTAAGGGCGTTCGGTATTTCAAACGGGATGCCGAGCGCCCAAACCAACTCTATGAAAAAACAATCATCTACTACTCTTACCATTATGCTCGCGGTCATGGCTGTTGTGCTGTTAGGGCTTTTTGTATGGACACTTACAAAACCAGCTGTACCGACAACATCTGTTGCGCACGAAGAACCCCCTCAGATCGTATTACAAGAGACTTTCCACGACTTTGGCACGATCTCCATGGCAGAGGGAAATGTTACGCATCGTTTTACGGTCACCAATGAAGGCGAATCATCGCTAGAGCTTCGGGACGGCATCACCTCATGTATGTGTACGGCGGCGAAAGTCGTGCAAGACACAAAGATAAGTCCGGAATTTGGCATGGCGGGACATGGTACTAATCCACGCGGCTGGAAAACGGAAATTGTACCGGGAGAAACCGCATACATAGAGACTACTTTTGATCCGGCGGCGCATGGTCCGCGCGGCACGGGACTTGTCTCACGCTTTGTCACATTTCAAACCAATGATCCTGACATGCCGGAATTACGGTTACGTTTTTCGGCAAATGTGACACCGTAATTTCCTTGCAAAAATTTCTACCTGGCGTACTATATACCTATGCCTCAAAAAACTGAAAAATTTGTCATTACTGATATGCACTGCGCAAGCTGCGCGGTAAAGAATGCCAACACGCTCAAAAAACTTGAGGGTGTTAAAGACGCGCGCGTGAATTACGCGACAAGCAAGGCGCAGATAACCTACGATTCTGACAAAACTGCGCCTACTGCTTTTAAAAAGGCAGTGTCTGATTTGGGATATACACTAAAAATATCTGGCTCTAATGAGAAAGAAGATGGACATGCACACCATTCTTCAGAAAGCACAAAACAAGAACAACATAAATCACATATGGCACATGGGGAGGGTGTGGAAAAGTCAAAACAACGATTTATGCTATCAGCAATCATGACTTTCCCTTTTTTGCTTTTCTTATTTGGCGTTACCATCCCGGGAGCTGTTGGTTTTGTGCCTGCAAATCACTTCGTACAACTTGTTCTTGCAACGTTTATTGTATGGGTACCAGGGATATACTTTCACAAAGACGCGTGGCGGGGACTCAAGCACGCGAGCGCAAATATGAATTCACTCATCTCTCTTGGAAGCTTAGCTGCCTACTTTTACAGTATATATATTGTGTTTATAGGAGGAAATCTTCTCTTCTTTGAAACAGCAGCTTTTATCATCACGCTCATCTTACTCGGCAAGTATTTTGAAGAAAGATCAAAAGGTAAGGCTAACGAGTCAATTAAAAAACTTATGGCCCTCGGCGCAAAATACGCATTAGTGCTGCAAGACGGCAAAGAAATTGAGAAAAGTGTTGGCAAAGTAGCTGTTGGAGAAATGATTCGCGTAAAACCCGGCAGTACGGTGCCGCTGGATGGAGAGGTGGCGCGCGGTGAAAGCCATGTTGATGAATCCATGCTCACCGGAGAGAGCAAGACCGTTGGTAAAGAGGTGAGCAGCACCGTGTTTGGCGGTACGCTGAATACCGATGGATCGTTAGATATACGCGTCACGAAACAAGAAAAAGACTCCGCCTTAGCACAAGTGGTCAAGTTGGTGGAAGAAGCGCAGATGTACAAGGCACCCATGGAGAAACTCACCGACCGTGTTTCAAGTATTTTCACGCCAAGTGTAGTAACCATATCAGCACTCACGCTATTCGGCTGGGGAATGCTATCAGGAAATTGGAATGTTGCATTTGTCAATGCAGTTGCCGTGCTTATTGTCGCCTGCCCTTGCGCGCTGGGACTTGCAACTCCTACAGCAGTTATGGTTGGCACGGGGCGTGGCGCGAAGGAAGGCATCCTTATTAAAAACGGTGAGGCGTTGGAGCGCGCCAAAAAAATTGATATGGTTCTCTTTGACAAAACCGGTACGCTCACCAAGGGCAAGCCCGAGGTAGTAGATGTCCTCGTGGCAAGTAACCCGACCACTTTCAGCCGTGGCGGTCGCGAGTGGTCGGGTTACTCAAAAGACGAACTCCTGCAAATTGCCGCAAGCGTTGAACAACACTCGGAACACCCATTGGCTCGCGCTATTACCAAATCATATACGGGAGAACTCCTTGCAGTAGAACATTTTCAAAATCTCAAAGGAAAAGGTGTTACGGCAGACATTGGCGGAAAAAATATACTCATCGCAAAACCGATATACTCTACCGAACAAAATATCACCTACTCTCAAAAAGATATTCTTCATTTGCAAGAGCAGGGGAAAACTGTAGTAATTATTGCGGTTGATGGAGTATATGCGGGAGCCATCGCTATAGCAGACGCGACAAAAAAAGGCGCAAAAGAAGCAGTCACAAAACTCACCTCACAAGGCATCGCGGTTGGTATGGTCACGGGAGACAACCAAGCTACAGCTACTGCAATAGCAAAAAAACTTGGTATTGAAGAGGTGTTCGCCGAAGTTCTTCCACAAGACAAGCTCGCCAAAGTGCAGGAACTGCAACAGCAAGGAAAGAAAATCGCCTTTGTAGGCGACGGTGTTAATGATGCGCCGGCGCTCACCGCGGCTGATCTGGGTATTGCTATGGGTACCGGAACCGACGTTGCGATTGCAGCAGGTCACCTCGTGCTTATGCATGGCAGTCCTACAAAAGCGGTTGAGGCGCTGGAACTTTCACGCGAAACTTTCTCTACTATTAAACAAAATCTCTGGTGGGCATTCGGCTACAATATGGCGCTCATTCCTCTAGCTGTCGCCGGCTTTGTCCACCCCACCTTCGCGGCTGCTGCCATGAGCTTCTCGTCTGTCAGTGTGGTATTAAACAGCTTGCGGTTGAGAACAAAATAATAGCACTGCAAAAAAATCGAGGATTGTCCTCGATTTTTTTTATTTCACCGTTTTACATTCATAGTACAAACTGTAGGGACACGTGTTTTTACAATAGGCGTGATCCAAATGAGAGAAGAGTGTTTTAATGGCATCATCTTTTTTCTCAAAAATATACTTGTTCTCAAGCTCATCCCATAATCCTGAATCTTTTAATACTTTTTCTACCGGATAGCGAATATTTACAAAAGCAAGTATCATATCTCTTTCTTTGAGATCTTCATATAATACGCGAAGTTCGTCAACGCCGGTAATATCAATAAAACTCACTCCTTGAAAATCCAAAAGTAAATATTTTGTCGGTGTCGTACGTTCGTTCAAGCGTTCTAGAATATGCTCTAGCGCATATTCAGCATTGGCAAAGTAGATGACATTATCCGGACGCAATTGCAAAATCTGCGGGCAGCTTGGCTTCTCGTTCAAATCAGCATTCACAAACATATTCAATTTCGGGTCCTTTGCGATACGTACAATACGCGGATGCATGGTCTTCCACAAAAAGAACATGAGCGAGATAACCACGCCGATCAAAAGCGCGTAGTCCGGTTTGGTTAAAAGTGCAAGTACGAACACGCTAACCGCGACCACGCCATCATGCCTGCTTTTCTTCCAAAGCGTAAATACTTCTTTAGGGTGAAAAAGAAAAAGTACCGCAACAATAACCAGTGCCGCAAGCGCCGCGCGTGGAATTGAAGTAAAGAGCGGCGTTAAGAAGAGCAAGGAAAGTACAACAAACGCACTTGCGACAACGCTGGATACACCTGTTTTTGCTCCTGTATTATAGTTAACTGCTGTTCGGGAAAACGATCCGCTCACCGGATAGCTCTGAAAAAATGATCCTATAAGATTTGCAAGACCCTGACCGATGAATTCTTGATTGACACGCACCTTCTGTTTTGATTGCGCGGATACCGCCTTACCTACCGAATACGTTTCCGCAAAACTGACTATGGCAATAACAAATGCCGGACCAAAGAGTCCCGCGAATATATGAAAGCTCAAATCGGGTATATGAAAACTTGGCAGTCCTTTCGGAATTTCTCCCACAACCGCAATACCATTTTGTTGAAGATTGAACAGAGCAAGTGCGCCTGTAGTGACCACTAAGGCAATGAGTCCTGCGGGTAAATTTTTATTATATTTCTTTACGCCATATATAATTCCAAGCGCTACAAGACCAATGCCAAATGTCGGGATGTGAAGTGCGGGGAGACCTTGTACGATTTCTACTACTGTCGGGAAGACGTACTCGTGACGTCCTACGACAATACCAAAAAGATGTGGGAGTTGAGTAGAAATAATGATAAGCGCAGCTGCTGCGGTAAATCCCTTGACCACCGAATGTGAGATAAAGAACATCATCTCACCTAAGCGGAAAAGACCGATAGCAAGATAAATGATACCCACCATAAAGGCGAGTACAAATGCGAGCTCAACAAATTCCACACTCCCGGGCTCGGCAAGAGGCGTTAAAGTCGTCAATACCAACAAGCTCATAATAGCGATGGGACCTGTTGCCAGCTGGCGCAAGCTTCCCCATAGTGCGCCAATAAGCGGTGCAACCGCCGCCGCATACAATCCGTACACCGGTGGCATACCTGCTAACAACGCGTACGCCATAGATTGCGGAACAAGCACTACCGCAACTGTAAGCCCCGCAACCACATCACTGCGAAACGTAGTTGGCTTGTAGTCCCGAAACCAAGAGAGGAAAGGGAATAATCGATTGAGCAACGATACTTGGTTCATGTTGTGAGTTATTGGTTATGGGCTGTTGGTTGGCTATGCCTATAGCCACCTATTTCTTCTAAAAAGTAAAAGTAATCCCCCGGACACTACGATCGTCGTGCCTGCCACTACCCAAAATGCATGTGGTGAGTCGCTGTAAGGAAGCCTTACATTCATACCATAAAAACTGGAAACAATAGTTGGAATCGTTAAGACAATAGTGAGCACCGTAAGCAGCTTGATCACCCGATTCAAGTTATTAGTCATAATCGTAGAATACGCTTCGCGGATATTCACGATCGTTTTAAGATTTGACTTACACGATTCAATAAGCTGTCCGTTGCTTAAGAAAAGATCTTCTACCAGATCTTCATCTTGCTCATAAAGTTTCAAATATTTTCCCGAAAGAAGATTCTTCAGTATCGTATGTGTTGGGACAAGTGCCGCTAAAAAATCATTAATGACTTCTTCAAATACCACGAACTGCATAATGTCCTTGTTGCTGATCTTTTCCATACGTACGCGCAACCGACGCACACTGCGATTAATACCGGTCAAAAGCGCTGAATACGAAGCGGTAATTTCAAAAAATATCTGCAAGAAAAGTTTCATTTTCTGCGTGGTTGAAAAATCAATATGTCCTTCGGTAAATTTACTTAAAAAAGGTAGAGGTTTTCTTGAGATCGTCACCAAAAAATTTTCGCCCATCGCAACTAATACCGGTAATGTTGCTATATCTACCCCTTTCGCGTACGGCACACGCGTGAACATATAGGTAATGCCGTCCTCAATTTCCAAACGGGGTACTTCATAGGGATCGATCGCGTCTTTGAGCAAACCTTCTTCCAGCTTAAATTCCTTTGCAAGATAGCTGATCTCTTCCTCTGTTGGCTCTTCAACACACAGCCACGAGCCAACCTTAAAATCCTCAAGTTGTTTGAGCTTTGTGTCTTTGATGGTTTTTTGGTAAATAGTGATCACATTAACTGGAAGTAGAAGTGGCAAATAAGAGGGTTTTGTTTCGTGTTACGTGATTTGTGTACCATCCTGTTATGTGCAGTATATACCCCACGTACATTTTATTCAATAAAAAAGGAGTGTGTTACAATAACCTCACTCCCATGGAAGCGGAATATAGCGACCGGCAACTACTGCCACAATAGCCAGTATGGCAAACCACCACAATACCGGTACTTGCAATACCTGCAATATACCAATGGCACTAGCCATCACAACAGGAAAAGCGAACAGTCCAACGAACAAGCGTAACGATAGCATGATTACCTCCTCTATGAAGAACGATACAATTACTGTTTACCAAATTTTTGCAGATCTTGCAAGACCTCTTCCGCATGTTCTGATGGCTTAACCTTGTCGTACACTTTTGCAACCTTCCCTTCAGGATCGATCAAAACAGACATGCGATAAATACCGTCATACTCTCGTCCCATAAACTTTTTACGCCCCCATGCTCCATATGCTTTCAGCATCTCTTTTGACTCATTCGAGAGCAAGGTAAAAGGCAGTTCATATTTTGTGGCAAATTTTGTGTGGCTTTGTACTGAATCAGCGCTTATACCAAACACTTTTGCATGTAGTTTTTGAAATGCCGGGTAGCTGTCACGAATCGTACACGCCTCAATAGTGCATCCCGGTGTATTATCTCGAGGATAAAAATAGAGCAGCACCCACTGTCCCTTGCAGGTACTCAAGTCATGTTCCTTACCTTCTTGATCCGGTAGGGTAAAATGAGGTGCTGATCGTCCTATGGTAAGTTTCATAGCAAAAAAGAATTAAAAAGTAGCTTGATGATCGTTTTTATACTTTCTCATAATATACAACCCTGTCACAAATGCAGTAGTAAAAAAGAGAAATCCTATAAAACATGGCGTGGCAAGAGGATGTGACGCCGCAACACCGGAACAGCCGGTAAACGTTTCTTGTGCCGCGCGGCTTTGCATATACCGCACCACTGTAAAAGTAAAATTTCCCGCGGCAAAGAGCGTTCCCGCACCCAAAAGCCATATAAGATATTTTTGAAAACGCGATCTATGATCCGGTTTGTGCAATACAAGGATTGACAATACTAATGCGATCACAAACGCCCACGCGCCATAGAAACAGGGTGTTACCACGGGATTCGGCACTACACAATCATGAATTTTCAACAACGTTCCTTCATACTCATAAAACCGAATAAAATCCATTACCACCGTGTACCAAGCGAAAGTAGTTCCGGAAAGGAGAATAAGTATATGTATTTGATACCATTTTTTCATAAGGTCAGCCTTCAAGATTCTTTGCAAACTTCAATATTTTAAAATCTTCCTTCAATGTGTCTAGGGTACTACGGTTATACATTACGACCGCTGGATGGTATAACGGGACAATGGTTACCTTCCAATCCTGTGGTACATTAAGCCCTGCACGTTTTCCAAATTCTTGCGCATCGGTCACGAAGGAAGAGCCATGTGCTTGACCAATCGGCTTTATCTTATCCTCCAATCCAAACCTCTCCATAATATAGCCCATAGAATAACGTCCGAGTGTTGCAATGATCGGCGGACAGATGATCGCAAGTTGTTTATCTAGAAACGGTCCATAAAGAGCTATCTCCTCGGGAAGAGGATCGCGATTGCTCGGCGGCCTATCCTTGACGATATTAGTAATATAAATATCTTCACGCTCAATACCTACGGACGCTAAAAGCTCATCCAATATTTTCCCCGCGGCACCGCAAAACGGCCTGCCTGTTTTTGCTTCATTTCTTCCCGGAGCCTCGCCAATGAACATAATATCAGTCGCGTGACTTCCTTCGCCAAGAACCGGGTGAGAACCCGTTTCTATCCGCTGATCATATAAAGGCGATTGCTGAAGATTCACCACCTCATCACGGATCTTTCGTAAAGCTTGTGTACGATCTTCTTGCATATATTTTAAAGGTTATTTTGTATCGCACCTTCTTGCTCAAGCAATATTCGTTTTTTATTCTCTCCTCTGTTATACCCGCCAAGCTTGCCATCTGACCGAATGACTCTATGACAAGGAATGTTTGGATCAGTATTTTTGTGGAGAATATTTCCAACAGCACGGCTTGCACGTTCATTCCCCGCCTGTCGTGCCACCTGCTTGTAAGTATACACTTCTCCTTTTGGGATTGCGGCTACGACAGTTAAAACTTTTTCTTGAAATAAAGAGTTCATACCAAATGTGCGCGACGTTCTTTTGTTCGCTGCACCTTGTTATGCAGTTGCTCAGCTGCCTTACATATAACTGTATAATAAAACCCGAGATCACTAGCAGTTATAGCGCGATTATATGATTCATCTCCTTTTGCCACTTTTTGTACAAAATATTTCTTCGTACCATGATAATTCAGGTCAGAAAATATTTCGGCAAATTGCGCTCTTTGTTTAAAATCATAATCATCAATCCATTTTATTTCCAATTCTGGACGAAGGTCTCGTATACGTTGCTGTGTTGATGGATCCAATTCATCCCATGTTGCACCGTATTCCAGTGCAAACTCACGCATCTCACCTTCAAATTCCTCAATTGGATTTTCTCCTCTGTCTCCAATGTAGTCACCGCGTGTACCCATAGATGTTTTGAGTAGTTATATATAATTCCTGACTCGCATAATTTCAGTCTACCGCTCTTAAAAGAAATGTCAATGATACGTGCAGACAAGGCACAAAAAAAAGAGGGTGAACCCTCTAATTAGACAATGAGTAACAGGAAGACTTCGCGATACCACTGACCACCTCCACATGTGGCAAAATGCTGCATATCCTCCTCAAGCGAAGGATCGTGATGACACTCTTCCGAGGTAAAGTGATTATTGTCGTCTGAGGCAGCAAGTGCGATTTGGTTCCTGTGATCTATAGGCAGCTGCCGAAGTAGCTGTAAAACACGGGAATCAGCTTTTTGCTGCAAGCGATCTCGAGTACCAACAGGCAATCCTTCCCACCACTCATCAAAGTCGGACGAAAGCCAACTACGCGGATAGAATGTGATTGATGCCATTGGTCTTCCTCCTTCCTTTTTGCTGTGTTTTGAAAGTTCAATTTAAGGTACTACTTTATGTACCTATAGTGTACGCCTTTTAAAAAAGTTGTCAAACCCTGTAGTAGAATTTCCAAAAGAGCCGTACGGCTCATACGACAACCACGGTACATGAAAAATACACTCAACCTCTCATCAGTATAAAAATTGAGTCCGAGGAAGTAAATTGAAAATTTCACTACGGGGTCAAATGCTCAATTTCACACCTACCGGACAGTGGTCCGAACCCATTACCTCCGCTAAGATAAAAGCGTCCGTTACTTTCTTTTGCATTTCTTTATCTACCCAAAAATAATCAATGCGCCAACCGACATTACGGTCGCGCGCACGAGTTTTCATATCCCACCAGGTATACGCCTCACCCCTTGTGTGAAACATGCGAAAGGTATCATACAATCCTACTTCCACGAACTTATCCAGCCATACTCGTTCAATCGGCATAAAACCGGAATTTTTTTCATTTTCTTTGGGGCGCGCCAAGTCAATTTCATTGTGTGCGGTATTGACGTCGCCGCAAAAAATAATGTTTTTCCTTTTTTTGTGCAGTCCTTTTATATATTTTAAAAAGTGTTGGTAAAAATCAAGTTTGTACGCAAGTCGTTCCGGACTTGCACCACCATTCGGAAAATAAATATTTAAAAGCACAAAATCACCATAGTCACACTCTATCATTCTGCCTTCTTGTGAGAGAATATTTTTTCCAAAATGTGTTTTGACCGCTAGCGGTTTCTGCTTCGTATAGACTGCTACGCCACTATACCCTTTTTTCTCTTGGGCACAATGCCAAAAGGAATGATAGCCGTCCGCATTAAGCAGGTCTTCACTTAAAAGCGCTATATCGCCCACCTTTGTTTCCTGCACGCACACCACATCATAGACACCTTTCTCCAGCCAATCCACAAAACCTTTTCGTTCTGCCGCTCGTATGCCATTCACATTCCAAGAAATAAGTATGAGTTCTTTTTTCATGCTATACACGAAATATAATTTTAAGCAAAACAAGAATAATCGCAGAGAATGTATCCGCAACAGCGCTTGCATTGCCGCGCTTTGATATGTTGTATACAGATGGACGATCTACCGGTTGAGAAAGAAATCTTCCCAAATGACCGAGTGTATCCATCATGTCCGGCTGGTTATGAGCGGCAACAATGGCACGAAGTTGTTTTTCCATTCCTTCATCTTGAGCATCTCTTTCTTTTTTCTTTTGTGCATACCGCTCTCGCTTTTCGGCTCGCAATTTTTGAAATTCGGTAAACTCGCCATGATTCAACCAGAAACCTTGACACACGGGACAACTCTCTATTTGGATGCTTTTTGGAAAGTTTGGATCACTAAAGGCGCGCAAAGGTGTTGTGTCTGTCGGACACTGAAGAACCTCTTTTTGCAACGGCATTTTTTTACGAAAGGTTGCCGCATCAAGCAGCTCATTCTTTTTTGCCGCATTTTTATTTGCTCTGTAAAGCTCCAGTCCATCAAACCAAATACCGCCACATTTTTTACATTGATCCAATGCCATGGACACGCCATAGTGTGAAGAGGTATGCACTTGGTGCATATCAACCGAACACATAGGACATTGTCTCTGCATGTTATGTACGACTTTCTGCATATTTTTTTGAAACAAACCCTAAAGCTACCAACCCTTCTATAATTCCCGAGACGTAGTAACCATTAAGACTATCATTTCCTTTTGCAAAGTAGATATGATCCTCTATTCCTTTTTGGTGTGCAATACGCATAACCTCTTCTCGCACTTCTTCAAGGACATTGCGCACTACGATCGCATAATACCCTTTGGTCAAAGGCAAGAGATCATTACCGCTGTCACCGCAATAGACGACTTCATCTTTTTTTGCTGCAAGTTTTTTTCGCAAATGCTCCAACGCACCTTCTTTCGTAGCACTTTTCGGCAGCACATCTAAGAGTCCCACGCCAATTGTTTCATCGACGCTATACACGATACTCGCATCAGATGAAATCAGCTCTATTGATTCCCGTACTTTTTCTACAATATACTCTGCACGTTCAAGATTATCAATATAGTAGCTCAATTTAAAAACATTTTGCTTATCCTCTTCTTGAAGACGCAGACTATCTTGTTTTCTTACCGCTTTTCGAAATGCCGGAATGTCCCACCGCGAGGTACGCTCTCTGATCACTTCATCCCACGATTCATCGCGCGTACAACGATTGCCTTCGCATATATACATTGTTGTTCCTACGTCGCCAATAATGTAACGCGGTTGCGGCGTATCATATTCTTTTATTGCATTTTCTACGAGCGACAGATGTCGTCCGGAAACAAAAGCAAGAGGAATAGTAAGTTCCTCTAGAATTTTTTTGAAGAGCGGCATGGAGTGATCGTATGGCTGTGTACCGTTCGGCAAAAGTGTTCTGTCCAAATCAGTTGCGAGAAGTTTTATCATAGAAATATCTTTTTCCGATGATACGCGGTTTCGTATGCTAGAATATATGCTGATGCTGAGAAACCCAAGTGCCTTGTGCCATGTGGTTTCCCAAATTTTCCGTCAAAATATTCATGAAATTGAAAATGATGTTTCTTCATCGTATGCGCAAATTGTTCTACGTATTCAATTGCCTGCTCATGAGACAGCGCTGCAATGAAAAAGCCTTGAATGAGCGGCCACAACCCTCCGTTGTGGTAGTGATGCGGTTTATTCTTCATACGAAACAAGTAGTTCATTTGCAGCATCTTCCAACCTATAGAATGTCCTCGATCAGTAATAACCGGATGAAAGGCGGGAAGTATAGGCTGTTTTTGTTTACGCAATAGACCAGACATGTATTGTGTTAAATTGTCTTGTGTTTCTTTTGGTAGTGGTGCAAGAAGTAGGAGCAAGCTATTCGCATATGCGTCAAAATATTCGCCGACACCACCTTGTACAAAATAAGGTAATGCATAGGGCTTTGCATACTGCAATAAATACCTTTCAAGAGCCTTACTTCTATTGTAGATAGCATGCACATAATTCTTTGCAAGACTTGGCAAGTAATTAGCCAGAATTTGTTCTTCTAAAAATTTCTTTTTCTTTGTTGTATAGACGCTATCTCTTTTTTTTACCGTCTTTTGCATAAAAAGATATTCACGCTGTGCCTGAAGATAGAGCAGCTCATCATAGAGTACATATCCATGGTTTAAATATTCATCCGCCCAATCTCCTCCATACGGCACATAGATAAGTCCTTTGCCATTCAATTCTAAAGCGGCAAGATAGTGCATCGCCTTTGCAACTTTTGGATACATCTTCTTTGCAAACTTCTGGTCATGCATTCTCTTGCTGTACTGACCTACACCAATAACAAACCAAGGTGTCGCGTCTACCCGTCCCACTTGAGTTCCATAGCTTACCTTGGTGCCATCTAAGCTTACATTGCTCACAATTCGCCCTGTGTGATCCTGATATTTTGCAAGTGTGAGCATGGTTTGTTTTGCAGCTTTTGTGAGTACCTTATCTCCTATAAGAAGTCCTGCAATACTTGCGATAACACCATCTCGGGAAAAAACACGGTGGTAGTTATCTATATCAATAGATGAGGCGACAAAACCTTGCGGTTTTGCAAGAAGTGCAAGAAGTTCTTTACTTTTCACATACGCCCGTTTTGCATCAGGTGTTGGTGTGTGTTGCATATTCTTTATTATAGACGTTCCTTTACTCTTATCTTACTCTAACTTACAAAATATCTCAACTAAAAAATCCTACGCGTGAATAATCAATGACCGAGAGAAAAAATAAAAAAGCGTCGAGGTAGCACCAAACGACGCAAGGTATGAGAAAGAATTATCTAACAATCTTGCTCAAAGCAGAGCAGACAAGGAGCAATCGTAGCCGTTTCAACGCTCAGGGCTTTGCGCAATCCTTTCGGAGAAAGAAAGGCAAGGCTATCTGCCTCAGATTGCAGTGACGCAGCTTGATAAGAAGCAGACATTGCATTCCTTGGCGTTCTCTCAGGACTAAAACGACATGCAGTCATAGAGGAGGGTCTGGCAATGCGTACATGTACCCTGGCTGCGCCAGCTTGTTTGAGTGTAAGAACAAGCTCTTTCATGTCGTCCGGGGAGAGAAATCCGGTGTCAACAAGTACAACACGTTGGTCGCGTACAACATCTGCAACCACATTGTACTGTAAGGACATACTGCTCCCGAGCACTTCTTCCGCCACAGCGGTTATCACCGGTCCAACACTTCGACCGCGTAGGATTCCCGCACCATATTCAATCCCTTGCTCTCGTGCATACGCCTTGCCAACCGGAATAGCTGAATAGGAAACCGCAACCACGATATCAGCATCGGGGACCGGTCCTTCCGTAGCTAGCAATCGTCCAAGACGAGTTCGTACTTCATATACACTACTCCCATCTACGACACTGCCTGTACGCGCCATGTAGAGATGTTCAATCGAACACACGGAAGCAGGTGCTCTGTTCGCTATCGTACACACCTTATGCTTTTGAAGACCCTGTTCATTGATAACCACCATTTCTCCGGGATCTACATCTCCGACAAGCCGTGCACCAACAGCATATAAGGCGCAGGATTCAGAAGCAAGAATATATACCCCTTCTTTTCTACCTACGACGAGTGGTCGACTGCCATTTGGATCCCGTACACCTATCAACGAGTCTTCAGAGAGCGCGATAAGCGCATAGGAGCCGTCAAGCAGTTGCAAAACTTCGGAAATACGACTTTCCACTGCCCTGCCATTACATCGGGTAATGAGGTTGAGCAAGCACTCCATAGGAGATGTGGTTGATAGTATCGTATGCCCTAGAAGTTCTTTCCGCATTTCTCCCATATTGGTAAAGTTGCCGCTGTACGCTACGGCAAGATGTCCGATTCCACAAGGGAGGCGATGAGCACATGGCTGAATACGATCTTTATCTCCTCCATAGCCTGCGTGATTCTCGCGAATACAACCAACTATCGAACGACCATGGAGGGCATGCATAATATCCGCATTCCAAAAAACTTGTTCTACCGATCCGAAGCCTCTTATTGAGTGAAGGTTTTCTTCCTCTCTCTCATCCCAAACGACAGCGCCAATTTCTTTGAATTCCCCCGATGCTCGATGCCTCAATGCGTGCAGTGCCAATACCACCAACTTTGCAGCTTCTGATGTTCCGTAGATACCAACGACTCCACCCATGATATCTCCTCCTCTTTGTAGTGGTAGTGCAGGAGTAAAATTACCCAGCCTACTCTTTGATTGTAAAGAACGTGGGCACAGAATAGCACAACTTTAGGTAACTCGTCAAAGACAAAAAAGCACCGTAATTGCGGCGCTGTTTATGACTGCAAGACTACCAAATGATAGGCGTATTTGGTAAGAGCTTTTGAAGTGATTGGATGGACTCTTTCGAATAACGATTTCTTAAAAGATTCAGAGTGGTAAGATTTTTCAAATTACCAAACTCAAGCGGGTAGGTATCAAGGCTGTTACCGCTGAAGTTAATCTCCTTTAAATTGGATAGTTGCCCGATCTCAGCCGGTATTCCCGTTAGGTTATTAGTGTGTGCATCCAAGATTCTTAACTTCGGCATTTTGCGAATTTCTGCCGGCAATGCGCCTTCCAATTGGTTGTTGTCTAGATAGAGCTCTTCCAGATTACGCAGCTCACCGATTTCCGCCGGTAAAGTTTTGAGATTATTATTTGAAAGTATGAGCACCTTTGTATTGGTTTTCTTTAAAATTTCTTTTGGAAATTGTGTGAAACCCCGCCCGCTCAGATCTATAACATCTTTCCCAATAATAGCAGAACCTTCTGTACCATTTTGTACCTTTTGCAGCGGCTGTTTCTCTATTTCCGGTTCCCGTATATCAGATTTGACTGGTATGTTTTGTTGTAACACACAACCACCAAGAAGCAAAATGCTTCCGAAAAATAATATGAGTGAAAAAATATTGTAACAAAATATTTTCATAATATATATTACTTACTTTCTAGAATCTAACGCAACAGCGTTATTCATAAGTTGATTAA
>CAZZDA010000014.1:0-18921 GCA_964652585.1 uncultured Gammaproteobacteria bacterium | reverse complement strand
AGACACACCTTAGTATACCCTATGTCGCATTTGTTTTGAGAATAGAACGGGGGTAAGAAAAGCCGTATCACCCAACATAATATCATACCGCTTGATAAAACCGGCATGTACTTCCAGCACCATATCAACCGGTTTCGGTGAGGCAAAGGTTTGAGGAGTTTCATAGAGAGTTTTTGGCGGGGAAATATTTTGCTCAATAGCAACGACTATACCTTCCCGTATCCATAGAACATCCAACGGAAAGTGCATTTCTTTCATCCAAAAGGTGTGTTTATCCTCTTTTTGAAACGTGAAAAGCATGCCGGTATTCGGAGCAAGGTATTCCCGACCCGAGAGTCCCCTTCGCCTTTTTTCCGGCGTATCTGCAATTTCAACATTGATAAGCGCCTGTTCGCCAATACGCATTTCACGCGTAGTAAGTAATGGCTGTGCTACCACATTAGCGTCTCGTATAACGCCCATTTGCAGAGCAAGAACAGCAGCACCTAATATGAAGGTTATTCCATAAAATACAAGTACCGTTTGTACGTGTGTAAACCCCCGACGTAAAAATGCATGGTGGATATGCCCGAAATCTCCTTGGCTTATCGGTTTTTTCCGTAAAAATTTACGCACAATAATAATACGCACTACATCAAGAATTGGCAGTGCCATTACCATAAGTGTTGCGGTGACTTTTGCGCCTGCAATAATAGCCAAGAGCGCGAGCGTGTAACCCACAAACAAACTCCCACCTTCGCCCAAAAAAATCTTTGCCGGATAAAAATTCCAAAGGAGAAAGCCAAGAAGCGCGCCCGCAAACATAAGAGCAAGAAGCGCGGTATCATATTGTGGTGCTTCGGCAAGCAGAGAGACCGCGAAAAGAACGAGTGTCGCGAGAAAGGTTACGCCCGATGCCAATCCGTCCAATCCATCCAAAAGCTTGGTCGTATACATCATGCCCATGAGCCAGATGAACGTAAACATATCCGCCCACACGGTAATTTTCCAATGGAGTGTCGGGGTTTGTATAAGATCGATCACCCATCCATCCAAACGTACTACCCCGCCAAAAGGATTAGTAATAAAGGTAATACCCATACCGCTAATGATCACCAATGCTGTTGCCGCTAAAGGCGCTATCAATTGTTGAGCGGGAGTTACGCGATAGCGATCATCAAGATAGCCGCCAATCATCAGTATACCGCCGCCCACCACCAGTCCTATGATGTGCTTTGGTAAGATCGCACTGCCGTCAAAAACCCCTGAAAAAAAATACACACCTAAGACCAGTACCGTCAACGCTCCGTAGACCGCGGCACCGCCTAAAAGCGGTATTGGTTTTTCGTGCACACCGGGCTTTGCGTCGGTCGGCACATCAACGATACCACGTTGCAACGCATGCGTACGCACAAGTCGTGCAACACCCCATGAAAGTATCGCTGCAATACACAACCAAGAAAGAAATAACATAAAAAGTTAAATCACTCATCATTCTCTGTTTGTAGGATGTATGAGTGCTTTAAGGAAAAAGGGGTTTAATAATTTTATTTTTTTAAAAAAAGGTACCTGCTTGCCCGCCTCTGGAGGGACCCCTTTTTCTTACACGCATCCCGGTTCGTCAATAGTGCCATCGCAATTATTATCCAACCCATCGCCACAAAGTTCGTTTTTTCCCGGGCTTTGTTTTGGTCCGTCAGGACCGCTGTCATTACAATCTCCCGCGCACAACAGCCAGCCATCGGCATCCGCGTTTATTTCATCTGCCGGTATCACACCGTCGCAATTATTATCTCGTCCGTCGCACATCTCCGGAGCGCCGGGAAAGACATCGGGATTAACATCCAAACAATCGCGCGCGGGGCCCGCGGGACACGCGACACTTCCCGGATTGCCATAGCCGTCGCCGTCCGTATCGCGACAGACATCCGGGTCACTTGCCGCGTCGCATGAGAACACTTGAAAATCGTCAATAAAAAAGTTAGTTCCACCGGTAGTTGTATCAGTATAGGGAACGTTCGCACCAATTTGATAGTTTCTCAGACCGCTCTTCGTTACCATATTATCATAACGAGGTTCATACTGCACCAATGCGTCATAGAGCGTCCATTCATTATAGGTTCCCGCGAAAATAGGATCGCGATCTACCGCGGGATTAGCAGGATCTTTCATGGGAATATCCCCGTAGCACTGGTCTTGCACGGGAGCAAAATAGCAACAAGAACCGGGAGAATTACGACACTCATATCCTCTTGTTAACGAGCTATCCGCCACACTCGCGCATCGGCGTTTCCCCCACATATCACGCTCATACCATACAGGATCCAAAACTTCCGTCGGACCCGGAACTCCCGCGTCAATAACCACTTTATAATTTGGATCGCTGAGCGCATAGCACTGCGAGATCCAACCTATTGAATACGCGAAGGATGGCGCAACATTGTTCTTCGTTGTTCCTTTATAGTAAAACTGCACGTGGTAGGTATTACCCGGCACCCAATCTTTGTAATAATCGGGGTCGCCCGGTACCGTACCTTGATTGATAGAAGCATTGTGCGTAATTTTACCCCAGGTCGTTCTATTCGTTGCCGGCCAGCAGAGTTTTTCACCTAGAGTGAAGGTTGCGGGCACCGGATGCAATACGCCCCCCGCATAAGCCAAAGTACAATCAGCGACAATACCGGGAAATTGACATTCTTGGGTCGCGGGAAGCCAAACGCAACTTCCATAAGTAGTGCATAAATCTTCTCCGCAGACGCCTTCCCACTCTTCTCCCGGATAGGCGCCGGGAGCGTAGCCCGCCACGGGATCACCCACGCCATCCTGATGTAACAGCACGCTTTGCGCGCCGCTTCTATTCTCTGCTGCGCTAATACCTACAGAAACATTTTGCTGGTTGGATTTATCCCACCCAGCAGGCACACCGCCAATGGCACCGCCCTCAAAATTAACATTGGTGAGATAACTCAAACCCGCGCATACTCCCGGGTCAATATCCGGACAAGTGGTAGTCATCTTAAAATTATCAAAAGAGCAGTCGGCTTCACCGCAATGCAGCCCTATAAAACCTTCCCTGTAAGCCGCGTCACTGCTGGACAGCGTGGTTAATAGTGTCGCGCCGTCAAAGACTTTAAACGCCATGTTCGTTGGGGTGATGTCTAGGGTGAGTTTGTAGGTAGTGTCAGGTTGAAAAATATGTTCCGCGCTTTCTGTCAGCATGGCAATACTTTCTTTTACAATAGAGGGGCAGTTATCACCAATCACCGGATCACAGGAGATTTGATCAAAATTATACGGATCGGAAGCGAAATATGCATAGCCGGGATCAGGTCCCCAATTGCCAAGATTAAAAGGATCGTGCGCTAATATGATGCCAACACGGGGTCCTTCGTCTTTCCAATTGGTGGTGATTACCTCAACTTCAATCTGTGTTCTGGCGGTGGGATTGGTTTTGAGTCCCGTATAGTAGAGTACCGCGTCTTCATTGTTAGGACAGGTCATTTGCAGTTGATTATCAAGCGTGCCATGAGCACAGGTACTTGCTTGCAATGATGTTTTATAGAAAAAAAGCGGGTTGACCGTATTTGGACCGCCGTCAGGAGCGGTAAAATCTTCCGTAAACGTACTCGCTACATTGTCAACAAGAAAGTCACAATCATTATCTATGCCGTCACCACAGAGTTCCGGTTGTGCGGGATTTCTTTGATTGCCGTCAGCGGGCAACGGCGCATCATCACAATCAAGGTTTTCTGAACAAAATCCGTCATTGTCTTGGTCGGTACAAGGGTCGCACGCGTCTCCTATGCCGTCATTGTCCGCGTCCGGCTGAATGCCGGCAACGGGTGAATTGGGAATAAGAGGGCAATTGTCTTGGGTATCGGGTTCTCCGTCATTATCGTAATCATCCAGGATGAGCCCTAAGAAGTTATTACAGCTCTCGGTAGCGCCGGTAAGGTCGTCTTCTAAGGCGCCTAGACTCCATTTGGCTTGATCGTACTCTAAATTGACAAAGAGGTTTATCTCTTTGCCTGTGGGGTCTGTTTGATAGGCGTAGGCATACGATTTTGAGCTGGGGCATTGGAAGGTGGCGTTCTCTTGGTTCCAGCAGGTTTGAGGGTCATAGGGGTTGTCGCATCCCGAGAGGGTGTTGATAGGGTCTTGGGGAAGGGTGAATTGGAGTTGTTCGGAGAGCGTTTGATCCCAGCTTGGCCAGACCGAGAACGTTGTTTGGGGTACATAGGTGCCTGCTTGGAGCGCGGGAGCGTTACCTTCATCTTGTTTTTTTTCTTGGAGCTTTTGGAGGATGGTGCGGAGATCCGCGAGGCGTTTAACGTCTCTTCTGATCTTGGACTTTTGGGCGTCACAGATGCCGTTTGGACCGCAGTCAAGGTCAGCGGTGCAGGCGGTGTTTTGGCAGGTGGCGTTATAGAGTTGTTGTATCTCTTGTTGGGAGAGGGCGCGGTTGTAGAGGCGGAGGTCGTCGATCATTCCAATGGCAGAGGTTTTGTTGCCCGGGCCCGCGCAGTGGTTGGTGGCGCCGATGAAGAGGTCGGAGAGAGCGTAGCTCGCCCATCCTTCAGGATTGGGGTCGATCTTCTCCTCTTTGACTACTCCGTCGATATAGAGTATATGGTGTATAGTACTACCCTCTTTTCTTATGACATAGGTATAGAGATGTGGGATGTTTGTGGCATTGTAGGATATATTCACTTCCTTTGCCGCGGCATTGATATTATCACCGCAACTCACACCCATACAAAATTGTCCATTGCTAAAATCAAGATTATACCGATACGTTGAAGCAAGAGGCATGAGAAATGATGGTCCATACTCACACCCTATCCCATCATCCGCCACCCCTTCCGCGATCGCCCATGCGCTCATGGTAAGGTCGTGATCGCCGTAGTCAAAGTCAAGAGGAGTGCCTACACTTGGTACGCGAAGATAGCTTGTGCCATCCACCACCATTCCTCGACCTACCACGCCAAATTGATAGGAAAGTCCCGTGCCCTCAGGTATGGCATTTAAACCATTGCCGCTGTAATCCTTTGCATCCCCGTCCAATGGCCACCAGCCGATAAGACCGTCTTGAAGATTTTGCGGTACAACAGCACCATCACACATAAGGCAGAGTCCTTTCTCGTCAATATTGGTGGCAAAGGTGAAATTGTCAATAAGTTGGTTATAGACTTGGATCATTTCGGGAGTGACGTTCTGATCATGGGAGATAATATAGATATTGGTATAGGCTTTATTGTTGGGAATATTAATATTGGGGGCATTGACATAGATAGAGCGTCCGTCTCTAACGGCTTCAAAACCGTCCACTGCCATGCTTTGGGGGTTGCCCTCCGCGTTCGGAGCAAAGGTATCATACCAGTCAGAGGGTGAGAGATGATTGGGATTTGCCATAACGCGTATGCCGATAGCTGATTTTGCGTGGGTGGAGAGAGGGAGGAGAAAAAGCGTGGAGAAAAAAATCGGCACGAAGAACAGCAGCGACAATGCTGCAAAGGAAAGTAAGGGATTCCTCGACGGAGCCTGCCCTGAGCTTGCCGCATGAGCTCGGAATGACAGGTTTACGCGCGGGAATGACAGAGAGAGATATGTCTTGATTGTTTTTCTTGCTGTAAGCATTGAAACTATTGAAATATATAAGAATTTTTGTACTGTGTTCCTTTATGATTCGTTTGTGTTATGTGATTTGTGCTTATGTTTTTTAGCTGTCTCCTGTATTTTAAACATTTTCAACATTGAAAAATTTAAAAAAATATTGTATTTCGTGCTATTTGTGATTCGTGTCTCTCTTTATGATAGCAATTTTTTTGCCGTACGAACAGAAAGTTGTCCACCCGCGCCCAACACCACCGTATCACGACGTTTGAGCTTATTCGTTAAGAGAAAATCGGTCAAAATATCGTCCACTTGGTTTTGGATCACCCGCCGCAAGGGACGCGCGCCAAATTTCGGGTCAAAGCCGGCGCGCGCAAGCTCTGCTACCGCGTCAGCGGTTACCTCAAAATACATTCCCTTTTCTTCTAATCGCGCTGCAACCTTTTTTAGCATGAGACGAGTAATGTCCTCAATATCAGGGAGAGAGAGCGGCTTAAAAACAATAAGCGCGTCAAATCGATTGAGAAATTCCGGTCGATAATGCTTTTTCAGCTCCCGATCCATCAGTGTTTGCTGAATCTGTTCCAAAGGCGTGCCTTTTACCACCTCTTCCTGAATAAAGCGCGTTCCCGCGTTAGATGTCGCGACAATGATCGTATTGGTAAAATCCACGGTACGACCCTGATTATCGGTCAGACGACCGTCATCAAAAACTTGCAAGAATACGTCAAGAATATCCGGGTGTGCTTTTTCCAACTCATCTAAGAGCACAAGAGAAAAAGGATTGCGCCTCACCGCTTCGGTTAAATAACCAATGCTCGCACCCACTCCTGATCCGGGAGCAGCTCCGATAAGTCGTCGAATACTTGACGCCTCTTGATACTCCGACATATCCAAACGTATCATTTTCTCCTCGCCGCCAAAATAGACTTCCGCCACTGTTTTCGCAAGTTCGGTTTTTCCTACACCAGTCGGCCCCAAAAACAATACATTCGCTATCGGACGACTTGCATCACGAAAAGCAACGCGTGCACGCTTGACCGCTTTCGCAAGCGTTACTACCGCCTCCTCCTGACCTATCATACGCTCATGGAAGCGCTGCTCCAGATGCAAAAGCTTGTCGCTTTCTTTTTCCGTCACCTGTGTCACGGGAATGCCGGTCTTTTCCGCAACCAACGCCGAAATATCCTTTTCCGTCACTATACCCTTTTCTCCCTTTTTACCCCTTACGGATGCTGCCGCTTCTTCCAAGAGCAAGATGGCTTTTTCCGGCAGATAGCGGTCGGCGAGATATTGTTTTGAGAGCGCGTACGCCGCCTCCAACGCCTTGTAAGAAAAATATACATTCGCACGCGACTCAATAAAAATACTCTTGGCTTCCAAAATTTGTATGGTTTCATTTTTTTCCGGTTCAGCAACGCGCACCACTTGGAGCATATCTCCTAAAGCGGTTGTTTCTATATATTTCGCATAGTCCTGCGGTGTAGCACTTGCGATCACAAAAAACTGTCCCGCCCGTAAAAACTGTACCAGCACTTCCGAGAGGTCAAGGCTCTGTTCCGCGCCTGCAGTAATACCAATAATATCTTGAACATTCCTTATAAACAACATGATATTACCTGATCGCGTTACTTCATTGCCGATAGCAAAAAGACGTTCTTCCGCTTCATAGGGTGTTGCGCCGCTGACCAATGACGCCACATTAAGACTGACTAGACGCTTATCTTGCAAAAATACCGGCACGGTTTCAGCGGTCATGCGCCGTGCCAATCCTTGTACGAGAGCGGTTTTCCCAACTCCAGGCTCTCCTACAAGCAAAATACTTCTCCTCTCACCCTCCATGATCCTGAAAATCGCTTCCAATTCTTTTTCTCTTCCCATCATCGGTGCTAATCTTCCCGTTTTTGCCCGCAGGGTAAGATCGTGTGAAAAATGGTTTAAGTATGGCGTTGCGACAGCGGTCATTGCTCTATCCATACCCTTTTTTGGTTTGAAGCGCGCGGCTGCGCTAAACGTTCGCATTTTTCCATGCAACTCATTCTGCACATCAAGCCAGATCAACACATTCAAAACCTTTTGTACGTCAACATCAACTTCCAGCAAGAGATCTTGCAGTTGCTCATCTTGTGCAAGATTTGCCGCCAGAAGATCTCCCGGTTGCACATAAGCATGGGAACGCAATGCCGCTTTTTCATACGCGTCAAGTAAAATGGTGCGCGCAGAAGCGTCAAGCTGTGGCGTACGATGCATCATTGTCGGTTGTGCGTTCAATAGCTGACTTACCGCCTTTGCAATATTTTTATAGAAAATACCCAGACGGCCAAAAATAAGCGCCACCGATCCGCTACTCAAAAGAGCGGCAAATATATGTAGCGGCAGCACTTTCTCATGATGAAATTTATGCGCTATATTATAAGCTTTCTCAACAAGAAGCGTGCTTTCCTGTGTATAACTCTCCGCTACATTACTCATATCTGCACGAGAAGATTCTTGCGATACATTCGGCGATGGAACGGTGCGAACTTTGCGATATAATTCTGCCTGTATTTTTTCGAAAGGAATAGATCTTTTGAGCGCAGCTTCTTTGATCAAACGATAATAGAGATAGCTATCAATGATGAGCGATATACCAAAAAATAAGCGTGCCGGATGATATGTTTTCCAAAAACCTATCGTAAAAAGTGCGGTACTTTGTTCCACACCAACACGAAGAACAATATGACCTATAAAAAAAAGTAGTCCCCCTATGCCAAGAGCAAGTAATCCACCATTGAGTATTTTTCTGATAGCACGTTCAGCTTTTCGTTCCGTCTGATAACGTACGCCAAGCGCCAATGACCAAACATAGGTATGCCGCCCGATAGTTCCCGCGACGCCCTTTTCTTTGCATGCCATGCAGATAACGCCTTCAATAGTGCCTATGCCATGACATGCCGTACAGGGGGAAAATTTCATAAGTATGAAAATTTTAGCTAGAAGTTGTTGTAAGTCAAAAGGTGTAAAAAGAAATGCCGAGTTGAAGACCGATCATCCATATGATCACTAAGGGAAAAACGATCCAGAATATAAAAAGCACACCGCTTATTACCGACCACATTATCAATACAAATCCCCGAAAAATAATATTCATCACCCGCATAAAAAAACTGATGATCCTCCCCTGCCAATCCATTTGTCCATACATGGGACGCATGATATTTTTTATCCAGATCACTACACCAAGTTGATGCTCTACCATTAACATACTTCCCCACAACATCAACGCATAACGTTTCATACCGCGTGTATACCACCACAAAGGAAAAAATGCGATGTCGCCGAGAACATCAACGGTGATAAATTTGAGAGATTGAAGTGTAACGCTTTTCATAAAGCCAGATAGTTCGCAGAAAACTCAGTGTATAGTAAATTGTAAACTGTTAATAGTTATTATTGTACCACAAAACACCTCTCTACACCAAAATTTTTTACACTACCAAAAAACCCGTATCCTTGAAACGGGTTTTTTATTCTTTCATTCTCTCATTTTACTTACGGCATAATGGTAACCACCTGCCCCCTTGCGGGGTCACCTATGATCGTAGGTATGACTCGAGTATCTCGTCCTTCAATGCGCATATCTTCCAAGAGCACCTGGATACTTTCCTCATCAACAACAGTCGGTGTGGTGATATATACATCAATAGTGGTTATGGCATTTGCTCCAAGAACGATGCTACCACTACGTCTACCTGAAGAGAACATGATATTTTGTTCAGGCAACGGGTTCTTCACCACTGATCCTACGCGTTTGCCATTGATACGTACTTCGAGATCATGATAGCCGCGTAAATAACTGAATTCCGCAAAATCGCTTGACGACGTTACGACAAGACGGTGAAGCGTTTGCAGTTCAAATCCTTCACTCGTCAATGTATAACTTGCAATATGCGCGCGCGATCCTCCAACAACGGTTATGGGACTTGTCAGCTCCAAGTTGGCTGCGAGCGTTACGGTTGAAGAATCAAAAGAAATCGTATCCGAATTGAGCGGGAGACCGCGCAAGGAGAGCTCTTCTCCTGATGTAGTTCCCGTAAAACCAACGTCTACAAGACGAAAGCCAACAGTTTCACCTTCCGCCGGCGGCAAGACATCGGCCCGCACCGCTACATTTATCGCGCCTCCAGCTTTTAACTTTTGATTCAATTTGAGTGTGATAGGGAAGCCAAGAAGCGTCTGTGGTCTTGAGACAATACGGTTGTTGACCACTACTTCAATATTTTTAAACCCTGCTTGGAGTATCGGTGCCGTCATGCCTTGTCTCAGATCAAGCGTCATACGGCGAACATGTACAGCTTCCGCTGCTCCCGCTTGCAATGTAAAAACAGCTAAGGTGACATTATCTTTTCCTACCGGTACCGTGCGTACCTCATCTGCTAGAGTACTTGATGCAATAAGCAATCCATTTTTAATACCGCGATAATTACCTGTAACCGTTGCTGAAATACTAAAACGCCTTCCGTCTCCCTCCCGTTCACGAATACGGGTAAAACGAGGATTGGACACGACTACTTGATACGTATTAGTACCTACAGCACTCTCCGGCATATCGCCTTTAAGCGAGAAAGTGGTCTCGCTATTTGCGAGCAAACGTTGCTCATCCATGATCACGCGTAATGCTCTATCCATGACGCCTCGGGCCGCAATATGTGCAACCGGGCGCTTAGTTCTCTCATTGATAACAATAATATCGCCTGTGAGCGATGGCGCTCCTGCACTGCGCTTTACCTCAATGGTGATCTCATCAAGCGTTACTTCCTCACCAACGGGCAAGAGCACAAAACTCGCAAGCGCAACATCTGTGGTACCAGCCGGTACGTCCCCATGCGCGGAACGCGTATGGCGATAGAAGAGCATACCGCCTTCGGTCACCGCAATAGTATTCAATCCAGAACCAAACTGCGTGACAGTTGGCAGCAAAATAAATCCCTGTTCCACTCCTCTCATACGAATATCTGTCCTATTTTCCAAGCTCAAGGAAATGGTTCTTCCGGAACCCGCAACAATATCTGCTTCCAGTGTCCAGCTCTCCCGTCCGCCGGATAATATCCGCAATGGATTGCTGCCAAAGTCAAGATGCAGATATCGGTTAGCCGCAGTCACGCGAGGTCGTACCCGTACACCACGATTGGTAACCAAAACAATGTTTTCAAGTGCTGTAGTATCAGTTGATCCTTCTGCCTTGAGCGTCAAAAATTCAACAGCAAGTCCTTCACGGCCGCTCATCTCCTCAACGGTCAGTTTTAAGAGCTCAACCCCGCGAGATCCGACCGGCGTTGAACGCTGTGAGTCTCCCGCCGCTTCTATACTAACAACCGCTTTTCCGGTCAAACCCTCTCCATCCATAACACGCAATGTAGGTCCTGAGAGAGGAAATGCGCCGGTTGCGGGCAACTCCGCAACAATCGCCGCTTCATTAAGCAGTGTAAATGTAGAATCAGTAAAAGCGCCGAGAGAGTTGGGATTGAGGTGCGCAACGACCGTAACTGTTCTATGGGTATTTTCTTTAAACGTGAATGTTCCTTGAGGCAGCCGGAAGGTCGCTTGTTGGTTTTGTAATTTCTTTGTTGACACCAAGCTTAAGCCTTGCTCATCAAACAGTTCTATGCCAAAAAATACCGCGTCAGGAGCAAGTCCTTGTTTTGTAATCGTAAGTGTACGTATTTCAGCGTCTATTGCTCCTAGTGGCGCCGTAAAGGTGAAAGCCGCAACCTCATGAAACATCGTCCCCGGCACTAAAAGCCCTTCACGCGGCTCTTGTATGGGTGCTGCGGTTACAATAATACGTTCTGTTGCCACAGGCGTGGTATGAAAAGGCGCAGCCGGGTAGGGTAATGATTCTCCATTGGGATAACTTGCCGCATCAATATGAATAACGTCTGCAATCTCACTGAGCACAAAACCATAGGCATTAAAAATGTCCATACTAGGAACATAGCGCTTTCTGCCATTTTCCAATAAATAGATATGTCCGTTTGAGTTGTCGCGAATGAGCTCAACATCCGGCCAACTATCTCTGTCGGTTGGACTTATAAATATCACGTCATCATCAGTATTTCCGTATGCCAAAAACACTTCATATGTGGGATGCGCTTTTTTTCGGCCTATGGTGTAGTTGAGATAGTAAATGTCGGTTTCGTTGGGTACTTGCACCAAACGTATCAGTGGATACTGCTGTAATGCAGCCTCCGATACTATTTCCACTTCATCATATGTATAACCGTACGAAGCAAAAACGGTAGGATTCTGCAAAAGATGTTTTCGATCGCCAAAAATCCCATATATTTCTTTCGTATCTGCGAGTTTAATGAGTTTTTCTGGCTGGGAATACGCAGGGTTTCGCTGAGTATCTTGCGTACTCGCCGTGCGCCATGTAAAAAGCACGCCTACACCCATGCTTAGAGTGAGAACAAAAGTTCCTATAACGGCCTTTTTTTGTGCGTTTGACCATGTATACCACATATATTGCTGTTATGTATAACAGTCAATAATAGCAATTTTAGCAATATTTGTCAAGTATTTTTGAATAACCCACATTCAATACATAATGCCCCACCCATAGCATCATTGAGCATACTTGGCTAGAATAGCCATCTATGCACCAGTAAAATCATTATAGCTCCTTCGATCTCTACCTACATCCTTGGCAAGTTGTTTCACACAAAAAAAACTCACGACATCTGATGTCGTGAGTTGCGTTATTATTTATTCCCTATTTCATTACTTCTCCGGCCAAACTTGTTTTCCCGCCTCATCTTTAAGAACAATAGCATCTACCGGACAGGATTTTGCAGCTTCCAAAATGGTTTCCGGCGGATCGCCGTCTGTTTTCACAATGTAAGCCTTTCCTTCATCGTCCAATTGAAACACATTTGGTGCAATTGCGACACAGCTTGAGATGCTGATACACGCATCTCTATCAACTTCTATTTTGTACGTTGCCATAAAAAAGAATATAAGTAGTTAAAATCCTCTTTACCATGATAACGCATTCTCTCAAGACGTCAATGGCGTTCTGTGGAAAGATATGTTTTATAAAAACTTTTTATATAATGAGAGAACGTGGATAAGTTGGTACTTTATGTATTGAAAAATTTGTGGTACACTACAACAAGTTCAAAGTTGAGAGCGTAAAGCGCAAAAGTAATTTTTCATTTTCCACTCTCAATTCTCAAATACATTTTCCCCTATGTCAAAGCTTGATTTCAACTGGCGCATTGGCGGCAGAGCCGGCGAAGGTATTATGGTCTCCGGCCGTCTTATGTCCAAAGCATTCACCCGAGGAGGATTGCATATTTTTACGAATACCGAACACCCCTCCCTTATCCGTGGCGGACACAATACCATTCGTATTCGTGTTTCTGATCAACCGGTTCACGCGCAAGTTGACGAAGTGCATTTGCTTGTTGCACTTAACCAAGAAACCATAGATCGCCATGCACACGAACTTCCCCGAGAGGGTGGAGTTATTTTTGATCCTGATGTGGTTAAAAACGTTGGAAAAGTCAGAGGACAACATTATCCAATACCGCTCAAACAAATTGTAGAAGAAGTTTCCGGATCTCCTGTCATGATAAATATGGTAGCACTTGGTGCATCGTTCTCCTTATTACAGTATCCCCTATCTTATCTTGAGCAATTGTTAAAAGAGCAATATTTGAAGAAAAAAGGCGCGGAAGTGGTCAAGCGCAATGTTGCCGCCGCGCGAAAGGGCTATCGTTATGTAGAAAAACATTTCCCAGATGATTTTTCATGGGAAATACAGCCGGATACCAAAGCGCCAAAACGCATGTTCATCTCCGGAAATCAAGCGTCTGCTTTAGGCGCAATACAAGCAGGATGCAAATGGATGTCAGCATATCCCATGACGCCTGCAACCTCTATCATGCAAACGCTCGCCGTACATGAAAGAACATCCGGTATTATTGTGAAACAAACAGAAGATGAAATTGCCGCAATGGCTATGGCAGTTGGCGCGGCGCACGTTGGCGCACGCGCAATGACCGCAACCTCGGGTGGTGGCTTTGCGCTGATGTCAGAGGTATTAAGTCTTGCCGGAACAACAGAAACACCTATCGTTGCAGTAAATGTAACACGTAGCGGTTCCTCTACAGGTCTTCCTACACGAACCGAGCAGGGAGATCTTCGTTTTGTACTCCACACCGGTCATGGTGAATTTCCAAGAGTCGTCGTATCTCCCGGCTCAGTCACCGAGTCATTCCATCTGACTGCCGAGGCATTTAACATTGCTGAAAAATACCAACTCCCTGTTATCGTACTAACTGATAAATATCTTGGGGAAAGCTACACTGATCATGAATTGTTTGATTTGAAGCGTGTCAAAATACAACGTGGAAAACTTTTAACAGAGGTTCAAGCAAAAAAACTCAAAAATTATAAACGGTACCAACTCACCGCAGATGGCGTCTCTCCCAGAACACTTCCCGGATACCCTAACACTATTTTCCGCGCTACCGGTAATGAGCATGATGAGCATGGACACGTCACCGAAGAAAAGGATATGCGCATTGCAATGGTAGAGAAGCGCATGAAAAAACTTGAGACGCTTGCAAAAGAGCTGCCACAGCCGGAACTTGTTGGTCCCGCGCACGCAACTATCACTTTAGTTGGCTTTGGTTCAACTAAAGGACCTATTCTTGAAGCAATAGAGATGTTGCGAGAAAAAAAAGTAAAAGTAAATTATTTGCAAATCACCTACCTTCACCCTTTCCCAAGCGATACCGTAAAACGCATCTTATCGTCTGCAAAGCTTCCATTGGTCATTGAAAATAATCACGATGCACAACTGACCGGCTTGATACGTGAAAGAACCGGAGTCACTATTCCAAAAACCATAACGAAGTACGATGGACGACCTTTTTCCGCGATAGAGATCGTTAAATCTATTGTACGTCTTGTACATTAAATTCTCCTACAGGATATGACTACTTTTCAACAACTCACAACTAAAGCTATACCTACCTGGTGTCCGGGGTGTGGTGATTTCGGCATACTCGCCGCGTTAAAGCTTGCACTTGTTAAAAAAAATATAGATCCCGCGCAAACACTTATCGCTTCCGGTATCGGCTGTTCTTCCAAACTTCCTCACTGGATAGAAACCTATGGTTTTCATAGCATTCATGGACGAGGACTGCCTGTGGCAACAGGAGCTCGCCTTGCAAATAGCGACTTAACGGTTATTGCTGTCGGCGGTGACGGTGACGGATATGGCATTGGCACCAATCACTTTGTGCATGCGTGCAGAAGAAATCTTGATATTGTGTATATTGTGCACAATAATCAAATTTACGGACTTACCAAAGGACAAGCATCCCCCACCACCGACAAGGGCGAGATAACCAAAACAACACCCTTTGGCTCAATTGAAACACCTGTTGATCCTTTGACACTTGCTATAGCTTCCGGTGCCACGTATGTAGCGCGTTCGTTCGCTGACGATCAACAACATTTGCGTGACTTGATTATTGGTGCTATAGATCATCCCGGATTTGCTTTGATTGATGTGTTGCAACCTTGCGTTACCTTTAATCATCATAATACCCGTGAGTGGTTTAAAAAACGCATTTACAAACTTGAAAATACGAAATACGACCCTTCAAATAAAAGTAAAGCGTTTACGAAAGCGCTTGAATGGGATACAAAAGTTCCTATCGGATTATTTTACCAAGAGACAGGAAAACCACGTTATGGCGATGAATTGCCGCAGATCAGTAAAAAAGCTTTGGTGAAACAGCAGCTCAATCCTGATATCAGTAAGATCATGGAAGGGCTGGTGTAGAAAAAAAGAATACTATAACAAAATCCGCCTTTTGGCGGATTGTTGTGTTATGAGTTACAAGCTATGTGTTGTGCGATTCCAAATATTTCTCCACATCCATCGCCGCCATGCATCCAATACCCGCCGCTGAAATTGCCTGGCGATATCGTTTATCAGACACATCACCCGCCACAAACACACCATCAACATTCGTATGTGTTTGCAATTTTTGTGGGATGATGTAGCCCTTTTCATCCATATCCACTTGTTCTTTAAATATTCCCGTATTAGGCTTATGACCTATCGCCACAAAAATACCGTCAACATTTTTCTCTGTAACTTCTCCTGTCTTTACATTTTTCAGCTTCACGCCACTCACTTTATTATCCCCCAACACTTCTTCCAAAGCCGTATCCCATAGAAAATCAATTTTCGGATTATCAAACGCTTTCTGCTGCTGCACTTTACTTGCGCGTAATGCGTCACGCCTATGCACCACCGTCACTTTCGTCGCGTATTTTGTTAAAAACAATGCTTCTTCCATTGCAGTGTCCCCCCCGCCAATAACCAACACTTCTTTGTCTTTATAGAAAAAACCATCGCATGTCGCACACGAACCAACCCCATGACCCATGAATTTTTGCTCTGATGGCAGACCAAGCCATATAGCAGACGCACCTGTCGCAATTATCACCGTTGTTGCTTCATACACCTCATCCCCCACATACACTTTCTTTTCTTTTCCTTTCAGATCTACTTTTGTAACATCTTTATTAATAAATGTCGCGCCAAAACGCTCGGATTGCTTGCGCATATTGTCCATAAGTTCCGGACCCATAATGCCTTCGGGAAATCCAGGAAAATTTTCTACTTCCGTGGTTAACATGAGCTGCCCGCCAGGTGTTGCACCTGCAATAACCAGTGGTTGTAATTCTGCTCGTGCAGCATACACTGCTGCAGTGAGTCCCGCAGGACCCGATCCAATGATAATAGTGTTATACATAGATACTGATATTTAAAATTTGAAGCACAAGAAGTGTAGCATGTCTTATACATTTTGTCATAATCTTTTTTTTGCGATACGAATACCTATGACTGAGGCGATGATCAGAAGCAATGCTATAGCTCCTGCGGTAAACCATTTTCCGGAAAACAAAGCATTACCTCCATACGCAAAAACTATGGAAAAAGGTGTAATACCAATAATGGTTGCAAGCATGTATTTTGTAAAAGAAATGGAACTTACAAAACCAAGTACGTAGCTCAAGATATCAACCGGCAATACCATGCGTAAGAACACGATACTCCAAAAGGTTAGAGAGGGCGGTATGCGTTTTTCATATACTTCTACCTTGTGCAAAAGTTTTTTTCGTTCAAGAAATGGCTTTCCTAAGTGACGCGCAAGCAAAAATGCGATAGCGGAACCCACGCCCCATCCAAAAATATTATAGAGCGCGGTCGGTACCAATCCAAGCAGTCCTCCTGCAATGTAGATGAGCGGCGAAGTTAAGGGTGCCACCACAATTGAAGCGATAAGCAAAAGCACATACACGACTGACCCGAGTATGTAGTTGCGCTCTACAGAAGTTCGTAATACTTCACCTGAAGATTCTATAAAGAAAAAAGGTGTTACAACTATGCCAACAAGTACTGCGAGAGCTAGTATCTTTATCGTTTTTTGAGAAAAAAGTTGTCGCATAAAAAAAGGCTAATCGTGAGACCAGCCGGGCAGTTGACACTTCGAAAGATCAGGAAAAACCCGTTCGTAAGCGAATGTAGGGAGCAAGGTTTTCAAACTTGGATGTTTGCGTCACTGTCATCCTATTACGTGCAAACAAATAGTTTTGAGAAGACACATACTCCAGACTCTGTGGACACACTATCCACCCTCCGATAGGTACTGCATGATCTTCACAGCAATATGAGCACCGCACCCGCACCGTCGTAAGTTCTCTTGCCGTTGCCATGACTAATCCCTTTCATGCACTTCAGGTTGAACAATCTAAGCGTAGAATACCACTAACATATGCTTACGTCAAGAATTTGTCCAACACCGAGTGTTGGACAATACTATTTTTTCTCTTTTGTTTATTGTATAAAAAAGCTTGGGAAATCACTTCTTCCCAAGCTGTACAGTGATTATTGAAAGGATGAACCTCGATAAGCGATGTTTATAACGCACCCATTGCACGTGCGAGATCCAAGTAACGCTTTGTAGCAGCATCAACAACTCTTGAAGGTACGTGGAGACTGGCAACAAACTTCGTGTGTTCCGGATCTTGTGGATCAAGAGATTTGTTGTGTAATCCTGTTCCCCACGGCGTTTCAACGGTTTTACCCCATTGACGAACAGGCTCTTTGTCGTAAAAAATAGGATCTCTATCTTCAATGACAGCCTGCTGCCAATCATCAACCGTAGTAAATCGTGATGAGTCAGGAGTCAGCACCTCGTCTGCAATAACGCTACCCCCTTCAAACTTGGTGTCAAGGATAATGATACCACGCTCTCGTGCATACGCGTATGCTCTCTTATAGGCTCTTGAGAACATTGCAACCGCATCTTCTCCGGCCTTTCCCATATCCGCAAAATACTCTACAGCAGTAATATTGACATCATGTCCAATCTCAGCCTTTGTGGAAGGTGTAAAGAGTGGATCCTCCAAAACACTCCATTTTGGCAATCCAGATGGAAGCTTATGTCCTCCGGCCGTTCCTGTCTCAAGGTATGTTTTGTATACCGATCCTCCGATATGATGACGAAAAATCAGTTCGTATTCTTGAATCGTTTCTTTCCGTACCACAAGACATCGCTTAAGTGGAAGTCTCGGTAGCATGTCTTTCAAATCATGTACTGCATTGAGCGAATGATCTTTTTCAGAAGGCTCAAGGTGGTGAGGGAAGTCAACAAGCACCTTCGTCAACCAAAAGAGTGTCATCGCAGTCAGAACCTCTCCCTTGTAAGGGATAAGTGCGGGAAGAACTAAATCAAAGACACTCAACCGGTCGGTAGCTACCACGACAAGCCACGAGGAATTAAATGGATGTTGGTAGGTATCACGTACTTTTCCACGGTGTAAGAGAACAAGACCTTGTTCAGCCAAATACCGACTCGTTGCAGTTTCGGCTACTTGCGGAGGGATAATTGCGCCCATGATTTATATCCTTTCATAAAAAGAGCAGAAAAACGATCATTGGAGCTTATGAAAAATACCGTATGGCAGTACTTTTTGACTATTTTCTCCTACAGCTTTTTTAGTAAAAAGCTTAAAGTGCTCTGCACTTCTACACTTTCTACTTCATTGCTCTAGAAAAAAATATTTCAAAAACTAACCTATCCGGTATTTTACAGTAACTCCTGTGCAGTATAGTGGAAAAACACCTTTTGTCAACAAAACTCTTGAACCTGCCGGCAGGCAGGTTAATTACGTAATTAAATACATATTTAAATCATGATTTAAAATTACTAGTGTCCGGTTAAAATCACAAAAAAAGTAATAATTGCGCTAACTATA
>CAZZDA010000013.1:3189-19025 GCA_964652585.1 uncultured Gammaproteobacteria bacterium | reverse complement strand
ATAAAATTTGTGACGCAAGTAATGGCAGAGGCAATTCACCATACTCGCTCAAAAATAAAGGTGCGATAAGTAAACTTCCCACAATTACTACCACCTCTGAAAAACTATCAGAAAGTAGGTAGAGCGCAACTTTGCGGATATTTTCAAAAATCACTCTTCCCTGTTCAACCGCACGAACAATGGTAGAAAAATTATTATCCAAAAGCACAAGATCCGCCACCCCTTTGGTAACATCGGTTCCCGATCCGAGCGCTACGCCAATGTCAGCTGCTTTTAATGCCGGCGCGTCGTTTACTCCATCACCGGTCATCGCAACCACCTCCCCCCTTTTTTGCCATGCATCCACAATACGCAACTTATCTTTTGGAGACACACGCGCGTACACGGAAAAATTTTGCACTTGCTCGGCAAGTTGGCTGTCTGAAAGTTTGGTAAGTCGCGCTCCATCAATAACATGACTTTTTGTAGAAGGCAGTCCCAGCTCTCGCGCAATGGAAAGTGCGGTGAGTTTATGATCGCCGGTAATAAGTACCGGGATAATTCCCGCGCTTTGGCATAGCTCTATCGTATCTTTTACGCCAACCCGCAGCGGATCTCGCATACCAACCGTTCCAACATACGTTAATTTTTTAGTGTATACCGCGCTTTTTTCCGTGATCTTTGTCGTGTGTGCATTCTCTTCACTATATGCTACACCCAAAGTTCTCATCCCTTTCTTATTCATAGACTCAAAATGCGCTACCACCTTTTTCTTTAATAGCGGAGTCAGGATTTGCACGGTTGTTCCTATCAATATGTGAGAACAGTGCTCTACAATAATTTCAGGAGCTCCCTTGGCATGAAGGCGCTTTTTTCCTTCCGGTAATTTATCAAGTGTTGCCATGAATTTTGCATCTGAAGAGAAAGGAATGACATCAACACGCTGAACTTTTTTCTTTTCACTTTCATACAACCCTACCATACGCGCCGCTCGTATAAGCGCCGTTTCGGTTGGATCACCAAGATACTGCTCTTCCGCAAGGTTTGATATTGTGTCATCTGTTGTTGCGGTTGCAATAGTCGCATTATTGCAAAACATACCAATACGCAACACTTGCATCACCTCTTCCGACACGCTTGTTTTCTTATTTTCTGCCGACCAAGCTGTTGAAGTACCCGCGGTTGCGATATGGGTAACCCGCATGGAACCTTCGGTGAGCGTTCCTGTTTTATCCGTACAGATCACGGTTATACTGCCCAACGTTTCTGCGGCTACCAACTTTTTTACAAGACCGTTACGATTCAAAATCTGCTGCATACCAATTGCCAAAATGACCGTTACCTCAACGGCCAATCCTTCGGGAATGGCAGCAACCGCTACCGCTACCGCAACGGTAAACATTTCTCCAAATGAATGTCCTCTCAATAACCCAAAAAACAGTATGACCGCCGCTATGCCGAGCACGGTTTTTCCCAAAAAAGCGCTAAAAACTTTCAATCGTTCTTGCAGTGGAGTGAGCTCTTCCTTTGTTGTTGCGACTAAATGCGCAATAGTGCCAATTTCCGTGTTGAGTGCTGTTGCAACCACGACACCGTAACCCGATCCTTGTACGACATTCGTTCCCATAAATGCCATATTTACCCTATCTGCCAGTGCCGTTGCCGTACGTAATTTTCCTACCTTCTTTTTTTGTGGTTGCGCCTCTCCTGTAAGCGAACTCTCAGAAATAGTGAGATTATGCGCCTCTATAATTCTCAGATCAGCCGGAACCGACGCCCCCTCATCAAGTACTACAATATCTCCTTCCACCAGCTCGCGTGATTCTATTTCCTTATGCTCTCCTTCTCGAATTACAATGCTTGTAGGCGTAAGAACTTGGCGTAGGGCAAATAAAGCATTTTGTGCTTTATTTTCTTGTATAAAGCCGACAATGATATTTAAGATCACTGCAGCAAGAATAACCCACATGTCTACAAATTCACCCAAAAGCAAACTTATTGCCGCCGCAATAAGCAACATATACACCATAACATTCTGCACTTGACGCAATAACAACAAAAGCATTCCTATTTTTTTTTCACGTGGAAGTTCGTTATATCCGTTTTTTTTCAACCTCCGTTGCACCTCTTGTTGTGTGAGACCGTTGTGTGTATTCGTTTTCAGTTTTTTGATAATGTCAGCTTGTGACAATACGTACCACTGCATAGAAAGAAAGAGAAATTAAAATTTTTACTATACACAGCAGGTAGTATAGCATTTTTTTGTGTATTTGTGTGTTGTATAAAAAAATCCGCCCTAGGGACGGAATATAAAGAAGCAAAGCTTGTCTAACTAAGATTTTGTATTAGGCTGTGAATACATTCCGTTGCATTGTGGAAATGATCGAATAAGTATTCCACACTTATTGATAGAATGGGAGCGCAGAACTCCTTTCGTATTAAGACGAAAATACCCCCCACAATAATGGCAATAGTATTTTTTACCTTTTCCTTTCTTTTTCATTGCTATCTACCCCTCCTTTCTGTTAAAGTACAACTATACATAGAAGAACAAAAATTGGTCGGCGGCCCGGTTTCGACCCGGACCTCCATCAAAACGATGGGCTCTACATGTAAGCTAGCCGCCGACAAAGAGCGTGTAATAGTTTGAAGCGTAATATAAGAATATATATTGGTCAAGAGTCTTGTTTGAAAAAAAAATATATGTTATAGTAGGCACGTTCTAGAAATTCTGCGCCGTTAGCTCAGCCTGGTAGAGCAACTGCCTTTTAAGCAGATGGTCGGGGGTTCAAATCCCTCACGGCGCACCACCGCTTTGCTCTTCAAATATCATTACATGCCGCATTGGTATCTCAGAGCTTCGCGATGCAAGTACAAAAACAAAAACTATGTCTACAAAAATTCTCCTTGTACAATTCCGTCATGATATATCCGAACAACATGAACAAGAGTGTTTTGAAGAAGCGCTACTGCAACATTCTGTCAAATGGATCTATGTCAATGGTATTGATGGCAATCTAGCTCCCTATCTTCTTGATACGGTGGATGCAGTCATTTTTGGAGGAAGTGGAGAACTTGGTCTTACCAAAGATCATGATACGCCTTGGCTTTCTAAAGTGCTCGCGTTTATTGACGAAGTGCACGCGCACAACAAACCTATTCTCGGAGTTTGTTTTGGATTTCAGCTTCTAAGTATATCACAAGGAGGATCTGTTGTTCACGATCCTCAACAAGTTGAAGTCGGAACTTTTCCAGTAACACTTCAAGAGAGCTCAATAAGTGACCCCTTATTTAAAAATATTCCAAAGATATTTGACGCACAATTAGGTCACAAGCATGTCGTATCACAACTGAACGGGACATTAGAATATTTAGCAGAATCCGAACGTGTTTTTCCACAAGCCTATAGAGTTAAGGGGAAAGACGCATGGGGGGTGCTCTTTCATCCTGAAATGAATCGCAGTCGTATGAAGGGTCGACTCTCTATGTTCCCTGATTATCTACCCGAAGACGTAGATCCAGACCAGCTATTTACTGACACTCCTTATGCAGAAAAGGTGCTACACAACTTTATTAATTTTGTGATAAATAGAGATTGACCAAAATCGCTACATCATACACCATCTAAAAACCTCTACATAGTGCAGAGGTTTTTATTTTTATTACTTTTGAGATACACTCTAATCATCATCTTTCTCTTCTATGTCTTTTATGGAGTAATCAGCATTAAATACTACTTTGTAGAAATCTCCATTGTGTATAAGATCTACTTTTGCTCTGCCATCATCCTCTGTTTTAATTTTTTGCACCGTGGCTCCGGGAAACTGCTGTTGAATAGCCTCCTCAAGACTTCCTGAGGGTTGTGGTGTTGGCGTCTGACCTTGTGACGTTGTTGGTGCAGGTTGTGTTGAGATGGTAACTGTATCCCCAATATTCCCAATTAAATAGCTTTTAAGCAGATCCCAGGCAAAATTAGAATGAATCGCGCCAAAAATACCACCGACTTCCTGACCGCATTTCTCTAGAATTTTCTTAGCACCACCCGGATGTTGATTAATATAACTTGAAACATCATACACTTTATTATTGATCACAAGCCAGCAGTCACCTCCTACGGAATGCTTCGCAGCTTCTGCAAGTGATAGAGTCATGTGTGTACTTTGCGGTTGTGGATTTGATGATGGTGCCACCGGTGTTGTTGGATTTTGATTAACTAACATAGTAGTAACACTCTCTTGCCCTGATATTTGATCAGCAATAGCAAGCATACCTTGCTGTACTTCTGCAAACTGTTGATCATTTTGACTTGCACTGCCCACATCGCCAATATAATAAGCAGAAAGCAAATCCCACGCAGCATTGGAATGCAGTGCGGCAAAAATACCCGTAACCTCTTGTCCGCACTTTTCTACAATTTTATCGGCACCTCCGGGATGTTGATTAATATATGAAGAGACATCGTACACTTTATCACGTATAACTAACCAACAATCTTCTTGTAGAGAATGATGTCCTATGCTAGCAAGGGTAAAACCTGTCGCACGAGAGGTTGTAATATTTCTTTGCGTAGCATCCATATCATTCTCCCCCGCTACTACAAGATCTACACCTCCAACAGCACCTTGCTCTTGGGCACGCTTTTCATAATGTGAAACTGCAAACCGTGCAGCAAGCAATGCATTGATGCTGGTAAAAAAAAGTATGAGCGTAATAAAAACAAGTTTTTTCATAAAAGTTGGAATGCTTCGTGATGTAAAAGTGATCTAGGAACACCAAGTGTTCTTAATTGCCGTATAAGGCCATGCATCATAGGAGGTGGTCCGCACAAAAATATATCCTTCTCGGTAAGTCCGCCACTTTTTTGAACAATAGTTTGTGCGGTAAGATAGCCATCAACATCACTGCATACCGGAATAACACGAAATGTAGGGTACTGTTTTGCTATCTCGGTAAGTTCTTGCATCTGTATTATTTCATCTTGCCTCTTCGCGCAATAGTAGAGATCAACCGTAAACTTTTCAACATTCTTATGAAGCAGGCTCCGCGCCATGCCTAGAAAAGGTGTAATACCAATACCTCCGGCAATCCATATTTGATGGTGATTCCTTGCATTTGCGAAAGAAAAATATCCATAAGGCCCTTCTATATATGCAGATGCTCCTACGCGTACGTAGGGTAATTCTTTTGTATAATCACCCAGCGCTTTTACTGTAATCGTTACTATGTCTTGATGAGGACTTGATGACAAGGAAAAAGGGTGAACTTCTTTATTTATGCCCCCGTCTCTAAACTGTATAAAAATAAACTGACCTGAATGATATGCCATGGGATCGTCAAAAGGTTTCATCTGTATTTCAGCGACTGATTCATTGAGTTTCCGTACCCGTGTTACCGTGTAGCGGTATTTTTTCACAAAATATTTACCGCCAAGAGTTCTATAGGTATACGCACTTAAACCGCACGCGGATAAGAAAATAAGGTATCCCTTCAGCAATGGATCTCGTGATATATCGCTGGGAATCAATAGCATATGTAAAAATGCCACAAAGAAAAACATACCAAAGAGCGCGTGACTTCTTTTTAATATGTGATAAGGTATTTTTCCAAATGATCCGGAGAATACCGCTATAATGATCAAGATAATCATTCCTGTTAGAGCAAAAAGCCCAAAGTTCAGCGGCCAATTATCACTGGGAATCAATAGCGATGTTGCATACATCAATGATACCGGTAGATAGCTTGCAATAAGCGCAAGCGGATGTGCAAGAAGAAGGAGAAATGAAATAATGCCTGTACGGTGATGTACGCGATAGAGCTTATCCATCCCGCCAAAATACTTTTCTAAAAACTTCAATCGTCCGCTCAATATCAATGTCATGGCAAAGAGCGCCATACCCACAAGCCCTGTTGCCCTCCCCACATTTAAGAGCGTATTTGTGCTGCTTGAAAAACGCTGGTCAAGCGGCATCTCAAGAGACCACAAAAATAAGGGAAAAGTCCCTGCTACTATGAGAAAGAGTGGCCCGAGAAAAGAAAGGGTACGTTGGGAAATAATGCTCTGCATGCAGAATATGCTTTATTCAATGTCTATAAGATCACTTACTACCGTACTCTCTATCTGAAGAAAGTCGGAAATCTCTTCTATGATCTCATTGACTGTATACACTTGCAGTACGAATTCCTCCTCTTCACCATTACTCCAATACACTTTCACCTGTGTCTTATCTTTATCTATTTCAACTTTAATACGCTCAAGAACATTTATAGCCAACTCCTCGAATTGTTCTTCCGACCACTCTTCTTTTTCATGTTCATTTTCTTTGACTTCCTCTTTACTTTCTTCTTCTGTCTGCGTATCACGATCTTCTTTTCTTGTTTGTACACTATCACGTCTGTCTCGTACCTCTTCTTGATCTCTCTTTCTTATCTCCTTTTGTTGTAAACGAAATTCTCTTTTGAGATCGCGCGTAATTTCTCTTACACCTTCTCTCTCTTCTCTATTATCATCCTCCCTCTCACGCTCTATTTCCTCAACATATCCTTGCGCAAGAGCGGTAAGATCATGTATAAGCTCATCCATTTCTCCCTCTAACTCTTCATTGGGAGAAAATGTTTTCGTATCCTCAAGATAACGCAGAGACTTTCTTAACGCCTTATCAGTACGCCGTATATCTTTGAGCGTATAAACACTATCAGGCAATATCACAACAGCAGAGCTCGTTGTTTCTTCTTCTCTACTGTCTTCTTGTTGCCCCTCCTCCTCATCATCATCTTCTTCATCGTGAATAGGTTCTTTACTCTCACTATCTTCACTAGAAAATTGGTCCAACAAAACAAGTTGCGCCACTTCTTCAAACCGTTCTTTTGCATGCTCTACTTTTAGTAAAGGTTTTTTATTTTCAGAAGCAACCGCTACCTGTATTTTTTCTACCGCAATATCAATTGGATAAAGTAAATCCCCCGGCTTCGCTTCATTGGAAGCTAAAACCGTAACTGTTGAACCTCCAAGCAACAGAACAATCAAAAACGCTGCCGTTGCCATGCGTACGGACGTCAATTGAAAAATAGCAAGAGAAAATAACCTCTCTTCTTTTTTTGTACGTGGTGTGATGTCTTTTTGTATTTCCTGCCACAACACACTTCGCTCACTTTTGGTCAGCGATTTTGGTCGTATATTCAAGAGAAGTTTTTGAGGTGTCGTATTCTTCATAATTATAATTCTGCGGCTAGTGTTTTTTCATATAGTCTCTGAAGTTTTTTGACCGAACGATGATGCCATACCTTTGCCGTACCTTCACGAATTGAGAGAATTTCAGCAATTTCAGCAAAAGAGAGTCCCGACCAATAACGTAGGCACATAAGTTCCTGATAAGCAGGTTTCAATGTATCCAATAACTTCATAAGATGCCGGTAATCTTCCACAACTACCTCATAATTATCAGTGATGTAGCGTTCATCAAATTCCACATTATTGCGTTGTGCACGATAATATTTTCCTAACTTTCTTTTTGCGATGAGAAACACAAAGCCGTAAAACTCTTCATCCGTTGCATATACAAACTTTTCCAACCCTTTCCATAGATCTACAAAGACCGTTTGTGTAATATCAAGCGCGTCATCTCTCCCGGATGATCGAGATAGCACATAACTGAACACTCGTCCATGCAAATGTTCAAAAATCTCACGATACGCATCTTCATCACCATTTTTACTGCGTAGTATGATGTCTTTGAGGTTTGTTGTTTGTTTTATATGCGCCATGGGCGTGGCAATAAGAGAATGTATATAGCATAGCAAAAGGTTACAGTGGAAGCAACTGCTATGCATGAGAAGTTTCTATAAAAAAACCCCGCGAGTTGGCAGGGTTCCTACAAAAGAACTATTTCATACTGACGACAAGAGGCGTTCTTGAGCTTTGGCGAAAAGACCTTCTGCATCTTCGCGTGTTTTGCCGTATGCAAGAAGATAACAAGAGCCGCCATCACGAGATGTTACGTGTGCAAAAGGCACGCATCCTCTTCTTGTGCTCTGATCGAAGAGCACTGACTGTATGAGTCCGGCAATATCTCTCATGCCCATGGCGGAGCTAAGCTCAACCCCCTGCATCACAAAGGGTAGATACTCGCCAAAATGAAGCATCGCGGCTTCAAGAGGATAGCGAGGCGCTGTCCATCGCGCGTTAACTTCCGTTGCATAGACGAGATGTCTTTCCGTATCAACCAAAAAATCAACGCTCCCCATGCCTCTCAAGCCCATTTGCTGATATACGACAAGTACTTTGTGTGTAGCAGACTTCATCAGTGCGCACACGCGTTCATCAAAGCATGAAGGAAACGCGTTTCCTTCATGATGAGTGCCATCAACACATTGATCCGTAACAATAAGAGTACTAGGGATCTCTAATTCATTATCGCTCATGAGAGTGAACTGCACACTTGCTTGATGCGTGTACTCAACGCACTCTTGTACCACCACTTCTTGCGGTAGATCGTCCGGAATATCGTGGAGCATATGCACTACTTTTGTTCCAAGTCCGCTCGCGCCAAAGGGATGTTTGACTACCGCCGATAAACCTTGTGAAAAATACCTTGCCAGTATTTGCGCTACTTCTTCCCTTCTACATACATGTCCGCGAGGACCAAGACTTAGTTCTGCGCGCTCGTTGATAATCCGCTGAAAAATTCGTTTATCGTTTCCTTGTACAGCTATATCTCTTGCGGAGCCAATCACTCTACACCCCAGAGAAGCGGCAACAGTATGTACCACTTGTGAAGCATTCGTAAATGGATCTAGTGCATATCCCTGTACATTTCCCTCAGTAATGTAGTAACCTCCGCAATAACGATTAAGATAAAGAACGTTCTCAGCGTGAGGTCCAAAACCAAGGCTATGAAGCACTTCCAGCTCTTCCTCTATATTAAATCTGCTTGTAAGCAGTACATGATCTTTTGAGTCAGCAATAAGCAATGCACGGCGCAACATATGCTGTAGTTCAGTAGGCAGCTCCATGTCAGGACACGCATCTTCGGTATAGTGAAAATGCAACATATTATTATAATACATATAACACCTCCTCTTTTCTGGTTGTTTAATTGTAAGGAACAAAAAACCGGTCTTTTGCGACCGGATATGTTACTGGTGTTTTACTATCATACTACAGAACAGCCGGCCTTTCTCGTCCATTAAAAAAGAAAAAGAAGTTTGTCCAAATAGTATATTGCATAATGCGCGCAGTATAGCATGGTAACATCTTTCGTCAAGATGTTTGTATGATTATCGTTTGATCGTATAGATCTTCCGTTTTTCCAGTGCTTTTATTGCAAGTTTCATACGTCCTTGAGAAGCAGCATAAAGCGTATAAAGGCGCGCTCCTTTTTGTACCTTTTCCCCTAACCGCTTATTCAAATAAATACCAGCAAGTTTTTCTGAAGGCGCGCCAAGCGTGCGGCACACATCATTAATAACCCTGTTATTGATCTCTGTTATCTTACCCGAACGAGATGCATCTACATAATGCTTGGTAGCGCTTAAAGTAATCTCTTCCGGTGAAAGATTAGACTCACCTCCTTGTGCTTCTATAAAATCAGCCATCTTTTCCCATGCTTTGCCGCTGGTCAAAATTTCTGTCGCGATCATTTTTCCCTCGCCTATCTTTGCCTTTCCCGAGAGCTCCAACAGCTCACCAGCTAAAAGCAACGCTTTTTTCTCAAGATCAGTCGGTCGATGTTCTGTTTGCCGTAAGACGCGTAATACATCACGCGCTTCCAATGCAGGACCGATTCCTCGTCCTATAGGTTCTTTCGCACGAGTAATAACCACACGCACTTTAATGCCAAATTTTTTTCCCAGAGCAATAAATTTCTTCTCAAGCATTCGTGCCGTTCGTATATTTGGTATTTTCACAAATTCCCCCACCGGCATATCAATGACCAGATATTTCACATCAGACGCCACCTTCTTTGCCATAATACTCACAAGCATTTTTTCATAAGGCTCAAGTGAAAGCGGGTACGATACTTTGATGATTTTATCATCAGCCGGCGCTAAATTAACACCGCCACCCCATACGAGACATCCTTTATGCTTCTTCACAATCTCTTTAATTTTATTTGCCTCAAAACTCACCGGAGCCAATACCTCCATAGTATCAGAGGTGCCCGCGGGCGAGGTAATGGCACGAGAGGAAGTTTTGGGGATGATAAGACCTGTGGTGGCAATAATAGGAACGACAATCATGGTTGTACGATTCCCTGCGACACCGCCAACCGAATGTTTATCCACCACTGTGCCACGTAACCGCAATCGCTCTCCATTTGACGCGACTGCTTTGGTCAAATAATAGAGCTCTGCGTCAGTATAGGGATGCATAAATGATGATGCCACAAAATAGGCAATTTCCGTATCCCCTATTCTTCCGCTTACAATATCTTTTACCACCGCATCAAAATCATCGCTTGCCAGCTGCTTGCCCAAAAGCTTCTTTTTAATTGCCTCAATAGATTCCGCGCGCTTCAAGAACCGCAACTCAACGATCTTATTTTCTTGAATGGTGCTTTTCTCCCAAATATCTCGATAGATGCCAATCTCTCCTGCCGCGACTTTAGTGGTTGTCGTATTAATAAGTGCAATGATCTTTTTTTTGTTCCACGACAACAATATTTTATCTCCGGGTCGCAAGCCATAATGCCACGCTTCACGCTGATTGAGCGCGACTACATTTTCTTTTCCCGCACGATAATCCAATTTTTTTGCTTTGAGAAAAAAAGCCATATACTTTAAAACCTAAAACTTAAAATTTCACTTGACTTGGAAATAGTTTTGTGATAAACAACTTTACAGTACATTATACCCTATTCTACCGAAAGGAAATAGTAATGGGAGAACAAACAAGAATTGGAACAGCAGCACTTGTTGAAAGTCGTGGTGGTTCAATAGTATTGCCGCCAGAAGTTACTCTGTACTGTCCACGGTGCAATGAGAAGGTCGCGGATAAAGGAAATTGTCTTGTGTCGTTTCAAACGGAATTTGACCCAGAGAAGGGATTTTTTGTACTTCGATTGGCAGTTGATTGCCGAGTCTGTAACTTTAACGGCACCGAACCTGCCACTGCTCCTTGGCTTAATACTTGAATAACGGGTAGTCTATGACTGCCTTTTTTGTTTTAAGCTTCATGCTTTATGATTCATGACTTCAGTTTTATCACCTGTCCTGGTTGAATATTTTTATGCTGAGATGCGGAATGATTTCCCCTTGCTTTTTTTGGCACTTCTTTTGAGGAAGACTCTCTTTTGCTACTTTCTTTAAATACCATTGGCTTCTTTCCCAGCGCATCAGCAAGCGAAACACTTTTTGGAATCGCAGGCGCAACTTCAGCAACCCTATCTTTATCCTGTTGCTTTTGTTGTGCGGGAGTAGGCGGTGCACCAAAATGACTTGTCTGCATTTCTTTCAAACAGTTCTTACAATACACGGGGCGCACGCCATCCGGTTGAAACGATACCGACGTTTCAATACCACAGCGCATGCACGCGGTAACGTGCGTATGATTGTTGTGTTTATCTGTTTTTGAGGAAGTGTCGCTCACAGATTTTGCCGATATATTCTCGCGCGTCGGCTGCTCTGATTTTTGCGCATTCACCAATACGGCAGCCAATACTTCTTTTCTACGATCTTTATCTTCTTTTCGAGGTATTTTTTTCTCAGTTGGTGTGTCATCTTGCAGGTCCATCACACCACTCCAGCGGGCAATTTTATCTTCTACAATTTCCCGCGGCTTACTATAGCGTTCACGACTTACTTGAATCACTTTTTCTTCATTTCCCAGCATTTCACTTTCAGGTAATGGAGGCATACCGCGCGCGGAAAATGGATCCGAGGCGATACCATCAATCATAAGCTTTAAGTACATATCGTACTTTCCTAAATTAACCAAATCCTCTTCCGTGAACCGCGGCGCAAACTCCTTTGCCAAAACCTCCGCATCCTCCGCGCCAACACGATAACTCACAACCGTTCCCACATTACCAAAAACCGCCGGCCGTACAAACTCGTCAAGCTGCGCAATATACTGGTGCGCTAAAATAAGGCAGAGCCGATACTTCCTTGCTTCTGAGAGAATATTCGCAAACGCTTCTGTTGCAAAGTTTTGGAATTCGTCAACATAAAGATAAAAGTCCTTACGTTCACTTTCCGGAATATCTACCCGCTCCATAGCCGAGAGCTGCAAGCGAGTGATCAAGAGCCCTCCTAAAAGCTTTGAATTATCCTCGCCAATCCGCCCCTTGGATAAATCCATAATTAATATTTTTTGTTCATCCATAATAGCGCGCATGTCAACGGTAGACTTGACTTGCCCAACAATGTTGCGAATAATGGATGCCGATAAAAACTGTCCAACTTTATTCTGAATTGGCGCGATCGCTTCTTGCGCAAAACGTTCATTATATTTTGCGAACTCATCAACCCAAAACGCTTTTACTACCGGATCAGTTATCTTCTCCACCACTTTTTTCCGAAATACCTTATCAGAAAGCATTCGTTGAATACCCAGCATGGTTGAACCCGGATAATCCAACATGGCCAAAATAGTATTGTTCAGAATATATTCCATGCGCGGACTCCAAACATCCGGCCAAAGCTTTTTGAAAACGCCCATCATACCTGATGCAACCAAATGTTTATAGCGCTCGTCAACAGTTTCCAAAATATTGAATGCTACGGGATAATCCAGATCAGCCGGATTGAAGTACACCACATCATTCACGCGATGGGGCGGAATGTACTTGACAATCTTTGCAGCAAGATCGCCGTGCGGATCAACCACGCCTACGCCCTTGCCGGCCCGAATATCAGAGATGATCATATTTTCCAGCACTGTTGTTTTGCCCATACCGGTCTTTCCGATAAAATACGCATGCCTTCTTCTATCATCTTCCTTGATACCAAAACGTCTTCGCTGATTACGAAAATTTGTTTCTGCAAAAAGTGTGATATTTTCCATAAGGGTAAAGTGTTCTCCGTACGTACTACTCTATACTACGTACTACAGACATTTTATGCAACAGGAAGGTTATCCGGAACTGCTTCCTTATTGTCTTGCTCAAAAGAATGTGCGCCAAGAGTACTCTCCGGTGATTCTTCTCGTTCTGGCACCTGCGGCATTGTACGCTCCAAAGGAAGTGTTGTTGGCGCCGCGCCGCGTTTCGCATCAGCCTGCATGAGATTCGCTGTTTTCACGTACAGTGTAGGTGGGTGGTACAATGTTGCCAGCTCTTCAATATTCATTACCTGCGGCGTACCATACCCCTGCTCACGACGCTTATACGCGCGTATAACCTTGCCTTTTTTAAAATTCCGAATACGATCAGGAAAGATAAAGTGTCCCGCAAAGGTACCATATTTTTTATTTGGTTTTATGCCATTCAGCGTTAAGGAATCAAACTGCCGAAGCGCCCCCATAATACCATTCACTGCTTTTGTTTTGTTCATTACTTCTTTGCGCGCCACATACACCATGCGCAAACGCGTATGAAAACCTGTTTTCGAAATTTTTTCATGGATAGCAACTAACGATTCGCGTTCTCCGGGTGTTAATCTCGCAAGTACATCCATATTTTCAGTCGGTTTCTGCGCCGCTCCTTCACCAGCAGGGCCAAAAAGCCCTGTTATTTGATCTCTCATTTCCCCGGTAAGTTTTTGCAGCTCATCGCCAATCCCAAAAAAATTCAACTTTGAAAGCATGCCTTCGCTTGCTATTTTTCTTCCTACTATTTGGTTAATAAGCTTTGCTCCTCTTTCTCTCCAATTTTGATTGATAGCCGTGACAATAATTTGCAGCCAAAATTGCTCTCCTTGATTGAAACGCGCGAGCATCTCCATCATATCCCCGAGAGGATCCAAAAATTCCTGCGTCAGCTGATGTTCAAAGGCAGGATGCGTGCGAATGGGATACATATCATTATTGCGCAATTTTAGTTCCGAACCCCACACATCATGCGTCTCTGATGGATAAATATTTGGAATATTTCGCGTATAATCTTCTACTTCTGTGATAAGTACGTCAGGATATTGCGCGTATACCGCTGCTTCTACAATATCGCGGTATGACTTTGGCATATATACAAGAAACTGAATATATCCCTCTATAGAAATAATTTCAAACGAAAAATAGGGCTGCGTTACACCAATCCACCATTTATCATACCAATCACGAGCCGCATGCGCCCCAGCCAAATGGCTAAATACTTGCTCCATTGCCTTCGCGGTACGCTCAAGATTCTTTGGTATATCAAGAGCAAGCAGAGTAAATTGTATATTTCGCGCATAACGACGCTGCCTCCAGTCAAGCCATATACCGGGCAATATGTAGAGAAACGGTATAACAAAAATTAACCACCCTCCATGTATCAGCAGCTGCCATGCCGCTAGGTGAGGTGGTAGGTGCGCAATACTTGAAAAAAAAGAAAAATCGAGGGCAATCTCCATGAGATTGAGGGGAAAATTAGACAATTTTTATATAACGTCCTTGTTCATTTTTTGCAAAACGATCCTTATCTGAAAGCGCAAGGTAGATAGTGCTTTCTTTCACATGCTTCTGCTCAAGAACTTGTTCTATAATTTCTTTTCGTGTAAGACCCTCTCCACTTGCCGAGAGTACTTTATCAACAATTTGCGCAACCGTCCCTCCTGTATAGCCCCAGTCTCTTAGTGCATACATTCCTCTACCAACCAGAACATATTTTTTATCAAGAATAAGCTCATTATGCACGGTGCCAACATATGCCTTCTTTTCATCAAAGTTAGTGCTATTAATACGCTCGGTAATATCGTTAAAATGAAGCGGCTTTCCTTCTTTTCTCAACACCAAATATATTTTATCATTAATTTTTTTCGGTCGCACGGTAGGCCACGCAGCAAGACCCCATTCATCAAGAATATTGCTTGCCAGCTTGCTGCTCAGATACATAAGCGTATGCACAATACGCATAATTTCTTGTTCCACATGTTCTTCTGATGCCAGAGGCATCTGCGTCACAAACTCATACATTTTCTTGTAGCTTGGTGCTGCTTCATACTGTGTAAAAATATCTTCAAATGCCTGTGGCTTACCCTCTTCCTGCACAACCGTATGCAGATCTTCAACCGCATTCTGCACCACTTCTTCCGGATGTTCAAGCAAACGCCATCCGCGTCGATATAAATGACCAGTCACCAACGCAAATTGATCAGGCATGAGCTGTTGGAGAATAAATTTCATATTGACATATTCCGCCTCCCGTTCTTTTTTCGTACTGGGCAGCATATCGGTTTCTGCAAGCAAAGTATCAATAAGCATAACCTCTTCCATTGCACCGCCATATTTACGTAAAATATGTTCTAATACACTCTCAACCTGATCACGCATCGCAAGAAATTGTTTGTCACCGCGCATTTTTTTTATCGCTCCAACTGCAATTTGACGCACACGCTCTCTCGTAATACCATAGTGCTTTCCAATAAATTCCAGTGTTTGCGACGGCGTACCGTACAATCCAAAACGACGCGTCAAAACATCGCGCTCTTTTTCAGAAAGCAAGTTAAAAATGGTATTCAAAAACTCGCTTGGGGTGAAATGCCGCACGCGATCTTCTTGATTAAGGTGTATGATCGTATCCAAAATAGCTGTTTTTACTTGTGTATTTTCCATAAAAGTGTGTTATTGATTTACAATAACATGGGAATATAAAAACAATATAGCAGATTTCTAAAAATATGTCAAATAATCTAATTTTGATGGAATAGAATGGGAGGTCAATATCAAAATAAAAAAATACCGCAACGGTATTTGCGATGATAAAGCAATGAAATTACTACACCTA
>CAZZDA010000013.1:0-3089 GCA_964652585.1 uncultured Gammaproteobacteria bacterium | reverse complement strand
AAAAAAATACCGCAACGGTATTTGCGATGATAAAGCAATGAAATTACTACACCTACTTCTATTTTTTCATCTTCTCCCATTGCACCAGCAATGGCGAGGCAACAAAAATGGATGAGTAGGTACCAACCAAGACACCAACAACAAGCGCGAGTATAAAATAGTGCACGGTTGCACCGCCCAAGAAGAAAACAGCAAGCAGTACAAACAGTGTGGTAAATGAGGTATTCAAAGATCGCATAATAGTTTGATTAACACTCACATTAACCAACCCTTCAAATCCCTCTTTATCTTCCAAGAAATGCTTATGAAGATTTTCTCGAATTCTATCAAAAACTACAATGGTATCATTCACGCTATATCCTAAAATCGTCAAAAGCGCTGCGATAAAAGCTGTATTAACTTCTACCGCCGCAAACTTTCCAAGAAGCACAAACACCCCAACCACAATCAATACATCATGAAAAAGAGTTAACACTGTTACCGCGCCATATTTCCACGACACAATAGGCTTGCTTACCTTACGGAACGCCCAAGTGACATAGCATATAATAGCTATCAGTACCGTTAACATTGCCCAAAACGCTTTCCTTTTTAACTCTTCCCCGATTGCCGGTCCAATAGATTCAAATCGCTCTTCAATGAGCCCGTTTTCACCGGCGGTATGCGCAAGTGCTGCAAGAATTTCCTGATGCTTTTCTTCAGTAATGTTGTTCAATCGTATAATAGCACCATCATCACCTGTCAATTGCACGCGTACATCGCCAACATCCAATGCACGGACACTCTCACCTATCTCTTCAGCGGAAGGGCGGCTCTCTTCATAAGATATTTCAAGAAGCGATCCGCCGGTAAAATCAATACCAAGATTCAAACCCCACACACCAAAGAGTACTATGCTTGTGATAACAAGAATTCCTGAAAAAGTAAGCCATATACGGCGATTTTGTATCAAAGTAAAGTTCATAAGACTATGTAAGTGGTAGTTTTCTGCCAAAGAGCACCGGCTTTTTTACCCAATGCCATGTGGCAATAATTTTTAAGAACGTGCGAGTAATGACAATTGCCGAGAACATACTGACCAGCACGCCAATACCAAGCGTAACCGCGAAGCCTTGCACCACGCCTGTCGTGAACGTAAAGAGAATAAAGCAGGTAATAAGCGTTGAAACATTACCATCACGAATTGATGTCCACGCGCGGGCAAATCCCTCATCAATAGCCGCGTCCAACGATCTCCCTCGGCGAATCTCTTCTTTCATGCGTTCAAAAATAAGCACATTCGCGTCCACTGCCATACCTATGGAAAGAATAAATCCGGCAATGCCGGCAAGGGTAAGTGTAATAGGAATGAGCTTAAAGAGTGCGAGGGCGATAAGTGCATAAGCCCCAAGCGAAAGTACTGCCAAAACGCCCGGAAGCCGGTAATACAGCAACATAAAGAGCGCAACCAATATAAGCCCTACCAAACCGGCTCGCAAACTTTTCTCAAGAGAATCCTGTCCAAGAGTCGCGCCTACGGTCTGTTGACTTATAAGATCAATGGGTACGGGTAAGGCACCTGTATTTAAACGCTGTACCAGCTCTTTTGCCTCAGGAAGCGAAAATTGTCCGGTAATAACTGCGTTTCCCCCTGAGATCTTTTGTTGTACGGTAGGAATGCTAATGGGTTCGCCATCAAGGAAAATGGCAATTGGTTTGCCGATATTTCTTTCAGTGATCTCCCCAAAAAGTCTCTCTCCCTCACTGTCAAATTCAATACCCACTTCCGGCTCGCCTGTGGTTGGATCATATTCCATTACCGCGCGTTTTAACTGTTTGCCGGTGAGTTCAGTATTTTGCCACTGCTCTTGCGGCCCCAAGACATCCACCGCACTCTTGGTGCGTATCAATATATGCGCAATATCATACTCTGTTACCGGCCGTTCATCGGTTTTATAAATAAGATGATAGCCGAATTGTGATTCAATCACATCTGATACCGCGCCAATTGCTTGTGCAAACACTGTATCTTCAAACTCCGGCACCATTTGCCCTTTTTTAAAATATCCCAGTTCTCCTCCGACACTTCCGGAACCCGGATCATCTGAGTTTTCTGTTGCTAATTCCGAAAAATTGTCAGAACTTGCCTGTTCTTTGAGTGCGGTAATTTCAGCGAATGCTTCTTCTTTAGTGCGCTCATTTGCGCAGGTGGAAAGACCTTGCCAGCAGAGCAAAATATGGCTTGCAGAAACCTCTTGCGCCTCTTCACGCGTACCTACAAGTCGTACAATATGATGCCCTTCAGCGCTTTGCACCACTTTCGGTGCAATACCTCCTTGTTCAAGATCTTGTACCGCTGCAACAAGCGCACCGAAACGCGGATCATCGGCAAATATATAGCCCATTGAACCGCCTTGTGCATTAGTTAAATGATCCTCCGAGAATTCCACCGCCGCTTCCGCAAAATCACGCTCCGCGACACGTACTTGCCGTAAAATATCCTCCGCCCTATCTTTTGCCTCAGTATTAAACGCATCCAATTCAACTTGCTCCTCTTCGGTAAGCTCGCGCGGCGGCTCGGCATTTTCTTCCTTAAATTCTAGAAGTGGTGTCTTACCAATGCGCTGTATTGCTTCATTTACATCAAAAACTCCCGCCAATTCTATAATGATGCGCCACGAATCTCCTACCTTTGTCGTTTGCACTAAGGGTTCCGCCACGCCAAAACTGTTCACCCGCCGCTCAATCACATCACGCACCCCGTCAACTGCCGCTCCCGCGTCATCGGTAATACGAGAAATATCCGCTTCATACACGAGATGTGCACCGCCCTGTAAGTCCAATCCCAAATGAAATCGGTCATCACGATCAAACGACCCATCACCCGATAAGCGCAATACATCGAGTGTCTTGTTATACCCTTGCGGATACACAATCGCGGCTGACGCAAGTATGAGCAGTACGATACCAAAAAAAACCCACGAGCGTTTCGCCCGCGCGCTTAAACCGTTATTCTTGTTATAGGATTTTGAGGACATTTTTTATATATTTCAGGATACTAGTGTCCGGTTAAAATCACAAAAAAAGTAATAATTGCGCTAACTATAGAC
>CAZZDA010000012.1:0-19411 GCA_964652585.1 uncultured Gammaproteobacteria bacterium | reverse complement strand
CTTATAAAAGCAGTTTACACCCCGAAGGGCGTCTTCCTGCACGCGGCGTCGCTCCTTCACGCTTTCGCGCATTGAGGAATATTCTTGACTGCAGCCTCCCGTAGGAGTCTGGGCAGTGTCTCAGTCCCAGTGAGGCGGGTCATGCTCTCACACCCGCTACCCGTCATTGCCTTGGTGAGCTTTTACCTCACCAACAAGCTGATAGGCCATAGGCCCCTCCCCTGCCACATAAAGCTTTACTCATACAACTTATGTTGCATGAAACTATGCGGTATTAGCCCACCTTTCGATGAGTTATTCCCCAGCAGGGGGTAGGTTACCAATGTGTTACGCACCCGTTTGCCACTCCCACCCGAATGTGGTCGTTCGACTTGCATGCCTTAGCCATGCCGCCAGCGTTCATCCTGAGCCAGGATCAAACTCTCATAATTGAAGAAGAATATCCACTCTTGCGAGTAGAAATTCAAAATTTAGAATTGGCGTATTGTTGAATCTCCGAAACCGGAGGCTTCGAAAATTCGTCATGTGATTCTGTCACTTTTCAATTGTCAAAGTTCTGTTCGTGATCTTCCCGCGCTAGAGCGCAAAAAAATCTCCCTTACTTCTGAGAGAGACCACGCTGAAATTCTTATGCCTTTCTAATCATAGCAAGAACTTCCGCCTACCCTCTATCTTTATTTATGTAAGAGTCTTATTACCTCAAGTTGTACGGTACCCATTTAGCTCATGCAGTATATGCTTTTTTTAAAGGAGTGTCAAGAGTTTTTCTCTTGAAGCGCTTTTCTCACAATCTCCCTGTCATCCCAAGGAACTTTTTTTCCATTTGCACGGATTATCCACGGTTCACACCCTTTACCCGTTATAATGACCACATCTCCTGATTGCGCTTGTTTGATAGCGTTTTTGATAGCGTTTTTTCTATCTTCAATAATTTCTACCGTACAATGATGCTTTTTCTCCTCAACATCGGGTGTACTCCCGTCTCTTCGTTCCTCCTCGACACCCGATGTTTTCCCGAAAAAGCGAGCACCTTCAGCAACCATATCCATAATAGCTCGAGGGTCTTCATCATAAGGATCTTCGTCAGTCACGATCACTACATCAGCATATTGTGCCGCAAGCTCTCCCAACCGCGCGCGTTTTTGCTTATCCCTTCCACCTCCCGCAGCACCAAGAATAGCAATAAGTTTTCCACGTGTCTTACTTTTTAGCACTGTATAGATAGCTTCAAGCGAGCGCGGCTCATGCGCATAATCTACTACTACATCAAAATCTTGTCCTTCATCAATATATTCCATGCGCCCCGGTACACTCTGCACACGGTCAAATCCTTTTTGTATAGTTTTATCATCAATATTAAGGTTTCTTGCAACCGCAAGTGCCGCTAAAGCATTTGCAACGTTAAAAATACCGCCAAGGTGAAGATGAAAGGTACTCTCTCCAACCATAAAGCTACTCTTTCTTTCAGTAACATTGCGATTAGTTGCAAAGAGTGTCTGTTGCGCCTCTGTGTTTTGTACTCCGTTGAGCGTGAAGCCAATTTTCTTCTTCGCGGGAAATTGTAAAAAATAATCTGTATCTTTTTCATCAAGATTGACCACTGCCAAAGAATTTCTTTGCTTCGCCGTTTCACGAAACAATTTTCCTTTTGCCTCTCGATACTTTTCAAAACTGCCGTGCGATTCTATATGCTCGGGAGAAAGATTGGTAAGTATTGCCGCTTGATAGTTGATCCATGTATGCCGATATTGTTTTATAGCCTCGGACGAGGTTTCGATCACCGCTATCGTACACTCTTCACGCACCATACGTCGCAAAAGTTTTTGCATCGTAAGACGCCCCTGCATTGTTTGCTTTGTGTTATTCAGCCACTCACGCCCCGCAATACGAAAAAGAGCGGTAGTCGTCATACCAACTTTATATCCTGCCGCTTCAAGAATGTGCGTCAAAAGTACACACGTGGTTGTCTTGCCTTTGGTACCAGTCACGCCAATGACAATGAGCTTGCGAGAAGGAAATCGGTACACAAGAGCACCCAAAAACGCCAACCCCCAATGCCACACCGGTTGCAGTGCATGAAAGAGTGGTTTTGGAATTAATTTTTTTATTGCAGATAACAGCATGATCAAACTGTAGCACTCACCCCCTGTTTCGTCAAAAAAACACCGTAAGAAATCACGGTGTCAAAGACATGTTCTCCGAAAACGAACTGATGACAATATTCCTTCCATCATCAAGCGACTCGGGATACAGCTCCGCTTGATAACCTGTAATACCATCAATGGCTTTTTGCGCATCCAGTGAAAGAAAAGTGTTTCTCACCCTTTGATGCGTAAACGGCACGGTAACAACCTCGCTCAAGAAGATGCATATCGCTTGCAGAGTGAAAAGTACGCTGTCAGACCGCTCAACAGAAGAGTAACAACACGCCTGAAATCTGATCAAGGTTGCGCATCTATTTTCCGGAGCATGAAAAAGATTGTGTAGTTTGCGAAAATCTCCCACCTCCATATTTGCAACCATATGTATACCACCATCGTACAATTCAATATTTTGCAAAGTACTTAGCAAAGAACATCGGGTATACATAACGACCTCCTCCTCAGAAATTACTACATTGATCAAACTGCTTTTAAGGTGCGGCGTAACTTTCTAGACATACGATATACCCAATATTTCTTTTTGTCAAAAATGTAGTCGTAAGTTCCCGGATAGTTTTTACTTTTCCCGCCAAACCCTTTTTTGAACCTTGTAATACCTTTCCATGAATTTTGCGTATCATCCTCCGGCGCAACACCGCCAAAGTTATACCACTGTTTTCTATCTCCCTTTGCTTTTTTTATGTTCTCCCAGTGCAAGAGATAGGGCGACATAATATTACGATGTTCATAAGAAGAAGCACCATGCAAATAAGCAGTTGTATCACCAAACGACCAAAGGAGTGTCACTGCAATAAGTGTGTCTTTATAATACGCACCTACCAATCTTGCGAGTTGCTGTTCAAGCAATTTTTCGTAATATGTTTCTGTGTGAAGATAGTATCCTCCTCGCTTGCTTGTTTCTTGCAGCAACTTCCATACACCGCCAAAATATTTTTTCTCTATCGAAGCAACGCGCACTCCCTTCTTTTCTGCTAAGCGAATATTGTAGCGAGTTTTGGGGTGCATGTTTTGCAATAGCCCTTCTTCATTGTACGTTACGTTAAGCACCCATTCATTTTCAGGTTGTGCAGTAACCGTGTGCTCTGGCGCATGCGTTGCAAGTCGCTCTATAGTGTGTAGCGGTTCACAGCGTAAAAAGACACCTTTTTTTCCGAGTGTTTTTTGTACAGAAGTAAAAAACTCTTTAGCCAGCATATCAATATTTTCTTTACTAACAAAAATCGGCCCACGAGGTGCATAGCCATACAAAAAACCAAAGGGCAGTGGCAACTGATACCACTGCATACCTGCTATAAGTTGATTATTTTCATACACGCCAAGCCTTTCCACCTTCCACCCAATATTTTTTTGAAATTCTCCCCATTCCCACGATTGCGTGAGTTGTGCCGGTGAGCTAACTGACTGCACAAACTTATTCCATTCCTGTTGATTGACTACTTCTCGTACTTCCATATTATTTCTATTTTCCCAATATTTGCAATGCGGCTTTCACTCGTTCTGCAACATCTGTAATATCTGCCGGAACGTGCACTAATGCTTCGCGTGCGTCTGATGCGCTGTAGCCCAAACCTTCAAGCGCTTCTATTTCCTCACTTCTCGTAGCTCCCGCGCCGCTTTGTTCACCATCACTCTCCACCAATTTATCGCGCAATTCCAATACCACTCTTTCCGCAGTCTTTTTGCCTATGCCGGACACTTTGGTCAGAAAGTGTGTATCGCCTTTTTGAATAGCTGTTTGTAATTCTTCAACCGGCGCCACGCCAAGCACGCCCAAAGCTGATTTTGGCCCAATGCCGGAAATACCCAAAAGCTGCTCAAAAAACACCAATTCATTTTTGGTGGAAAATCCGTAAAGGTTCAACGCGTCTTCCCGTACATACTGGTGCGTGAAAAGCTTTATTTCCTGCCCTTGCTCAACAAACCGCATCATACCAGTCGTCACAAACACCTGATAGCCGATACCAGCTACTTCCACCACGAGAAAATCATTATTTTTATAGGAAATTTTTCCGGAAAGAGTATAGATCATACATTCACGTAACACATAACATAGAACATGGAACATAAAGACTCTTTTCTATACTACTCTATAATGTTCATTACGTCATGTCTTGACAGATTTAGTGTACTATGGTACAATACTCCTTCGTTCATTTCAACACTGGCGCGGTTTCCGCGCTACCACATACAAGGAGGAGTTGCTATGTCCGCAACCGCGATTATTAACAACACCATTTCCGAGGAGCTGCAAAGCGTTTCGGATTGGTGGGTGCCGAAGTTTCATGTGCTGCAAAAGCAGCACGGCACCATCAACGAGATGGTGTTACTGCGCGAGGCGCAGAGGGAAAGAGACAAGGAAAGCTGCGTTCATGTGAACGCGTACTTCTCTTGGCTTACGTCTCAAGCCGGGAACAACAACGGAAACGGGACACCCTCTTCTTCGTACACCGCACAGCGTGAGTACATCGGTCCAATTGAGAAGGTGGTCGCCCAGATCGCCAAGGAAAAGAACATTCCGGAGACCAAAGTCTCCGAGCAGGATGTGCGCGATTGGGCGGAGAAGCACGGCGCGCCACGGAAGACGCGTGACTTTCCGCATCACATTGATGCGGCAAGAAAAAGTAACCGCTACAACTGAACCTTCAACCCAAAGGGGTAGCGTACACCTAAGTGCGCTACCCCTTCTTTTTTTGTTTGCTATCCTTAAGGTTTTCCTTAGGGAATTCCTTAAGGATGATATAAGAAATCTTTAGAAGTTTTTTGACAAATTTCCTTATAGAGAGTATGCTACTTTGTAGTTAGCAGTACTCTCGTTCCTTCTTTGTTTCACCCTCCACCCTATGGAGAAGAGTCATGAAATTTTTCAACAATCATCGCTTCTTCAACCCAACCACGTTCTTCATCGCATTTTCCATCCTCTGCATCGCCATCACAGTAGCAAAGTCCAAGGGCATCGCTTTTCTCCCCTTGTTCGGCGGCTAGCCGACCGACGTTTCTCCATCTCAAAGGAGTCTGTCCAAACCTCACACGAGGCGCGGACACACTCCTCTTTTTTTTGACAATATATAAAAAAATGTGTAGAGTACTAAACTGTACAACCACAACTGCTCTTTGACTATTACAACAGTAAGGGGGAATTATGGATTTGCGTACTTCCTACAACACCATTCGTGCAGTAGCGGTTATTGCGACAGATCTGCAGGGAAGAATATTTCTTGTCAAAGAAAAGGAGTCGGATATTCGTATAGGGAAAGTGGCTGGACAACTTTCTTTGCCGGCAGGAAGAATTGAAGACAGCGAAAACGCGTACAATGCCATACAACGAGAGTTCCGAGAAGAAACAGGGTGCGCACTTGTCAGCGCAACACAAATCTTTTACTGCAATCTTTACAATGATGGACCGTGCGTTGCGACAATTCGTGTTTTTCAGGGAAAGACCGATGACGAATGTACTGCGCACAAAGGAGAGTTGGAAACACAACGAGTCTCTATACAAGACGCACTTCAATGCATCAATCGTCCCCCCATGCTCCAGATACTGGAGCTTTGGCATAACGAAGAAGTAGACACTACATTGCACTTTCCTTTCTCATGCTCTTTTGAATCATCGCTCTCACCCACAATGCTCGCTATACAGTGAGCATTCACCAACACTCATCCGTGTTGGTTTTTTTATACGGTAATAGATGTTCCTTGAATATCTGACGCTCCTCTCAAAACATCAATTATTACTTTCTGAACACGCCCGTCAAAAATAAATACCGTACTGCCTTGTGGTAATTTTTTAAGTGCGGTGAGTTTACCCCCCATCGCACCGGTTACATCCGCACCCTGAGCAGTACACCAATGATCTTGCACGTTTTGTACATTAATTTTCTGCAAAAGATGCGCGTTTGGATATTTTTTTGGGTCATCATCATACACACCGGCAACATCTGTCGCAAAAAATAGTTTGCTGATATGCAAACGATTTGCCAATATGACAGCGCCTTCGTCCATAGATAATACACGCCCTCCGGATTTTTCTGACCTGATCATGTCGCCATAAAGCACGGGGATAGTGCCCTGCTGTAATTCTGTAATAATTGGCACAACATCAAATTGCATACTTCCTTCCTCACTTTCCTCAACAAAATCTCCAGGAGAAAAAGTTTTTGCGCGCACCCCAGCTACTGCAAGATATTCCATAAAGACTTTATTGAACTCTCTCACCGCGATGCGCGTCTTTTCAAATCCCTCTTTTTGTTTTTTCGTTTGCACCTCAGACGCAATACAATACTCTTGTGCGAGTAAGTGTCCAACCGATCCCGCACCATGCAAAAGTATAAGCCGCTGATGAGGATACTCATACTGAAACTGCGCCAGCTGTGTGGCGCAGTCTTGCATAAACTCTCTGTTTAATACTGTCGTATCTTTCGGCGCAAGCAGACTTCCACCTATTTTTAAGATACACACATGCATATTTTTTATTTCAGCATTTGAATAAGCAAGGCACATCCCGCCCCGGTCGCTCCTTTTGCCAAATACTGTCCTTCAATGCTTTCCATGGTCGGTGCGATATCAATATGAGCCCAGTTGTACTTTTTCGCAAACTGGTACAAAAACATGGCAGCGGTAATTGCGCCGCCCCTGCCTGAAAATTTTCCAATGTTCTGCACATCACCAACATTCCCTTTAATTTCTTCCTCATATTCATTCCACAGAGGCATCTCCCACACAAAATCTCCCGCACTCTCTCCCGCTTCTTTTAATTCCATAATAAGCTCTTCATTCTTTGAGAAAATAGCGCTTGCTCTACTCCCTAGCGCTGCCATTGCAGCACCGGTGAGCGTTGCAACATCTAGTACTCTAGATGGATTATACCGTTTGGCGTAGGTTAGCGCATCCGCTAATATCACCCTTCCTTCAGCATCGGTATGTCCAATTTCAATTGTCAAACCCGAGAGTGATCTCAACACATCGCCCGGTCTGTACCCAGATCCGCTTGGCATGTTCTCCACTGCGGGTACCAGCGCCACGATATTCTTTTTTACTTTTAAGCGCACAAGCGCCGCAAACGCATTAATAACGGCTGCCGCGCCCGCCATATCCATGTGCATACCAAGCATAGCTTTGTCCGGCTTCAAATTCATACCACCCGTATCAAAAGTGACGCCCTTACCTACGAGCACCGTTGGCTTTTCATTTTTCTCACCGCCGCTGTATTCCATAATAATAAATTTTGGCTCTTCGTCACTGCCTCGTGCAACACCTAAAACCGCTCCCATACCCTCCTCTTCTATTTGATGTTTTCCAAGTACTGTTACTCTCGCGCCTATTTTTTCTCCTACAGCACGAGCTCTGTCCGCAAGAAGCGTTGGCGTCATGTCTCCTCCCGGAATATTCGCTAAATCACGCGTGTTATTGACCTGCTCGCCCATAACTTTTCCTGTCGTTACCGCCTTTTTAAGCGGTTGTGTTACTTCTTCCACGACTAAGGCAAGTGTTTCAACTGACGGCCAGCCGTCTTTTGGACGCTTTTTATACTGATGAAAGTCATAGTTAGCAATAATAGTTTGCGCAACAATCTGCTCAACAAGTGTTGGATTAACTTCTTTATCAAAATCGGCAAGTGTAAGCGCATACCCATCAATCTTTGCTGCTTTTGCGGTTTGCACAAGCTGCCGTACAAACAAAAGCATCTTTCTATGGTTCCATTTTTTTTCCTCGCCTTTACCCGCAAGCAATACTTTCTTACCGCTTGGTAAAACCACCACTCTACATTCTTTTTCCTCTGCCTTAAATTCTTTTTTTACCACCATGGAAAGATAAGACGCATCTTTAGCGCTGACCTTTTTCCAAAGAGGATGTTTGGCAAGAGATTCTCCTTGAGCTAAAGCAAAAACCAAGACCGGTGTGGGGAGCGCCTCTTTTATTGTATGGAGTGTGACTTTCATATATTCTATTGTAGGGAAAACATTATTTCTCCTTCATTAATCATAAGTTTTTTTGCATACTCACCGCTGGCACCTTCTTTTAACACATCGCAGAGCGTGCTTTGCAAAAGTTCTTTCTCAAATTTCTTTAGCACTGTTTTGTGATATGTGTCTCGTGTCTCGTAATAAAGGTGTGCTCTGTCTTTTATGGTCAAACCCGCTTCACGGCGCAAAGAATTTACCGTACGCACCATTTCACGAAGCAGTCCTTCTTGTCTTAACTCGTCGGTTATTTCCGTGTTGAGCCACACCTCTACATCACTTTCACGACTGACTAGCCATTTCTCTCCTTTGCCCGATCCTTCAATAACCTTTTTCACATTCAGCTCATCCGCTATAAGCTGGGCATACTCTGGTTGTATTTTATAATTTGCTATGCGCACCTCTCCCAATACTTGCCGAATTTTCACGCTTGCTTCATTGCGCAACGCCAAGCCCATCTCTACCAATTTTCGTACGCGCACCATGTCTTGTACAACACGATCATCCTTCAAATCTATATGTGCTTTTGGCCAATCCGCAAGATGCACCGATTCTTTTGCACCGCCAACAGCCTGGTAGACACGCTCCGCCATAAAAGGCATGGAAGGCGCCATCACTTGGCTTAAGGTCATAAGCACTTCACGCAAGGTGGAAATTGCTACTTTCTTGTCGTTCTCATCATCACTCTTGAACCTATCGCGCGAACGCCGTACATACCATGTTGAAAGGTCATTGATAAATTCAGCTAGCGGTCGTGTCGCGCGCGTCAAATCATACTCATCCATTTTTACCGTCACTTCTTCAACCGTCTCGTGCAAACGAGCAATTATCCACTTATCCAGTATATGCACCTGTTGCTTTTTTCCTTTCTTGCTATTTTTGTCAGTGCTTGCGCTATCAGCATACATACCATAAAACCGCACGACATTCCAAAGGATCATGAGCACTTTTTGGAGCGCTTCTTGCACTGATTTGTCGGCAAAGCGATAATCCTCACCTATGGGCGTAGATGCCAAGAGAAAGTAGCGCAGCGCATCCACGCCGTATTTGTCAAATACTTCTTCCGGTGGTGTATAATTTCGTAATTTTTTGGAAAGCTTCTTACCGTCTTCCGCAAGTATTAAACCGTTGACGATAACATTTTTAAATGCCGGCTGGTTTTCCCCTAGCCCACTATCTTTTCTTGTAAGCGCGGCTGCAAGTACAGTAAGCGTATAAAACCATCCGCGTGTCTGATCTAATCCTTCTGCAATGAAATCGGCCGGATAGTTTTTTTCAACGAGTTTTTTATTTTCATACGGATAGTGCCACTGCGCATACGGCATGGACCCTGATTCAAACCAGCAATCAAATACCTCTGTGATACGTTTCATCGTACCACCGCATGTACAAGACAATTCTACTTGATCAATATAGGGACGATGAAGATCATGAAGATCTGTACTTTCTCTATTTTTTTGTAATTCCTCAATACTGCCCACAACTTTTTGCTGGTCACATTTTTCACACTCCCACACGGGAATTGGCGCGCCCCAAAAACGATTTCGGGAAATTGCCCAGTCGCGCGCGCCTTCAAGCCACTTACCAAAACGACCGTCTTTTAAATGTTTCGGCATCCAGTGAATTTTTTGGTTGTTCGCCAGTAGCTCGTCTTTGAAATCCGTTACTTTGACATACCACGCGTCCAGCGCCATGTAGAGGAGCGGTGAATCGCACCGCCAACAAAACGGATACTCATGCTCTATTTTTTCGTCATGAAAAAGATTGTCTTCCTTTTGTAAATGTTCAATAATATCCTTATCGGCACCTTTGACAAACTTACCAGCCCAAGGAGTTACCTCGGGTATAAATTTCCCCTCGCTCGTTACGGTGTGTATGATCGGTAGATCATGTTCCCGCGCCATGCGCATATCGTCTTCACCAAATGCCGGTGCGATATGCACAATACCAGTACCGTCTTCGGTTGAAATAAAATCTCCCGCTACCACATAGTGCGCTTTTTTCTCGGGTTGTATAAATGAGAAAAGGGGCTTGTAGGTTTTGCCGACTAGGTCTTTACCCTTGAGCGTTTGCAACTTTTTCTCCTCAACATCTGATGTACTCCCGTCGCTTCGCTCCTCCTCGACATCCGATGTTTTCCCGAAAAAGTGAAGTTGTTCCAAAGTTTTTTTTGCAAGAATAAGTTGTTCACCCTCTTTCTCAATCTTTACATACTCAACATCTTCCCCAACGGCCAAAGCGACATTTGCGGGCAATGTCCACGGCGTAGTCGTCCACACCAAAAAGAATGTATTCGACTCGTCAGTAACTTTAAACTTTACAAATACCGATGGATCTTTCGCCGTCTTATACCCTTGGTTCACCTCAAAATTAGAGAGCGGCGTTCCGCAGCGCGGGCAATATGGCGTCACACGAAAATCTTTATAGATCAACTCTTGTTCCCACAACTGTTTGAAAACCCACCATACCGACTCTATATAGTTATTGTCCAACGTCGCGTATTGATTATCATAGTCCGCCCAACGACCAATACGCTTGAGCGTGTCCTTCCACTCATCAACAAAACGAAAAACACTTACTCGGCATGCATTGTTAAATTTTTCAATACTCTTGAATTCATTTCCTTCCAAAGACTCAATATCTTTCTTGCTTTTCAGTCCCAACTCCTTTTCAATCAAGTTCTCAACCGGCAGCCCATGACAATCCCAACCAACCCGACGCTCTACCTTATATCCACGCATTGACCAATAACGCGTAACGGTGTCCTTAATAACGCTCGCTAAAATATGACCGTAGTGCGGGAGTCCGCTCGCAAATGGTGGGCCGTCATAAAAACTATACACGGGCGCGTCTTTTCGTTGTTCTACGCTCTTTTTAAATATCTCTTCTTTGTCCCACAATGCTAAAACTTCTTCTTCTGCAACTGCAAAAGGATTTTTTGCTTTTTTTTGTTCTTGTTGTATATATTTTTTATCGTTCATACTTCATAAACCATAGTGGAAAAAGCATCTAAAGTCAATTATGCAACTCTTTTTTTTGCTTGACACACATCAGACGACATGTCAGTATGCACATATAAATCGGTCTTTGACAACAAGAGGAGGGTGCGATAATGAAATTTTTTATTGGCTGTATCATGATCAGCGCCTGCATCTTCTTGATCATCTTACAAAACAAATGGCAAAGAGCATCGTTTCTCAAACGAAGCACCTGTCCTGATTGTCGAGAAGCAATACCCAGCAACTGTATCTATAAATGTTCCAGCAACCGTTTAAGGTTAAGTCATTGCCTTTGTATCACATTGATCTGTTCTTTTTGTGGAACATCGCACGAACTTCGTATATCAAAAAAGAAGTTTAGCAAACTCGTTGCTCGAAAAAGCAACTGACCGCCAACCTTTCTTGGAGAAATAATATGGAAGCTTTTATACAAACATGCTGCATTATTGGGCACCTTTTCTTAAGATATTGGCACTCAGTTACTGCTACTATTATGATCATTTTTTCTCTTTACCAGTGGACACCTCTCCTACCTGAAATTGTTATTTTCTCTATTCCGTTATGGATAATTACGAAATTATCACACCTTGATGGACGAGGAGATTTGGTAGAAAAGTGGCCTGAACGTGTACTTTGTCAGGGATGTAAAGGTGATACACGGTTTAAGGGAATATTCAGTTTAGGCAACAATGGAAAAAACAACTTACTTGTTGTAGTATGCCCGGATTGTAATCGAACCTTCAGATTTACAGGACCTGGCATAGGTGGGGTAGACTCCCTTCCTGAAGGAGAGCGATATAGCTGTACTTTCTATACAGAAGATGGTAGTCGCATACTGGTTAGCTAAGACAGTAGCTACATCTTCGCTCGCTGTTTTTGGAGAAATGATATGGAAAATTTTACGCAGATGCTCTTCACTATTCCCATACTTTTCCTTCCCTTGCTGATAACTCCTTTGCTCTCCTATCTTGATTTCATACCAGAAATGATCAAATACCTGAGCAAACGTCACTGCCCTTATTGCCAAACAGATATTGTACTCCACTATACAGAAATCCTTCCAAGATGTATTAGAAAAACATGGTTGTGTCACTCATGCAACCGCACCTATAGATCAAAAGTACAACACTTAGTATCGTAATTTCAGTCCTGCACCATCTGCGGGATTTTTTCTTTGATAAAAAGTTTTGAGCTATAGGTTACGAGCTGTGAGATACGGGTACACGACACGTCAATGGATCTTCTATTTTCTTCGCAACCAAGAAAATCGAAAGCATAAGAAGCGCAATACCGAGCAAGCCGAATTCAAGTCCGTGAAAAGGCAAAATACCCAAAAACCCCGCGGTAGCCGACAAGCCAAAAAGCGAAGAAAGAAGCACCGAGCCACACGACGCGCACCCGACTCCAAAAAAACCGCTGATCATGCCAAGAACGCTTACTCCTACCGACTTTTCAAGTTTTGTGCGGCGGCGTATATAATAAATGAGCAGTGCTATATTTACACCGGCAAGAAATGACGTAAGCAGAATAGTTGTTTGCATAGGCAGAGTAAAGAGCGTCTGGAAGCTTGCAAACGTACCGCCAAGAATTTTTATCTTTGTACTGCCGGAAAACGCATCGGAAGTGAGTATGTAGTTAATAAGATCACGATTCGGCAGCCACAAACTCACCGAAAACATGAGCAAAGCAACAACAAGCGTAAGAACACTATATCTCGGTTTCTGAAAAACGATTTTTAATGAATGAAATGCTCTACGCAGTGATGATGTATTTTTCATATATCCTTTCGAGTATAGCATAAAACTCCGCCTCCCGCGGAGTTTTATGTAATGGAACCTAAAAGAACAATGCCAACCTCTCTAGAGAAGAGAATCAATAATTGATTGAATTTGTGTGAAAGATACTGCACCGGATACGGGAATTTTTTGATCTCCCGCTACAATAACCGAGTAGGGTGTTCCTCTGCCGCCTGCGGCTTGCGCTTCCGCCAAATCGTCTGCTACGTGCTGTGCGTACTTGCCGGAAGCAAGGCACGTTTCAAATGCTACCCTGTCCAATCCCACATCCTCTGCAATTTGCGGCAGCTGCGAATCTTGAAGACCGTTATTAGCAGGTGTTATTTCAAAGAGACGATCCAAATATTTCCAGAACCCGTCATTACCGCCTACTTCTCCCGCGCATTCGGTCGCTTCAGCTTCTCTTCTTGCTTTTGGATGGAGAGAGTCCAACGGGAAGTGACGGTACACCCAATTCACCTCGTCGCCATACGTATCCATAACCTGTTGCATGGTCGGATGAAAGCGCTTGCAGAACGGGCATTCTAAGTCAGAGAATTCAATAAGCGATACTTTCGCATTTCGGTTACCGCGAACATGATCATCATCTGAAACAGGCTGTACTTGAATATTCGCCGGTGTTGGCTGTGCGGGAGTTGGAGCAGATGGCGTTGGCTGGTTTACTGCAACAGGAGTTTTTGTCGCATCAGCAGTGGCAGTGCTTCCATCTTTTCCTTGCGCAAGAAGCCCGACAAAACCGACGAGCGCTACAACCGCGACACCGCTCACCAATCCAAGTAGAAATGTTTGATTCGTAAATATATTCTTTTTTTCCATAATTATTTTTTTACATATTTAATTACGTAATTAAATATGTGTTTACTTAAATATATAAAACTACTACGTAGTGTAGTAGTATAACACAATTCTGTCAAAGCTCATTTATCCACACCTATCGTATAACGGACATAGGCGCATTATGCGCGTCACATGATCCTATCACCTCTCGCACCTCTTCCTGACATACACCTCCTTGCGTGGTTGCTAATGTTGTATGAATAGGTGTTATAAAAGAGAGTATGCCAAAAATGCCAATGAGTGCCGCAACACTTACCAACACTGTTGTTCCCAGAGACCGAAAAGAAGGAACGTACGTCACATCAGTGAGTTTGTGTACTCGCTCTCCCAGCGTCGCACTAAAGAAAGAAAGTGCAAGTACTTGATCTCCGCCATTCCGATGAGCTTCTTTCCACGCCAAAGCTTTTTCAAGCGCGCGTGCAAGCGGTCTCTTATCACTAAAACCATATGTTGCTCGCTCATCCGCCGCAAGCTCAGCAAAAGCATGGTAGCGCTGAATAAGCTTTTCAAATCCAAAAATAAAAAAGCAAAGATATGAAAACGAACGTGCAAGAAACAGTTTCAAGGGTTCATGAGATAATGTGTGGTGCTGTTCATGTAGAAGAACTGCTTTCAATTCTTCTCTTTCAAGATTGCTGACCAATGCTGACGAAATACATATTTTCGGCTGCCACAGACCAAAACAAAAAACAACCGGATCTTGATGCGCGATCTCGATCACTTTTTTATCTATACCAAGTTCTTGAGAAAGATCCTTCAGCTTTAACGACCGTTCTTTTACTACCCATCTCATATATTGCCGTATAAAACCTTTCGTACTGACATAGAGTTTCAACGCCCTAACCATACTTATGAAAAACAATAAAAATATTCCTCCACTCACGGCGAGTGCCGTCAAGAAGAGCTTGGAATGATCCGAAAAAAGAAGTGGTACGCACCCGCAGGTTACTACCTTTTTTCCAAGCAGTATACCTCCGGCAAGAAGCGAAGTAGGGAAAAAGTACCACAAGAAAAAGAGGGCTGACACAACACCGCTCATGCCAATTGCAATAATAAAAGAGAACAAGATGCGCGCTTGCTTCTGCAGCATTCCTTCTTGCATGTGCGCTACTCTTTTATGTTTTTGAGTTTCTTTCTCCATACTGCCAATTCCTTACTATTACTCTGTTCTACAGCATCAATAAACTGCGCAACCGCGACTTCTCCGCATTCACGCAATAGCAGACGTATAGCGTTTTCTGAACGCTTCTTCTGAAAACCGCGCTTACTCTCAACAGATGTATAACAATACGCACCTGTTTCGCAGCGTGTTCGGCGGAGAATCTTTTTTTCACACAAGCGCGTCATCACCGTCATGACCGTTGTATAGGCTATATCACGTTTTTTTTGCAGTTGTTCCAGCACTTCCCGAACCGTTGCTTGTTCCACCTTCCATAATACACGCATAATGTCTTTTTCAAGATTGCCGAGTGATATTTTTGTTGTATTCATAAAGATATGCTCTTAGAGACTGTTTAAAAAGTCATGCCGAGCCTAAAACCGCAAAATTTCGAGCGAAAACCATGAAAGACGAGGAAGAATATCGAGATATTATGACGAGTTTTGAACGGTTTGCAGCCGAAATTTTGCGGTTTTGGCCGGCAAGCATATTTTTTAGTATACTTTGTGATGAGTTTTTAGACAGCCTCTTATCTACTACAGTGCATAGTATAGCAAAGATGCGTAACTTGCACAAATCTGCTATACTATATCGTAGATTGGTTATATTGAACGGTAACGCTTGCCTTGACGACAAGTAGAGCTTTTCAAGACCTTTTCGGCTCATGCGGATTGAGTGTGTGGGCGGCTACGGCTTTCCGCAGAGGGTACGCATTGAAGTCAACAAAAAAGAAAACACTTGGTGCTATGCGCTCTGCGATTTTTGATCACGCATACAATACAGTCATGTCTCTTTCACCTCCGGTGAATTAGATGGACAGTGGCATGGATGGCGCATAGTACAAAACGACTCCGACGGCAACCCGAACGTTTTCAACGTGGAATGCAACAACGATGGTCTGTGGCTGAACGACAATTGGACGAATCCCGACAACAAGTGGAATCCGAACAACAAGTTCGTGTTCCGCTCCCGAAACTGTTTTCTTTCCGCGATCTTACAGATTGCGGTTTTTCCTTTCCATATTATCCAAATTCTTCCTCCATCCACCAAGCATCCTCCCAATTTCATTAAGCTTTGCGGCAATCTCTTCACACTGCTTATTGGAAATAATTTTACCCTCCCATCCCACGTACATAAGAAATTTGAGCGTGTCTAAAACGAGAATGCATTCTGAAATTTTTTCCGCTTTCTTTTCCCTTGTGGTAAAATACGCAATATACGAAAGCTCAAGCAGATCAAGAAATTTATTTTCTATCCTCGCACCCATGGTATAACGAGAGCTCTTAGGAATATGCGCAACAATATTCATCCACAGCAAATATCCCTCTTTGATTCTTTGAGGAATCGACGCGTCGTTAAGAGAGAGAGAGAGAGAGAGAGAGAGTAAAATGCGGTCGTGTCATATCTACAATGATATTATTTCTATGGAAAATTTGCTCGTCGCGTGGCAAGAGTTTCTGTACGGTAAGCGCAAACGTAAAGATATTGAACTCTTTTCACTTCATTTGATGGATAATGTATACTCGCTTCACCTTGATCTTGCGAACAAAACCTACCAACATGGCTCATATAAAGCTTTTAAGATCAACGACCCGAAACCGCGAGACATTCACAAATCAAGTGTTCGAGACCGGCATTTACATCATGCCATGTATCGGATTTTATATCCATACTTTGATCGCAAATTCATTTTTGATTCATATTCCTGCCGTCAAGACAAGGGTACGCATAGAGCGTTCAACCGCTTTCGCGAATATGGAAGGAAAGCATCCCTCAACCATACCCGAACGGTATGGGTTTTAAAAGGCGACATCAGAAAATTTTTTGCGAACATCAATCATGCAATTTTGATGAATATTTTGAAACGTCACATCAAAGATAGTGATGTTGTTTGGCTTCTGAACAACATAGTTGCAAGCTTCCACACCAAGAACAGACAAGGTGTCGGATTGCCTCTCGGCAATCTTACCAGCCAGCTATTGATAAATATCTATATGAACGAGTTTGATCATTTCCTCAAGCGTGAATTGAAAATTATTTACTATATTCGGTATGCGGACGATTTTGTCATTTTGCATGAAGATAAGCATTACTTGCAACAGCTACTTCCAAAAATTTCACTATTTTTGGAAGCAAGGTTAAAGCTATCACTTCATCCAAACAAGGTTTTTATAAAAACAATCGCATCCGGTATTGATTTTCTTGGTTGGATACATTTTCCGCGTCATCGCGTGCTTAGAACCTCCACAAAAAGAAGAATGTTCAGAAATTTGGGTAAAAATCCCAAAGAGGAATCACTGGCTTCTTATCAAGGTATGCTGCGTCATGGAAATGCTTACGGCTTGCAAATGAAAATATCCAAAAAATATGAGCATGACATTAAAGAGGGCATAAAAATTGAAAAAGGGTCAAAGGATCTAAGAGTTAAAGAGTCAAAAAATATAAAGCAGCAAAAACCCTAAGACTCACACTTGCCTGCCCGCCTCTGGCGGGCGGGAGCGGAACACGAACTCGTTGCGCGGACGCCACTCGTCGTCGGGAAACGACCAACGGCCGCACAGCCACAGACCACCGTAGCTGCACGCCACGTAGAAAACGTTCGGGTCGCCGTCGGAGTCGGTTATCGATTTCATGCCGATACGCACCCATTCTCCTAAAGGTTGGTTTTGGTAGTGGAGTCGATAGTGAGGACCGGTATCCGGAGGACAGAGTTCTAATCCGAGTTCTTTGGCTCTCTTGTAGAGTTGATCGGTAGTTTTGCTACCGGTAAAGCCTAGATCGGCAACCGTAAGACGTATAAGCGTTATTTCTTCTGCTGTTTTTCCGGCAACGAATTCAGGACTCTTGAGCATGCTTTTCGCGTAATCATATATGTTGATGTTTGCAGCTTGTAATTCTTTGAGCAGTTGCTCGCCGGTTTTTCCGCCAATGGTAAGGTGTTCTCTCTTGATTCTCCTTTCGGGAAATGTGGTGTAGATGTGTTCAATGCTTTCAGGAAGTTTTTGGAAGATGCCGGATTCTAAGGGTCCTACATACGCTTTAGTGTTTTTGGTTATGTCGTTTGGCGTGTGGGCGATTTGGTCTTTGGTGCATTCAAATATGACCAGCATGTCTTCTTCGGGATTTCTTTGATTTCTGATTTCTTTAATTCTTGGATCTTTTTGATAGCCAAATCCTTCTATTGTTGAGTCCAGTTCATAGAGGAAGGTAAGGTCATCTTTGGTGAGTACTTGTCCTTCTTTGGTTTTGTGTTCAATGGCGGTGAGGTGGCGCATGTCTGCGGTCTGTTTTGTGTATTGTTCTCCGTTGGAAAATTCGGAAAGTTTTTCTTTGGCAACATCCGTTATGTACGGATCAAGATTCTGCTTGTAGGCAATACCGCGCATTTCAGCGATTTGCTCACCTTTGCCGTGAATGGCAATGCGGGGGAAAGCGGGTTTTCCTTCCTCGTCATTAGAATAAAATATATGCAGATCGCCGCTGGTAAGATAATTATTAGCCGCTCCTTTACCGGCAATACAGAGGCCTGTTCCCTGTCCGCGCAATGTTTGCGTAACGGACGCAACATCCGATCCTTGCGGATATTTTCGCCACTCGCCTTCGGTGATCGGCAGAAGATGCTCGGGTATCGGATTGATAAGCTCCATGGCCCAGGCGTAGAGCTTGGCAAAATTTTCCTGTTTTAGATATTGCTGAAATTGTTCTCTATCTTCTGGTTGGATGTCATATTCGAAATCCATGGTTCCCCCTTGATATTTTTTCATTACCGCGTCCACTACGTAACGCAACGCTTCGTGGTGCAGATCAGGAAATTTTTTGAGGGTATTTTTCGATCTTCTGGGAAATTTTCCTTCTTCTTTGTTTGGTTGCATCTCTCCTTTTTTCTCGTTTTCTTTTGACCAGTCTTTCGGTTTTTCATATTCTTGGAGGCCGGTAACGCTGCGAAACGCCCAATACTTGAGATAATCGGGAATATCATCAGAATCTTTTTCCATAAAATAATCCAGCCACTCTTCAAGCGATGCTTTTTGGTCTTCAAGAAGAGGGTGCGTATATTCTATTTTGTAGCGCTCTCTTTCTTCATCGCTCATGCTCTTCCAGTCCCCGGATATTCCTTTTTCAGAGATTTCTTTCATGAATGATCCTAACCAATAGCTTTCCGGAATGTCTTCGTATGTGGTTAAAAACACATCCATGAGTATGACCTTGGCTCTCTCGATCGCTCTTTCTTTCGGCCTTCCGTCTCGTGCTTCGTTGATATGATCCTTGAACTCGGCAAAGCGGTTAAGATAATTCTGTATCAATGACGCAAAATCGCCCTTGACTCTTTTGCCAGTTCTTTGTTCGGTTCTTTTTTTAGCGCCTAACACTTCAGCGTCTGCTCCAAGTCCTTTGAATTTTTTGAGAAAATTTGGATTTTCCATATGATTTACTCTACCATATTTTTGAGTTATGTAAAGGACTTGGAACAAGGTTGTAAGAGATAAGCAAGTAAATGTAC
>CAZZDA010000011.1:0-25116 GCA_964652585.1 uncultured Gammaproteobacteria bacterium | reverse complement strand
GTGTGGTCCACATTTGCTCTTGCAATTATATTATCCTTTACTAAACCTTTGTGGGCAATTATATTTATTATTATCTTTGACCTCTTTTGGGTGTTTCGCGTATTTTACTTCGTTTTTTATGTTATTATCTCGTGGCTGCGTTATAGAAGAACAGTGCGGCAGCAATGGCTGCCCCAAGTACAAAAGTTACCGCACTGGGATCGTCTCTATCACGCGGTCGTACTTCCTTTTTATACGGAGCCGATAGAGGTTATACGTACCACGCTTGAAAGTTTTCGTGACGCACAGTACCCAAATGAAAGGTTGATCATTATACTTTCGGCAGAGGAGAGGGCGGGAAAAGAGGCGCAAGACATCCTTCAACAAATAGCAGAAGAGTATAGAGGCGTCTTTGGCGCGTTAATCACTACAACGCATCCTGACGGGCTGGAAGGAGAAATAAAAGCCAAAGGAGCAAATGCTTATTGGGCGGGACATCGATTGCAGGAGCATATTGATAAAGAAGGGATATCCTACAAAGATGTGGTCGTGTCCTATTTTGATGTTGATACGGCTGTACACCCGGAATATTTTGGCTATTTAGCCTATACGTATTTGACGCATCCACATCCTACGCGTACATCCTATCAGCCGGTGGCGCTCTATAGTAATAATATCTGGGAAGCGTCGCCCGTAACTCGTGTTGCCGCGTTTGGTACAACGTTTTGGCTGCTGACAGAACTTGCTCGACCGGAGCGGCTTTTTACTTTTTCATCGCATGCGATGAGTTTTCAGGCGCTGGTTGATGTGGGATTTTGGCAAAAAGATATTGTAACGGACGATTCTCGTATTTTTTTACAATGTTTCTTTCGCTATGATGGCGATTATACAGTGACACCGCTTTATATTCCAGTCAGTATGGACACGGTAACAGGTGTTAATGCGTGGGAGAGTATGAAAAATTTGTATAAACAGCAGCGGAGATGGGCATACGGTATAGAGCACTTTCCCTACATGATGAATAACTTTCTTCGAAATAAAAAAATATCACGAAGAAAAAAAATTCACCATCTGTGGAACTTATCGGAAGGTATGTATTCTTGGGCGACCGCGCCAATTATCATCACGGTTATTGGACGTCTGCCTTTGTGGGTAGGAGGTGAATCATACGCGCAAATTCCGCTTTTTCAAAATGCGCCGTTCATTTTGGAAAAATTGATGACTGTTGCGATGCTTGGTATTTTTATTTCCGCGCTATTAAGCCTTCTCTTGCTTCCGCCGCGCCCGCGTCATACGCATGTGACGACATGGTTGGTCATGCTGGTACAATGGATGCTCTTGCCGGTTACACTCATTCTTTTTGGATCCTTTCCCGCTATAGACGCGCAAACACGACTTTTTTTGGGGAAATATCTGGGATTTTTTAATACGCCAAAACAAAGAGCGCTATCTAAAGATATGTAAGCTATCACTATGAAATTATCTATTATCATTCTTAATTACAAAACACCCCATTTAACGAAATATTTATTGCGTTCCTTTGCTCAGTTTCATTTTCCTTGGGATTTTGAATGCATTGTCATTGATAATGATACGGACACAAAATTACAGCAGATCATGCAGCGGGAATTTCAAAACTTTTTATACGTAAGAAATAAAAAAAACATTGGTTATGCGCGAGGAGTGAATCAAGGAGTGGCTCGTGCAAAAGGAGAATATATATTGTGTCTTAATACTGATCTGGTGATACAAGATACTGCCATAACATCGTTAGTAGCATTTCTTGACACACATGCTCATGTTGGCGTGATCGGTCCAAAACTCTATCATCCAAGCGATGCGCTACAACACTCTTGTCTGCGCTACCCAACGCCTTTGACGCCGCTCTATCGCAGAACATTTTTTGGCAAACTTCCCGTAGCAAAAAATGATCTTGCACACTATACTATGAAAGACTTTGACCACGAAACAGCAAGTAAAGTTGATTGGCTGATCAGTAGCTGTATATTGGTACGAAGGTCAATTTGGGAGGAATTGCAAGGATTTGATGAGCGATTCTTTGTCTATTTCGCGGATACGGATTTTTGCAAGCGCGTCTATGAAGAAGCTTCAAAAGAAGTATGGTATCTTCCTGAGGTGTCAGCAGTACATTATTATAGAAGGGAGTCAGCGGAACGCGTGGGACTTACGTCTCTTCTTGATAAAACTACTCGCATACACATACATGACTGGCTGCAGTATCTGCGAAAACATGGATTTCGTTTGCACGAAAAAAATCACAAATCCCAAGCACCAAGCGACAAATAAACTCCAAATCTCAAAATTCAATAACTAAACATTGTATAGAGATACTAAAGCTTGGTAAATGGAGACCGGGTATCGGAAATAGCAATTTGTATTGTGGGGCTTTTTCAGGTGCATTGCAAAAAGCATAAGTATTTGCTACAGTGCGAAGGCTACTATGAGTTTTTTCTTCAAAAAAATTGCCATTGATCTAGGAACAACCTATACATTGGTTCATGTGCCAAAGCGCGGTATTATCATCAATGAACCCTCGGTTGTTGCTATTTCGCTTATAGATAAAAAAGTGTTAGCAGTTGGTATGGAGGCAAAGGATATGATCGGTAGAACGCCGGACACTATTGTTGCGTCCCGTCCCTTAAAGCACGGAGTTATCGCCGATTACAAAACAACGGAAGCAATGCTCAAATATTTTATCGGCAAAACAATGTCGGGCTTGCGTATCATTCGACCGGAAGTAATGGTGGCGGTTCCGGGCGGTATTACGTCAACAGAGCGCCGTGCGGTCATTGATGCAACGCTTGCGGCCGGCGCGCGCGCGGCCTATATCATTAAGGAGCCTATTGCGGCGGCTATCGGCGCGGATATTCCTATTGGATCCGCTTCAGGACATATGATCATTGATATTGGCGGCGGAACATCGGAAATTGCCGTTATCTCGCTTGGCGGTATTGTAACGAGCACGTCAGTACGTATTGGGGGGAATAGCTTTGATACGTCTATCGCGGACTTTATCCGCAAAAAGTATTCTCTTGCTATCGGCGAGAGAACCGCGGAAGATGTTAAAATACGCATAGGATCAGCTCTTTTTCTGGAAGAAAAGATGTATATGGAAATTAAGGGAAGAGATGTCATTTCCGGACTGCCAAAGACATTAGAAATCAATTCGGATGATGTTACCCAAGCTTTGCAAAGCGATTTAGAAGGTATTATACAGGCGGTGAAATCAGTGCTCTATGAAACGCCTCCAGAACTCTCAGCCGATATTATTGATAAAGGTATGATCTTTTCCGGTGGAAGTTCGCTTTTACGAAATATTGATAAGCTGGCAACACAAGCAACGCAAGTTCCCGCCTATGTCGCGGACGACTCACTGTTATGTGTTGCAAAAGGAACTGGCATCGCATTGGATAATCTTGATTCGTACAAGAGGAGTATACTTGCGGCTCGCTAAATCAACCTACAACTGACAACTAATAACCAACAACGCGTTGGTGTATACAGAGAATTATCGCAAGTCGTTAGTAGTGAGTTGTTTGTTCGTATATGAAAATCGGTATTGATGTAACTGCGCTTATATGGAAGTCCAAAAGTGGTGTAGAATGGTATACGCGCCATATAGTGGTTCATCTTGCAAAACTTCTTCCAGACGAGAAGGTTTTTTTATATACGCCTCGGCCACTACCTTCTGATTTTGTAGCCCTCCTCCCTCCTAGGTGGAAAGTAAAAGTTCTTCAATGGCCGCTTCCTTTTGGTTGGATACAGATACGCTGGAGCCTAGAGTTGCTACTACATCCTGTTGATGTATATTTCTCTCCGTCGTATATCCCGCCAATAATTCATCCAAAACGAACAGTAGTTACCATTCATGATCTTGCGGTCAAAACAGATCCGGGTATTTTTTCTTGTACCGAACGCTTGCGTCAGCAAATAGCACTTTGGCGTATGGTATATACGACTTCACATATCTGCGTGGTGTCGCACGCAACAAAAAAAGATCTGCAAAAATATTTTCCAAAACTTGCAACACCCATCACCGTAACACCATTGGGAGTTGATCAAATATACTTCCAAGAGTGTAGTGTGCAGAAAAAAGATGAGATAAGAAAAAAACAGCATCTTCCTCAAAAATATTTTCTGCAACTCGGACGCGTGGTGGCTAAAAAAAATCCAAAAGGCGCTATAGACTTGGCTCGCGCATATCGTGAGCAAACCGGAGAGAGTGTACATCTCGTATTTGCGGGAAGTGTGAGCGATGAATATAAGAAAGAACTGCTTGACTTTTCGGGAAAACACCGAATGTTGAGGAGCGCAGCGGGAAAACATTCGGTGTTAGGGAGAAAAGACGATGTTGAGGAGAAAAAGCGATACATACATTTTCTTGGCTATGTTCCGGAAGAAGATATGCCGGCTATCTTGCAACAAGCTATGGCACTCTTATTTCTCTCACATAAAGAAGGTTTTGGCTTGCCAATTTTGCAGGCATATGCAAGCGGCACCCCTGTAGTGAGAGGAAATGACGAAGCGCTTAAAGAAATCGCCGGAGAACATGCAATCGTTTATGAACAATCGAATCTCACTACGACGGTGCGAATAATACAAAATATGCTCTCAGACACTATTGAACGAAAAAAAATACAGCAGGCAATGCGGTATCATAGTATGAGCTATACATGGAAGCGTACAGCAGAACTTACACTTGATATATTGAAATAATCATACAACCATATTATGGTCAACACGTTGTCAAACATCGAATGTTTGACAACTGGCTATGAGTTTCAAGTTGCGAGTTATGGGTGTGTATGATACACTTTTTTATATGGAGCAGGAAATAGCACTACAATCATTTTTGAAACAATCGCGCGGATGGAGGGTTATTGACCACATGCTTTCCTTGTATCAACACAACGCCTTGCCGCACTTTCTCTTGTTGACCGGTCCGTGGGGCATGGGAAAACACTTGATCGTGGAAGAACTTGTGCAACTCATGTTCTGTACCGCGCAAAGCGGTGATGGTCCTTGCCTTCATTGTAGGGAATGTGAGTTGGTGCATAAAAAAACACATCACGATGTTGTGGTGCTTGAGGGTACGAAGAAATCAGGGGCTGTTTCCGTAGATCAAGCAAGAGATTTGAAGACATGGGCGTATAAAAGTACGGATCACATAAAAGTCGTGGTGGTGCCACACGCGGCAACATTAACCGAGTCGGCCGCAAACGCACTGCTCAAAATACTTGAAGAGCCGCCTCGCCATTTTCGCGTGATGATGCTTGCAGAACATGAAGAAGCAATATTACCTACGCTGCGATCACGTGCGGTACATATTCACGCTCTTCCTCCCGAACCCGAGGTGCTCAAGCGCTTTCGCCCCCATTCTTGGGATGCGCACGCGTTATTGCGGCAGTTATATGCGACAAGAAAAATTGGTATGCTCTGGACGCTTGCACATCAACAAGAAGTTTTTGAGCAACTGGAAGTGGTGTATACTGCCTTTGCACGTTTGCTCGCTGAACCAGATCCCTTAGTACAGGTAGCGGATAGTGAAGCGCTTGTTGCCGATACGAAAAATCTTCCACTCTTTGAGCTTGCTCTCTATGAACAGATGCACAAGGCACCGGGGTCATATGAGGCATGCAGCGATCGTTTCGATGTCCTCACGCATGTACAAGCAAATCCATCGGTATTCTCTCATCCCAGACTTGCACTAACCAATCTGTTTCTTTAAATCAAGGAAAATCTATGAAATATCTTCCCTACGTACGCGCAGTCATGCTCATAGCTGTATCTGTATTAGTATTGACCGGATGCATCTCTATTAAGACAGATGGTAAAAACAATCAGCCAAGAGTTGATTTGGGGTGGTTTCGTTCCGTGGATAATGGTGTAACCTGGCAGCATCGTGTAGCAATTGCCGCAACAAAGGATCGTCCAACTCTTTCGGGGACGAATATATTAAAAGTATTACAAGATCCGGGGGATCCAATCACTTTTTACACGCTTACTGATTCACGGGGTCTTCTATGGAGCTATGATCAAATGGCAAGCTGGCAGCAAGGAAGAGAATTTGTAACGGGAAGGGTGGATAGTCTTGCTATAGACCCACAAGACAATTGTACGCTCTATGTAGGTCAAGGGAGAACTATTTTTAAATCGGAAAACTGCGCGCGAAGCTGGAAAAAAATGTATTTTGATACGCGTTCAAATATTATTTTTAGTACGGTTCTTGTTGACAGAGTCAATCCTTCTTTGGTGTACGCGGGAAACGCGCAAGGAGAATTTTTACGTTCATTTAACGCCGGCGCTGACTGGCAGACCGTGAAACGATTCAACAACCCGATTATTGAAATGCGCTCATACGAAGCTGACCCTTCTCTTATTTTTGTGATCACACAATCAGCGGGAATTTTTACCTCACGAAACGGCGGTACGGACTGGGAGGATTTTAATGAAGCATTAACATCTTTTAGAGGGTCGCTGAATTATAAATCGTTGGTCATAAATCCGTTTGATCTTAATTTCATGCTCTATTTATCCAATTACGGCATACTGCGATCGCGTGATGGTGGGACGACGTGGCAGTCGGTGTCTTTAAACACCCCCCGCGCGTCAACGCAAATATTCAGCATAGCGTTTAATCCGAAAAATCCCGAAGAGCTTTTCTACACTACAGCAAATGTATTCTATCATTCAACTGATGGGGGAGAAAATTGGAATACGCAAAATTTACCCACGACAGGAGAGCCGCGCTTGCTCTTTATGGATGCGGATGACATTCCAACACTCTATTTGGGGGCGTATAGACCGGCACCAAGGCGTTAAAGCGAAACCAACAATCTATAACTTAAAACTTTTTCGGGAAAACATCGGGTGTCGAGGAGGAACGAAGAGACGGAAGTACACCCGATGTTGAGGAGAAAAAGTAAATATTCTATGAGTTATCAAGACAACTTTCAAAAAACGTACGATTTTTTCCAAGAAGAAATTGAAGAGTTGCGCACGGGGCGCGTAACACCAATGCTTGTTGAAAATATTACCGTAGAGGTGTATGGATTGCCCATGCCTATCAAACAGGTGGCAAGTATTTCAACGCCTGACGCTAAAACTATTGCTATCCAGCCATGGGATAAGGGACAGCTCAAAGATATTGAAGCCGCGATGCAAAAAAGTTCGCTTGGCGTTTCGCCGAAAAACGACGGCACGGCGGTGTTTTTGAATTTCCCGCCGTTGACCGAAGAAAATCGCAAGGAATTAGCTAAAATTTTAGCGCAAAAAGCGGAGGCGGCTCGCGTGAGCCTTCGGCAAGCGCGGGACAAAGAGAAGGAATCCATTCAGCAGCAAGAGAAAAACAAAGAGATAGGAGAGGATGAAAAATTCCGCCTACAAAAACAGCTTGACGAAGACACAAGCGAGTGGACGGGGAAAATAAACGATCTGCAAAAGAAGAAAGAAGAAGAAATAATGACAGTGTAATAAAATAGGAGTATGAAGTGGTAAAAGAAGTGCGTACAAAGGTACGTACTTCTTTGTGTCAATAGTGTATAACATGGTGTAAAAATGAAAGTTTCTTATCATACAGACCTTTCTTTTTGTTTTGATGCGTGGTAGTATGTTTTGTGTTATCTTTCATATATTTTGCCGAGTCTGACTTGGTTTCATATTCAATACTATTCTATGTTTATAACCATTCTTGTTTTCATTCTCATTCTTACCTTGCTTGTTTTTGTTCACGAGCTGGGACATTATGCTGCCGCGCGAAAAGCGGGGGTAAAAGTTGATGAATTCGGCTTTGGATTACCGCCGCGCATTTGTGGCTGGCAGAGAGATGAGAAGACAGGGAAGATGCGGTTCTTTTGGGGGAAGTCTCCTTATGAATTGTTGCCGGACACAGGAGACAAAGAAGAGTCGGTGCGTAATATGGGAAAAAATACTATCTGGTCGCTCAACTGGATACCTATAGGCGGCTTCGTCAAAATCAAGGGCGAAGGAGGGGAGTATGCGAAAGATAGTGACAGCTTTGCTACAAAATCAGCATGGTGGCGTGCCACGATACTTACCGCGGGTGTTGCCATGAACATTGTGCTCTCTATGGTGCTTCTTTCGGTCGGATTTATGATAGGTATTCCGCAAATACTAACTGATGAAATTCCGGCTTCAGCAAAAATTGCCGAACAAAAAATACAAGTAACGGATTATCTGAGCGTAAGCCCGGCACGTGAGGCTGATATTCGTCGTGGTGATGCGTTAGTTGCGATCAATGGCGAGGCTATTAACTCCATTACCTTCTTGCAAGATATGCTTGCGGACTCGCAAGGAGAAGTAGTTGTGCAAGTTTCACGAGGGTCGGAAATAATTGACGTGGCAGTAATGCCGGAACTTTTAGAAGAGACGGGAAATGTTGGTATTGGCGTTGCTCTTGCGGACGTTGCCCGTGTGTCATATCCTTTCTTTGAATCGTTGTGGCGGGGAGTGCACTTGACCGGCGTGCTGTTTATTGAAATTTTGATCGCGTTTGGCGATTTCTTTGCCAATATCATAACGCAAGAGGAAGTCATGGTTGATGTGGCGGGGCCCGTGGGTATTGCGGTGCTGACTGGGCAGGTAGTGGATCTGGGATTTATCTATGTACTGCAATTTGCCGCGTTGCTCTCACTGAATTTGGCAATTATCAATTATCTGCCATTTCCGGCACTGGACGGCGGGCAAGTAGTTCTTCTGGTTATAGAAAAAATACGAAAGAAACCCATAGCGCTCAAAACAAAGAATATTATTAACAATACCGGATTTCTTCTACTTTTAGGGTTGATCTTTCTTATTACGATTCGTGATATTGCAAAGCTCTTGCCTTCCTGGTCAAGCTTGCTCCAGAATATACAGTCATTTTTCTAAGTAGTTAACCACGTAGAAAAGAAGGGAGTTATTGACCAACTCTCTTCTTTTCGGTAGAATACACACGTTATGCAACAAAGTAGTTTATTTGGAAAAACACAAAAAGAGACGCCTCGCGGAGAGGTGGCAACGAATGCACAGCTCCTCATACGAGCTGGTTTTGTTGATAAACTTTCAGCCGGGATCTACACCTATCTGCCCTTAGGTCTTCGTGTGCTCAAAAAAATACAGAATGTCATTCGTGAAGAAATGGAAGCGCTTGGGGGTCAAGAGATACTTATGCCGGCATTACATCCAAAGGAAGCTTGGGAGAAAACAGGGCGTTGGATCGATCCGGGTACAGAGGTCATGTATCAATTTGACGGACATGGCGGACCATACGGACTTGGTTGGACTCATGAAGAAATTATTGCACCGCTGGTCAAAAAGTACGCGCAAAGCTATCGAGATCTGCCTGTGTCGCTTTTTCAAATTCAGGATAAGTTTCGCAATGAATCAAGGGCAAAGTCCGGGCTTTTGCGCGGCAGAGAATTTAGCATGAAAGATCTCTACAGCTTTCATGCGTCACAAGAAGACTTGGAAGCATATTATGAAAAAGTGATGAAAGGATATGATCGTATTTTTGAGCGCTGTGGACTTACGGCATTGACCGTTCAAGCGAGCGGTGGATCGTTCTCAAAATATTCACATGAATATCAAGTGCTGACCGAATCCGGAGAAGATCTGGTGTATAGTTGCGTTGCGTGTGATCTGCATCAAAACAAAGAGATCGTTGAAAAAAAGTCGTGCCCCAAGTGCGGTAAGGAGCGTACGGAACATAAAAGTATTGAGGTGGGAAATATTTTTCAATTGGGAACGCGCTATACGGATGCCGTACAATTTACCTATACGGATGAACAAGGGAAGATACAGCCCGTATTTATGGGTTGTTATGGCATAGGACCTTCCCGTATTTTAGGTGCGGTGGTTGAGGTGCACAATGACCGGCAAGGAATTATGTGGCCGGAAACACTTGCACCATATGATGTGCATATTATCCTTGCCGGAAAAGAGAATGAAAAAGTAATAAAAGAAGCAAAAAAACTTACCGGAAAGCTGGAAGAAAAGGGAATGAGCATTTTAGTGGATGATAGAGTAGAGGTATCATATGGCGCGCGTATGGCGGACGCGGATCTTATAGGTATTCCGAAGCGTATTATTATGGGGGAGAAGAATTTGCAAAATAGTATGGTGGAACTATCAGAGAGAAAGGGCGGGGAAATGCGCGCCGTGTCTCTTGATAATATAGCTGACACTCTCTAAATTTATATGGTTCGTCTACCTCATACTTTTTCAAAAAATTTAGGCATTGATCTGGGAACTGCCAACGTTTTAGTGTGTGTGCATGATCGCGGTATTGTGATCAACGAACCGTCGGTTGTAGCGATTAATACACGAACCAATGAAGTGTTGGCGGTTGGCGAGGATGCAAAAAAAATGGTTGGTAAAACTCCCGCGCATATCGTGGCAACACGGCCATTGAGCGATGGTATTATTTCTGACTTTGAAGTGACGGAAAAAATGATGAAGTATTTTCTTGATAAAGTAAGAAAAGAACGCTTTGCGTTATTTGCGCGCCCTTCCGTTGTGATAGGTATCCCCTTGGACATCACGGAAGTTGAAAAAAAGGCGGTGGAAGACGCGGTGTTGTCAGCAGGCGCTAAAGAAGTATTTTTAATAGAAGAGGTAACCTCAGCGGCCATTGGCGCGGGACTGCCCATTCAAGAGGCTATGGCAAGCATGATCGTTGATATTGGCGGCGGTACAACCGATATAGCGGTCTTATCGCTCGGCGGTGTCGTAACCTCTAAATCGCTTCGTATAGCTGGCGATGAGTTCAATAGAGATATTGTGCATTATGCCCGTGAAAAATTTAATTTGCTGCTTGGCGAACGCATTGCGGAAGATATCAAAATTAGCGTTGGTTCCGTCGTGCCTCTTGAAGAGCCCTTGGAAGTGTCTATGCGGGGAAGGGATCTTGGTACGGGACTTCCCAAGGAAGTTATTGTTCATGATACGGAGATTCGTGATATGCTCATGCGTTCCGTTCATACTATTATTGAACAGGTAAAAGAGGTGCTAGAAGCAACGCCGCCGGAGCTTGTTGCTGACATTTACAGCAAGGGAATAGTTCTTACCGGCGGCGGAGCGCTTATTCGCGGTCTTGACGCTCTTATGGAAGAAGAAGCAAAGGTACCGGTGCATGTTGCCAATGATCCGCTCACCGCCATGGTGCGCGGAACAGGTATCGTCTTGCAAGATCTTTCTCTTCTCAAGGAAGTAAGTATCCCTTCAGCCCAGTAAGAAACTGTTTGAAAATGTATGGTCAATACTCGTCGTCACGCGCGCTACCCATGGTTTGTAGCGACCATCTTTGTCATAGTTGTTTTAGCGATATTTTACATACCGTTTTTTAATGGAAGAGTACAATGGATACAAAAAATACTGCTCCCGATAGAAAAAGTTGCGTATTTAGCAGGAGTAGGAACGCAAGAATTTATTGCGGTACATAAGGAGCGTGAAGAATTGGTGCTGGAGAACGCCTATCTTGAACAGGAAATAGAGATTTTACGAAAAGAGATGATACGTGTCGCGGATCTCAAAAGAGAAAACCAAGAACTTAGGCAGCAACTTGACATACGTGAAGAACAGCAAGCATGGAAATTTATTCCAAGCCGTATTATAGGACGTACACCATTTTTAAATCCACATGTAGTGCGTATTGATAAAGGAAAACAAGATATGGTGCAGAGCGGGGACGCGGCTGTAGTGCAAGGATCAGTGCTTGTCGGACGGGTAACAGATGTATACGAGACGAGCGCTCTGGTAATGCTGCTGACCAATGAAGGGCTTGCCATACCGGCAACGCGGGAAGATTCCGAAGGTGCAGAAACACCTATAGGGCTTGTACGGGGTACCGCCGGTTTTGGCTTGCAGCTCCAACATATTCCATTGTCTTTTGTTTTAGAGGAGGGTGATAGTATAGTATCGGCCGGTGTTGTGCCGGAAGTGCCGTACGGTCTTCGTATAGGAACGGTAGATGAGGTAACTCATACGGCAAACGATGTATTCCAAGCTGCGCGTGTACAGCCTGACGTTTCTTATACAACACTGCGCAATCTGAGTATTTTACACGTAGACACTATGGTGTCTATAGAAGATCTCTAAAATATGCGTGATATCATACGCACTATACTGCTTTTTGTAGGTGTGAGCGCTCTACTCGTGCCTTTAGTAGGTTTTTTTGCCGGTGCGCGCATAGAAAGTGCATTAGTTATTTTTGTAACTGGCATAGCGCTGCTTTTGCAATACAGACTCTCTCTTTCGCTTATTGTATTGATGGCAGGCGGGGTGATACAAGGATTATTTTCTTTTTCTCACAACGGTCTGCAGCTTGTCGCTTTCTATGGTATAGCGGGAGCGGTGTTTTTGTTGCAGCGCTATATTGTTACGCAGCACTATTGGTGGAGTACGATCTCCCTCTTTTTTCTTAGTTGCGGCATATGGTTGGGAGTTATGCGCCTTGCAACGGTGTATGCAATCCCATTTTCCGGCAGTGTCATAGCCATTCTTTCCGCAGGGGCGCTTTTTCTTTTATTTGTGAAGCCGCGGCATATATATGCGTCATAAAGACTATTTTCGTATTCCGACGCGCCTCCATAAAACAATGCGTCTCTATCGTCCTTATGCACGGCATGAAGCAGATGAACTTTTTGCAACTCCGGCCGCAAGAAGTACTACAGAAGAAACGGTGCATAGCCAGCAATTTATTGGCACCTTTCTATCTGATACGCGTTTATGGATCTTTTGGTGGGGTATCGTTGGAGTGTTATCCATACTCTTGTTTCGACTTGGCTATTTACAGCTCTATGTAGGATCGGAATATCTTTCTCGAGCGGAGCGAAATCGTCTTATCACCATTCATACACCTGCCAGTCGCGGATTTATTTATGATGCCCATGGTGTATTGCTCGTGCAAAATCGTGCACGTTTTACCCTTTCTCTTGCGCACGATTTTATTCCAGAACTGCGTAATGAACGCAGAGAGCTGCTTGACGCTCTCATTCCATACGTTGTAATTGATACACTTGTCCAAGAGGACTTCCTCTCTCTTGAGAAAGATAGTGAAGAAATATTTATATTTGCAGATGATCTTGCGTATGAGGAAATGCTGCGTATATCATCGGAGCAGTATCGTTTTCCTCATATAAAGGTGATCAGTACAACAGAGCGACTATATTCTTCCATTGAGGAAGCGGCGTCTCTCGCTCATGTGATGGGTTATCTTGGAGAGCCTTCAGAAAAAGAAGCGGATATTTTACCCTCGGAGGTCATGCTTTCTGAAACTCATGTAGGAAAAACTGGACTGGAAAAGCAGTACGATAAGGAGCTTCGGGGAACGGGAGGGTCGCTTGTGTATGAAGTGAATGCCTTTGGCGAGCGCGGTCATACTGTATCGCAAGATGCGTCTCTTCCCGGACTGGCATTAACATTGACTCTTGACTATGAACTGCAAAAAGCGGCGGAAAAAGCTCTTCGTACGCAATTGCGGAACGGCGGAAAGAAGAGAGGAGCGGTCGTAGCGCTTGATCCGAGAGATGGTGCGGTCAAGGCTTTGGTGAGTCTTCCGACATATGATCCAAATCTCTTTGCGCAGGGTATAGAAAAAAAGAAATATGCTGACTTGCTTAACAATGAAGATCAGCCATTATTTCCGCGGGCGCTTGCCGGAACGTACCCATCGGGATCAACATTCAAATTGATCACGAGCTATGCAGGTCTTATGGAGGGTGTTATTACTTCGCAGACAACTATATGGAGTACGGGAGGTATTGCGATTAATCAATGGTTTTTTCCCGATTGGAAAGCCGGTGGCCATGGCGCTACAAACTTACGCAAGGCAATAGCCGAATCGGTCAATACGTATTTTTATACGGTAGGCGGCGGTTATGAAAACCAGCAGGGTGTTGGAGCGGATGCTCTCGCGCGCTACGCGGCCCTTTTTGGTTTAAGCGCGCCACTTGGCATTGATTTGCCCGTGGAGGCGGCAGGGTTGATTCCCACACCTTCATGGAAAGAAGCAACGAAGAACGAACGGTGGTATATCGGCGATACCTATCATTTTGCCATCGGACAGGGTGATGTGTTAGTTACACCGCTTCAGGTAGCGGCATACACAAGTGTCTTTGCGAATGGCGACACGCTCTACCGGCCGCACCTTGTCTTGTCGTTTAAAGATCCGGTTACAGATGAAACGATTACCCGCTTTAAATCAAAGGTATCTCATGACTTTTCCGATACGTCATCAGAGATTCAGGCGATACGTAATGGCATGCGGGCGGCGGTAACGCAAGGAAGTGCCCGTGGACTATCTCTCCTTCCTATACAAACTGCTGGAAAAACCGGTACGGCACAATGGCATTCAACCAAGGAAAATCACGCGTGGTTTACCGGCTTTGCACCTTACGAGCAGTCGGAGATCGTGGTAACGGTTCTTATTGAAGAGGGAGGTGAGGGGAGTAGTGCCGCCGTGCCGGTTGCAAGAGAAATATTTGAGTGGTATGCGAAGCACAGAGCGCAACAGTAATCGTAGCCATGACTCTAACAATGCAGTGTGGACGCCATTATTGACAACAGTGTATTTTTGCGGTATGGTGTTTGGGCTCGTAATTTTTAAAAAAATAATTATGCCATCATATCTCACACCCAAAGGACTTAAAAAAGCGCAGGAAGAATTAGATGAACTGAAAAATGTACGACGTAAAGAAGTGGCGAAGCGTATCGGAAAAGCAAAAGATCTTGGCGATCTTTCAGAAAACGCAGAGTACGCGGACGCAAAAGAAGAGCAGGGATTTATTGAAGGAAGAATCATAGAGCTTGAGCAAATGATCAATAGCGCAACGGTGGTAAAAAAACAAAGCGGCGGAGATAGTGTAAGTATCGGATCGCGAGTTAAGGTAAAAATTAACGGTGGACACCAGGAATTTCATGTGGTTGGTGCAAATGAAGCGGATCCGGTCAGCGGAAAAATATCGCACGAATCACCTCTTGGCAAGGCTTTTTTAGGAAAGAAGAAAGGTGACGAGATTTTGGTCACGGTTCCAAGCGGCGAGGTAACCTATACGGTGAAGGAAATTCAGTAAAAAAAGAAAATAACCTCTTAATCATAGATTGCCTCTCATAATATATGCATGAGGGGCTTTTGTTTTTTATGGTAGGTGGCGTCGTACTACTTACAAAATAAAAAAACGCCTAGTTATGATGCTAGGCGTGGAGCGAAGATATGCTATTCAAGTATGATTCATTCTACGAAGAATTTCTTGTTGCATCTCTATCAAGCGTCCACCATAAAAAGGTTGATGCTCTGATCCTATGTCGTTATCGTCGACCTCATTTATCGCCCTACTAAGTCCTGCAAGAGTTTTGAAAGCAACTAAAAGTTCATGATTTGAAACAAGTTGTCCGCTCTGAAATCTCTTCACAACCTCTTCTGCTTGTGCAGAGAGTTGACAATATTGTTCACTCATGGTTTATCTCCAAAGAACGAGTTAATGATGAGTTATTATACATTGATCAACTAAAAATACAAGCTCAAATATAAATAATCTACTAAAATTGAAATTCTATCACTAGCTTTACTTTTGACCTAAAAACACGTATACTGACGCACGTACTATGTTTTGGGGTGATACACACATTAATGCAATTATCGAGCGGTTTTCAAAGGAAATTCAAGAAAAAAAACCGCTGGTTATTCGTGATGAAAAAACACTTTCCGGTCGCGTGCATGTCGGTTCATTGCGAGGATTTGTGTTGCATGGACTTCTTGGACAGATCCTAAAAGAAAAGAGTATACCGCATACTTTTTTATGGGAATTTAATGATGCTGATCCTATGGATGGACTCCCTGTCTATCTTGATAAAGAGGTATATGATCCTCATATGGGAAAACCTCTTGCATCAGTTCCGAGTCCTGATGATTCCGCAAAAAATTTCGCTGCATTTTTTCAACAAGAGTTTGAAGAAGAGGTATTGCAAAAGCTTGGATTTTCATATCAGGGATATCATCTTTTTGAGGCGTATAAAAAAGGATTATTTAATGAGGTGATTAGACTTTCGCTTGAACACGCGGAACATATTCGTGCTATTTATAAAGAAGTAAGCAGATCGGAAAAACCGGCAGATTGGCTTCCTCTTAATGTGATTTGTGAATCATGCGGTAAAGTTGGTACGACCCATGTAGATGCATTTAGAGACGAGACTGTAGCCTACCAGTGCCTTCCTGATCAAGTAACGTGGGCAAAGGGATGTGGACATAAGGGAAATACGTCGCCCTATGACGGAGGTGCTACCTTGCCCTGGAAAGTAGAATGGGCGGCAAAATGGAGGGTGTTTGGCGTGCACATTGAGGGTGCGGGGAAAGATCATTCAACAGCCGGCGGATCGCGCGATGTTGCGGCGCGTATTTCAAAAGAAATATTTGATTATCCGGAGCCGTATAATCTGCCCTATGAATTTTTTATTGTCGGGGGCAAGAAAATGTCCTCATCAAAAGGGGAGGGGGTAAGCGCTTCCGCTATTATGACTATCTTACCGCCGGAGCTGGTACGCCTGCTCATGATTCGGAAAGATCCAAGCAAAACCATAGATTTTATACCTGACGGTAGAACCATTCCAAACCTCTATGACGAATATGATAACTTAGCAGCGCACTATTTTAATCGTGTAGCGGAAAAAAATGATGATTTTGCCCGCATATATTCTCTTATACAAGTAGATAAAAAAATAGAAGGGGCATATACAATGAGATTTACCCAGGTGGTCTTTCTCATACAAATGCCGCATATTGATATCTATGATGAGGCGGAAAAACTCAAGGGCAAAAAACTTACTACTTATGAAAGAGAGCTTTTAGAAGAACGAAGTACTTATGCGCGTCTTTGGCTTGAGCATTATGCTCCAGAAGAGCATAAATTTATTTTGCAAAAAGCATTACCCGCGGCAGCGCAAGATCTGACAAAGATACAAAAAGAAGTATTGCGTCATATCTATGAAAAAATGTCACAAGAATCTAAAATGACAAGCGAAGATTTGCACGGATATCTACATGAACTAAAAAAAGAGCTTGATGCGCAGCCAAAAGATATTTTTCAACCGCTCTATCGCGTCTTCCTTGATAAAACCAGCGGTCCTCAAGCAGGATGGTTCTTAACCGCATTACCTCGAGAATTTGTGTTGCAGCGGCTTAAAGAAGTGCTATGAGCAAACGAGTGATGGTTTTCGGAACATTTGACGGATTGCATAAGGGACATAGAAATTTTTTTGCGCAAGCAAAGGAATATGGAGAAAGACTTGTCGTTATTGTCGCAAGGGACGCAACAGTAGAAGAAGTAAAAAAAAGAAGACCGCGACAAAACGAAGAAGAACGATTAACTGCCATACAGAAAGAAGCAAGGGTACATGAAGCGTATCTGGGTCACCGAGAAGAAAAGTATAAAGTTATTACTCTCTATAAACCGGATGTGATTTGCCTTGGTTATGACCAACAAGCTTTTACGGAAAAACTTGTATCTTGGATACAAGAACACTATCGACCAACCACTCTTATTCGTCTACAACCCTATCAACCACATCGCTATAAATCGTCGCTTCTCAAAACTCATAGCTCGTAACTCATAACTTATGCGCCAAATATATGCTGGACATTAATTATATCAAAAAACATTCTGACGAAGTTATTGCTAACACTAAAAACCGAAGAAAAAAACTTGAGGTGAAGCAGCTGCTTGCCGATCATGAGGTGTACCTTGCGCTCTTACAGGAAAAAGAATCATTACAAGCGGAGCGTAATACGCTTGCACAAACTATCAGCAAGGAAAAGGATTTAAAGAAAAAAGAAATATACATTGCTCAAGGAAAGGCTTTGCGCGAAGATATTGAAAAAAGCGAAGCGAAGCTTGTACAGTATAAAATTGAGAAGATCGATCCGGTACTTTCCGCTATTCCTAATCTCACACATCCCGAGGTACCTATGGGTTCATCAGAAAAGGATAATAAGGTGCTGCGTGAACACGGTAAAGTTCCCACCTTTTCTTTTACACCAAAAGATCATGTAGAGCTCATGGAGAGTTTGGATTTGGTTGATTTTGAACGGGGTACAAAAGTAGCGGGATCAAAAGGCTATTTTTTGAAAAATGAAGCAGTGCTCTTGGAATTTGCTTTAGAGCGATATGTGTTGGACATGTTGCGCAAGGAAGGATTTATGCTTTTGACCACACCTGATTTTGCGCGCAACGAGATCGTTGCTGCTGCCGGATTTAGTCCTCGGGGAGAAGAAACACAAGTGTATGGTATTGAGGGGACTAGGAAGAGTCTTATTGGTACCGCGGAAATTGCCGTGTGTGGATATCATCAAAATGAAATACTGGATGAGGCGGAGCTTGCAAAAAAATATGCGGCTTTTTCACACTGCTTTCGCACAGAAGCCGGTGCCTACGGCAGAGAAAGTAAGGGGCTTTATCGCGTACACCAGTTTAGCAAAGTAGAGATGTTCATCTATTGTCTGCCGGAAGAGTCGAATGTATTGCATGAATATCTGCTCTCCATCGAAGAAAAAATATTTACCGGTCTTAAAATTCCCTACCGTGTACTGGATCTTTGTACGGCTGATCTGGGTACCGTGTCGTACAGAACATATGATATTGAGGCGTGGATGCCGGGACGAAAAATTTGGGGAGAGGTTACGAGCACCTCTAACACCACAACCTTTCAATCATCAAATCTTGGTATTAAAGTAAAGCGCGAGAACGGCAAAAAGGAGTGGGCGCACATGCTGAATGGCACTGCCATGACCAATAGCCGTGTGCTGATCGCACTTTTGGAAAACTATCAACAAAAAGATGGTTCCATAAAGATCCCAAAGGTATTACAGTCGTATATGGGGATGAAAAAGATAGAAAAATAACCTCAATAATGAGGTTATTTTGACCGTGTACTTGTAGAAGTTCGGTGATGGCGAGAATACAAGAACGCGAAAAGAGCTATGAGCATGCTACTTATTGGTCCAGCAATAGCAAGGAGAAGGCCAATGGCAGCAGTGCCTATATACAAAACACACAGCCAATACAATTGCCGTATTGTAGGATGAGACGATATTCTCACCTTGCGTACCCTGTTTATTGTAATTCTATAGTATATTAAGGCATTGCTGATACTAAAAAAGAGCCAAACTACAGCTAAAAAAAACAAGAAGAAGGTAGTTTTTTCCATGAGTGATTCTCCTTTGTTGTGGTTTTGAATGATCAAAAAGCTAAAAGCTGAAGAAATATACCATAATAATCGTAACGTGTCAAACAATGCTCGCAAAACGTACAAAAAATATTCGAGTTTCTCCCATAAAACAAATAGAATTGGCAGCTGCAAAAATACCCAATGCGGTTTCTTTAGCGCAGGGCGTTCCGTCCTTTGATACACCGAAGAGCATTAAAAAGCGCGTGCAATATGCGATGGAAGAGGGGAGAGTAGGAAGGTATTCTCTGACGCCCGGTATGATGGAATTACGGGAAGTGATAGAGTATGAGCTGGCGCAAGATGGTATGCGCTATGATTGGGAAACAGAGATCATCGTCACAGCAGGCGCTATTGAAGCGATCTCAGCAACGCTCGCAACGATGTTGAACGAAGGAGACGAAGTACTTATTCCCTCTCCAACCTATACGTCATACCAAGAAGCGATAAAAATATCGGGAGGTGTACCGGTATTTGTGTCGCTCATTGAGGAAGAGCGCTGGGGTTTTGACATAACTGCCTTTGAGCAAGCGATCACAAAAAAAACGCGTGCGATACTCTTTTGCAATCCCAACAACCCAACAGGAACTATTTACACAAAAAAACAACTATTGCAGCTCGGAGCGCTGGCAGAAAAACACGATCTTTACATTCTCTCAGACGAGGTCTATAAGGACTTTCTCTACGACACGACAGAGCCATATTTTTCTCTGGCACAAGTACCGGAATTAAGAAAACGCGTCATACGCATTTTTAGTTTTTCCAAGGCCTATGCCATGACCGGATGGCGCGTAGGATATCTTCATACTGACGCTTCACTCACGCAAGAAATTCTTAAAGTGCATGATAGTCTTATTACGTGCGCTCCGGTTATTTCGCAGTATGCGGCGTTAGCGGCGCTTGAAGATGCAAAAGAAGATATAACTTACTTTAAGGGAGAATATGTTAAACGCCGTAAACTGATCTGCGATCATCTTGACTCGCTCAAAAAGTACTTTTCCTACCAAATGCCCGATAGCTCTTATTTTGTATTTCCAAAATTACTTTTTTCTCATAAGAGCTCCTGGGACTTTTCTTTCACTCTTTTGGAATATGAGGGAGTCGCTTTGGTTCCGGGAAGTGCTTTTGGACCGCAAGGTGAGGGACATGTACGCGTGTCTTTTGGCAGAACGGAAGAGGATATTGAAGAAGTATTTCGTCGTTTAGAAAACTATTTACCAACGTTATGACAAGTATAGCAAAACTTTTTATCCAATATGTATTATTTCTTTTGGCAAAGATCTATCTTTTGCGGCACAAGCCGTATATTATCGCTGTGTCAGGATCCACCAATAGACAATCCCTCAAAGAGGAGATAGCTAAAAAGTTGCACGATCATTTCAACATACGAGTGAGCCCTAAAAATTTTAATGCGGAACTGGGCATTCCTCTCAGTATTCTTGATATATCCACAGGCATGCATGAAATACGTTCGTGGATATACTCGCTTTCTCAAGGTGTTCTTCATTGTTTGCGGCGCGCAAAAGAAGAGGTGCTTATTGTAGAGCTTGCCGTATCGCAGCCAAAGGACATGCGTTATCTTGTTCGTTTATTGCGTCCTCATATTGTGGTGCTTTCTGACGTGACCAGTGAATATCTTACTTCTTTTGGCACCTTAGAAAAAAAAGCGAAAGAATATCAGGAGCTTATTGCTTATACGCGCAAAGGAGGTCTTGTAGTACTTAACGCGGACGATGCACGCATCTCCGCACTTACCGCTTCCGCGAATGTAGGGCGTGAGACCTATGGTATTGAACAGGTGGCGCGATATAGCGCGCGTGATATGAGAGAAACAGATCAAGGAGTACGTTTTGAACTTTCTACCCCTTTATCTAAACATGCGTCATCTGTAGCAGTGCGTGTATTTGGAAAACATGCGGTATATGCATCACTTGCCGCAGAAGCGGTTTATGACTATGCGACGAAATATTGGAAAACGTAAAAAAAGATCATACGCAAGAAAATCACGTTCATACGCAAATCCATTTTTTAAGAAAGTAGAAAAATTCCCCTTGCGTCTTGTGGTGGATAGCATCGTACTTGTAGCGGTTGTCGCGGCTTTTTTTTGGCTCATTGTATGGTCGCCTTTCTTTCGGGTGCAAGATATTGAAATTTTCGGAATGACTCTTTCAACAGAAGAAGAACTCACACAAGCCGTAGAGAAGTATCTTTCCATAACTCCCGGACTTATTCCTCATGACGCACTTTTTTTTATAACTGAGAACGCACTTGAAGAGTATTTGGAAAAACTTTTCCCCATTGATACGGTAGTAGTCACCAAGCAATTGCCTTCCACATTGTATATTGCGCTCAAAGAGATCGAGCCGGCGGCGAAAGTGGCCGTTGAAGATAAAATATCGTACATTACAGCTACAGGAGAAGTTTTCTTTCTGCCAACAAGAGAGTATCCGGAGCTTGATGACCATATTCCTTATATTATATTGGGATTGCGGCCTACAACTACCCTTGCAATACGAGAGAGCTCAACGGCAACTTCAACCGAGGAACAGAGAGACGAAAATGTATACGCGACCGCAACACCCGCATATCGCATAGAGCAGGAAAAAGTTATGCTTCCAAAAAATACATCCTATCAAGAACAAGTCATAGAGCAGACTGTTGTTGCGCAGATAACGGCATTGCATGCATTGTTGCGGCATACGACCATTGAACCGAAGGTGTATCATGTATTGCTTCCATATTTTCAAGATTTTACGCTTGCAACGAAAGAGGGGTGGCAGGTGCGATTTTCACTGACTGACGATAGCGCTGCGCAAGTAGAGCGGTTGGTTGTGCTGCTGCAAGGAGAGCTTAAAAACAAACGTTCATTAATTAAAACTATTGACGCCCGTTTCGGCTCACGTATATTTTATGAAACAAAATAGCACTATTAATTATAAAAAAGAACTTAATAACGAACAGTTGAGTGTTGTAAGCGAGGGCGATGGCCCTTGTTTGGTGCTGGCGGGCGCCGGATCGGGAAAAACGCGTACGCTCGTGTATCGCATTGCTTATTTATTGGAGAAAGGTGTCGCGCCGGAGAATATACTGCTGATGACCTTTACCAATAAGGCGGCAAAAGAAATGGTGAGTCGCATTGAGGGGCTTATTGGCAGCCGCGCGGCAAAGGGACTTTGGGGAGGTACTTTTCATCATGTAGGACATAGAATTTTACGTCGTTATGCCGCGACTCTTGGCTATGCGCCGACTTTTACGATCGTAGATATGAGCGACGCTGACGCGCTCTTAAAAGAGATACTTAAAAATAAAGGGCTTGAAAAACATCCGCTGCTTCCCAAAGTTGCTGTAGTACGTGACATCATAAGTTACGCAAACAATACGCGCATGACCTTGCAGGAAGTGCTGGAAACGCGCTATAGCTATCTTGATGAAGCGGCGCTACCTTTCATAGAAGATGTGGCACAAGAATATCGCGCGAGAAAGCAAAAACATAATTGTATGGATTTTGACGATCTACTGGTCTTGTGGCTTCGTTTACTGAACGAATACGAATCAGTGGCAAAAAAATTGCAGCAACAATTTCATTACATATTAATCGATGAATATCAAGATACTAATGCATTGCAAGCGGCGGTTATTCACGAGATGGGGAAGGGGAGCGGTAATATGCTAGTGGTTGGTGATGACGCGCAGAGCATTTATTCGTTTCGGGGTGCGGATGTCGCAAATATTCTCTCTTTCCCGAAGCAGTATCCTCACACAAAAACTTTTCACATTGAAACAAATTATCGTTCAACACCTGAAATACTCTCTCTCGCGCAAGAAAGTATTTCTCGCAATAATGAGCAATTTGAAAAACATCTCCAAGCGCATCACGAAAGTCTGAAAAAAAAGCCGAAAGTTGCCGTGGTGGCTGATACAGTTGAGCAAGCTGCTTTTATTATTGATCGTGTTATGACACTTTCGCAAGAAAATAATGGATTATCTAATGTGGTGGTGCTCTTTCGATCAACCTTTCAATCGGCGGATGTGCAATTACAACTTACAAAACACAATATCCCTTATATTGTACGGGGCGGTATACGATATTTTGAACAAGCGCATATTAAAGATGTTTTAGCATGCTTACGGGCACTTTTGCATGCACAAGACGAGCTTTCATGGCGGCGCGCTTTATGTCAGTTGGAAGGCATAGGCCCTACCCGCGCTCAAAAACTCTGGCGGTATATTCAAACAGCAGTAAATATACAAGAGGGTATGGCGCAAGCGGCTGCAGCGACACCGCCAAAACAACAAGCGATTGTGGCGAAATTTTTAACGCAGCTTACTGAAGCTCACACCTTGCTCGCGCAAGACACCAAGAACATTGGAAAAGCATTGCGCTCTCTTGTTGATAACCATTATAAAACATATGCGAAGAGAGTATTTGATAAGTATCGTGAAAGAATGGAGGATTTAGAACACCTGATACGTATTGCGGAAACGTATGATAATCTTGAAGTATTCCTTTCCGATATGACCTTAAGTGAGCAATTTCAAAAGGAAGAAAATACTACAGATACTTCACCGCTCGTACTCTCTACCATTCATCAAGCAAAGGGCTTGGAGTGGGATAAAGTAATTCTTATCGGGCTTCGTGAAAACTGGTTTCCACATGAACGTTCTGTTGCGAACGATAAAGAGCTTGATGAAGAACGACGGCTTTTTTATGTAGCAGTTACACGCGCAAAAAAAGAGCTCACACTGGTAAGTCCTTTAGTCTATGCAAAATACGGAGGAGGGGAGATGGGGCGTACCTCGCGATTTATTACAGAACTTGACTCATCTCTCTATGACTCTCTTGAACTTAATAATGACACCACCATATTTCGCGATGATGAAGAAACGGTTATAAATGCAGATGATGATCGTCCCAACAGCTTTTTAAATTTTTATTTGAAACAAGGAGGGGAGTAGCTTTTTCGAGACAGCCCGGATAACGCGGTCGTTCCACTTGGGGTCGCTGCGGTTGAGAGTGGTGCGACCGCTAAAAATGGGATTGAGGAGAAAAAGCAATAAAAAGAAAAAAGGATCTCCGAAGAGATCCCTTGAGAACAGAAGGTTTCTGCTAGTTGTGTGTTCTTTCGTTTTGCCGAGGCGGATATGTAACGAGCATCCGAAAAAACACTGCCACAAACATTCCTGCGGCAAGCGGATATACCGCCCACCAATCAGGCTTATGCCAATCCAGCAGCACACCTCCTATGAGGTGGTACAACCCAGCCACAAAAATCAAGCCGGAAAGGTAGAATATCCACCCGAAAATATTTGTAAAAATTTCCGGGAGAATCAGTGACAAAAGAACACCGCCGAGGAAATATTGTGCTACGATTTGGAAATCCATGATGTATCTTCTAAACAGAGTTATTGGCAAGGTGCAATAGTTATTACTTATTATACAATAATTAGCTTATTTGTCAAGATTTAAAAAACCCGCCACAGAGTGGGGGTTAGGAGGTTCTATCACTAAACACGTAGAGGTAAGAAGAACAAACTCCAAAAAAGAGCCAAAATGGGGAGTGTAGATGAGATCCTGGTTCAGAATTCCATAAATAGATGGCACCAACAACCGCTGCGATAAACGAGCCAAAAATGATCAGAACAAATACGATCTTACGGCGTCTTGGTACCTGTTGTGTATCCGTAAGAGATGCATGTTTGGAACAGAGTGCGTAACCACCAACCAAGCCAATAAGATAAAACAAAAGAGGTGCGGATTGGAAGTCAAACATAACAGACTCCTTATTGTAGAGAGCGTAGAGAGCAGAGAAAAGTAAACTTAAATCAAGTACTAGATTAGCTTAAAGGTAAGTCAGACACCCCCCGCAAAGCGGGTGGCTTGATGAGTGGGGTCGCCTGAAA
>CAZZDA010000010.1:0-25746 GCA_964652585.1 uncultured Gammaproteobacteria bacterium | reverse complement strand
AGGGTTTGACAAATACCAAATTTTGTGTACTATTAGGGCACGTATAATGTGTTTTTTTTGATCTTTCTCAACTAAAGAGTTTTTCTTGGAGGCATACACCATGGCTCGACGAAGTATTAAACACCGTGCGCCTGACGCTGCTCGTGGCCATACCGAGCTGTATCACAAACGTAAGAAATGGGGTCTTGTAGATCGAGCTTTCTGTAAACTAGAGGTAGTACATCAAGGCATATTGCATCGGCGGTGTGGCATAGAAAGCCAATTTGGCATAGGAAATTCACACCTTCTTCGCCGTCATTTGAGTCAGTACCTTGATGTGCTCGTGAAACATCATGCTACACCGGAAGACTATCAAGCACTTTTTGTCATCTATGTTGATGTATGGATGCTGAAAGCGGTCAATTTCTTGATCGGGCATGAAGGTGGTAATGTATATCTTTCTCGTATCGTAGAGACCCTGGAAAAAGGAAAAACGAGAAAACGCATCCAGAAAAAAACAAAATGGAACATGTTGTATCGGGACGGCGGCGATGAGTTCGTGTTGATTGGTGTTGGCAACGAACGCATAAGTAATCAACAGCTCATTGAGTGGAAGGGCGACCTGACATTTGAAGTCAGGAAAATAGAACTCTGCGATCTTATTTGTTTTGATCGCGATGATCCCAAGCCGGAACATCTTTTCGCTCACCTGCACGGCATTGACGTCCCACATGATTTTGTTTTCGCGCCGGAGATAAGTATTGGATTTGCAAGTGCAATGCTGGCTTTGGCAGAATACGAAAGTGAACGCCACACAATATACAGGGAAGCTTTGCAGAAACTTGTTGGTAAGCTCTTAGATCTCAGTGATGCTGACTCACGCGAAAATCAAGAGAAAAAACTCAGAGATTTGCGCGCAAGAACAACAGAAGGAGATCTCGGCGCACAAACCATCCTCGCTCTTAGAGCAAGGACAAGCGAGGAACGGAACCTCTTTGGAGAAAAAGTACGATTACTCAAAGAAGTAGGCGAGCTGCGTGATCGTGTAGAGCATCTTGTGCAACATTCCGAAGAAGACGAAGAACATTTCTAACACCGGTGTCGTCGGTAATGACATCGGTTTTTTTATTCAAGGAACCTCTGAAAAACCCCTGACGACACTCCTTTTTTATCATTTTTTCCTACGTCTTCTTCATCGAAAATCTTAAAATACGCTGCATTTCCACGATTTCCGCTTCATCGCCGTAGAAAAAAATTCCTAAACAATGAGCACATCTGGAGTTTTTCAGAGGTTCCTCAAATTTGTCCTTGCCAATAAGATGGTTATCACTTATACTTTTTATCATATGCAATCATCTGACATTCGTGAAAAATTCTTTGCTTTCTTTACAGAATATGGGCATGCGATTATCCCTTCCGCTTCACTGATCCCCGAGAACGACCCAACAGTTTTGTTTACCACAGCAGGTATGCATCCCCTCGTACCCTATTTAATGGGTGAAAAACATCCGCAAGGAAACCGTTTAGCAAATGTACAAAAATGCATACGTACGGGAGATATTGAAGAGGTAGGAGATACCACACACCATACTTTTTTTGAGATGCTTGGCAACTGGTCGCTCGGTGATTATTTTAAAGAAGAAGCAATTGCAATGAGCTGGGAATTTTTAACATCGCCAAAATGGCTTGGACTTGATAAAGAAAAGCTTGCCGTCTCTGTTTTTGTCGGTGATGCTGATGCTCCGTTTGATGAAAAGGCTTTTGATCTTTGGAAGCAAGCTGGCATACCAGAGACACGAATTGCCAAGCTGTCAAAATCGGATAACTGGTGGGGACCTGCAGGTGCGACAGGTCCTTGCGGTCCGGACACGGAAATGTTTTATTGGGTTGGTGCGGAAAAAGCTCCTACAGTATTTGATCCGGAAAATGACCTTTGGGTGGAAATATGGAATGATGTGTTCATGCAGTACAACAAAGAACCTAATGGAGCATATTCTGCGCTTGCGCAAGAGAATGTTGATACCGGCATGGGTTTGGAGAGGGTGTCCGCAATAGTAAATGGCTTGGATGATAATTACAAAACCGAGTTGTTTCAACCGCTTATTGAAAAAATAGAGGAGTTGTCAGGAAAAAAGTATGGTGAGAGCGCTTCTGTCAAAAGATCTTTACGTATTATAGCCGATCACGTAAAAGCGGCAGTATTTATCATAGGTGATGACCGAGGTGTAGTGCCTTCTAATGTTGATCAAGGGTATGTTGTTCGTAAGTTATTAAGGCGTGCTATACGATACGGTAAACAATTAGATATTACGAAAGAGTACTGGATGAGCGTACTTGGTGATTCAGTTGTTACGATGTACAAAGACACCTATCCGGAACTTGAAAAAAATAGAGAGTTTATTATAAAAAATCTTGATGAAGAAGAGGAAAAGTTTTCAAAGACTTTGGAAAAAGGATTGAGAGTTTTAGATACAAAACAAGAAGCAACTATTTCAAAGATATCAGGCACGTATAAAGTAAATACTGGCGAAAGATATCCTACCGAACAATATTCTCCTCATCACTGGGATGGCAAAAATATGTTCTATTTTTATCAGTCACACGGCTTCCCTTTTGAATTGTTGGTGGAAGAGCTTGTGACACGGGGAGAAATAACAAAATATGATGTACCTCATCTCAAGGAGGGGTTTAATAAAGAACTAAAAAAACACCAAGAGCTCTCTCGTAAAGGCGCGGAACAAAAATTTTCCGGCGGTCTTGCGGATCACAAAGAAGAAACAACGCGCCTGCACACCGCAACCCATCTTCTTCATCAAGCGCTCAGAAATGTATTGGGCGATCATGTAGAACAAAAAGGGAGTAATATTACTGTGGAAAGATTACGATTTGATTTTACCCACCCCCAAAAAATGACCCTCGAAGAAAAGCAGCAAGTAGAAGACATGGTAAACGAACAAATACAACAAGATATACCCGTGGATTTTCAGGAAATGACTGTTGAGGAAGCAAAAAAACAAGGCGCGATAGGCTTATTTGCCCATAAATACGGTGAAAAAGTAAAAGTATACACGGTAGGGGGATTCAGTAAGGAAATATGCGGAGGTCCGCATGTGACGCGCACGGGAGAATTGCAATACTTTAAAATTAAGAAGGAAGAGGCTAGTTCGGCCGGAGTAAGGAGGATAAAAGCGGTTCTTTTATCAAAAGCAGAATAAAAGGTACTTGACCCCACACTAACTTTTGACGTAGCAGCTTTGCTGCTCACTGGAAAAGTAATTAGTATTATTGTGCTTCTTTACTCTAAGACTCCTTGCTATTATCCTATTTCCAACATATATCCTGTTAAAAGTTAGTGTGGGGTTGACAAACAACCTTAATATGTTATACTTTTAGCCGTGAAAACAAACCTTACAACACAAATGTATATTTTGGCTATTTGTTAAAGAATCTTAGCAAAGACCCTTGCAAAGATTTTTATTTTTGCTACACTATGGGTCGTTTGTCATAGCACATGGTAGAAGAAAAACAGTCCAAAGCCCAAAGAAAGGGATTTATAGAATTTGATGGTGAAGTGCTTGATCTGCTTCCCGCCGCTACTTTTACCGTACAACTTGAAAACGGCCATAAGATATTGGCACATCTTTCCGGAAAGATGCGAAGGTTTAAAATTCGTCTTTTGCCGGGAGATAGGGTAAAAATTGAAATGACACCGTACGATCTTACGAAAGGACGTGTTGTCTATCGATACTGAACACCCCATATTATGAAAGTGAGATCATCAGTTAAAAAAATGTGTAAAGATTGTCGAACAGTGCGGCGTAAAGGTCGCGTACATGTTGTGTGTAAAAATCCTAAACACAAACAACGTCAAGGATAATGTGGAATAATGTCAAATACCAAAGTTCAAATACCAAATAAAATCCAAAAAATCAAAATGTAGATAAAGAATTTTTAGACATTAAGACATTGACTTGACATTTGGATTTTGTCATTTGGCATTGAAGAAGCGTAATGAACAAGTGAGAATGAAAATTAACACTAAAGTGAGATTTATAGGAGAGGTTGAATATTTAGAAAACATATGGCACTTCGTATTTCGGGGGTAGTTCTCCCACAAAATAAACGTATAGAACGCGCTTTAACGGCAATATTTGGCATTGGCGTAGAAAGATCAAAAAGTATCTTACAGGATACAGGTGTGAATAAGGACATAAAAACAAAAGATTTGTCGGAAAAAGATGAGCAGAAGTTGCGTGAAGCCATTGAAAAAAAATTGACCGTGGAAGGCGATTTGCGCAGAGAAAAGCTTATGAATATTAAGCGGCTTATGGAAACAGGTTCGCATCGTGGTTTACGACATAAGAAGCGTTTACCTGTCCGTGGACAGCGAACAAAAACAAATTCTCGTACAGCACGCGGCAATGTAAGAAGGACTATGGGCAGCGGTCGTTCAAATGCAGCACAAAAAACTTAGTTTTTAGATAGTACGTATGACCGAAGAAAAAAAAGAACAGACAGCACAAACTAAAAAACAGGAGATACCCTCATCAGAAGAAACATCTCCTCAGCCTGCTACAGGTACTTCAAAAAGTGCGGGCGGCTCAACATCTGTTGATGGTATGTTTGGCGAGGCGGAGATTCCAGTTGTAAAAAAATCTTCGACAAACAAACCAATGAAGAAGGGGAAGAGAAAAAAGAAAAATATTCGATCACTCCCACAAGGCAAGGCATTTGTTCATGCAACGTATAACAACACTATTGTGACGTTTGCTGATCTTCAAGGAAATGTAGTCGCATCTTCAAGTGCCGGACAAGTTGGGTTTAAAGGACCGAAAAAATCAACTCCTTATGCCGCAAGCATGGTAGTGCGTCATGCGGTGGAAAAATTACAACCCTATGGCATGAAAGAAGTGCGTATTTTTGTGACAGGTATTGGCGCCGGTCGTGAGGGTGCGGTCCGCGCTTTGCATGCTCAAGGAATTAACGTTACCGCGATCAAAGATATTACTCCTATGCCTCATAATGGCTGCAGACCTCGTAAACCGCGAAGAATCTAATTTTTAAATGCTTAAAGTTTTTCGTTGTATGGCAAGATACTTAGGACCAAAACATCGTATGTGTAGAAAAGTAGGTGTAAAGCTTTGCCCCTATAAAAAGTGTCCTGCGCAACGAAGAGCCTATAGACCGGGACAACATGGTCCATCAGGTCCTCTTCGTCTTACCAACTACGGACAACAATTATTAGAGAAGCAAAAAGCAAAATGGTTCTATGGCATACTTGAAAAGCAATTCCGCACCTATTATGTCAAATCGCTCAAAAGCCAAAAAGAAACAGGCGTAGCTTTACAAGAAATACTTGAATCAAGACTGGATAATGCAATTTTTCGTTTAGGGTTTGCTTCCTCGCGAGCTCAGGCACGTCAGTGGATCAATCACGGACATTTTCAGGTGAATGGCAAAAAAGTTGACATCCCTTCATATCAAATACGTGTAGGAGATATTGTTACTCTCGCTCCGCGCGCTCATAAAAAGAAAATACAAGAATATATTACAGAAAATAGCAAGACTGCACAGCAACTTAGCTGGCTTGCTCTTGATGCGAAGAACTATACGGGAAAGATCATGAGCAAACCGGGTGTTACAGAGGGCGAACAGTCGCTTAATATGCAAATGATCGTTGAATATTATTCACGATAATAATGACTTCTACTTTATTTATTTTAAATTATGCGTATGCAACGTATCCCACTTCCTGAAAAACTTGTCTTTACAAAAGAAAAAAAACCTCATACGACTACTATGGAGCTCTCAAGCTGTTCTCCGGGATATGGTACAACTCTCGGCAATGCTTTGCGGCGCGTGCTGCTCTCAACACTTGAGGGTGCGGCGGTTACCGCTTTTAAAATAAAAGGTGTGAGCCATGAATTTTCAACTGTTCCCGGTGTTAAAGAAGATGCGGTTGAAATGATGTTGAACATCAAAAGACTTCGTTTTAAAATGCATTCGGATGAACCTATTACACTCACACTCAAGGTGAAAGGTGAAAAGGAAGTAACCGCAAAAGATTTTGAGAAAAACAGTCAGGTGGAAGTTATGAATGAGAGCGCGTCTATTGCAACACTCACCGCATCTGATGCTATTTTTGAGCTGGAAGTACTTATAGAAAGAGGGCAAGGATATGTAATGACCGAGGCGCGGGAAAAGCAAAAACTTGATGTTGGCATGATCGCTATTGATGCAATGTTCAATCCCGTGCAAAGCGTTGCGACAAAAGTAGAGAATGTTCGTGTAGGAAAAATGACCAATTTTGATAAATTGCAACTTACTGTTGAAACTGATGGGTCTATTTCCCCGGAAGATGCGGTACGAGAAAGTGCAAAGATCTTGCGCGATCATATTAATGTTGTTATCGGAGAAGAGGTGGTTACAGAAACAAAAGAAGAAGAAATAGAAGTAGAAGAAACTAAAAAACCCTCAAAACCAAAAAAGATAGCAAAGAAAAAAGAGAAGTAATATATTTACCGTAGAACAAACGTATGCGCCATAGACATGTAAGAGGAAAATTAGGACGAGACACGGCTGCCCGTAAGGCGCTTTTGCGTAATCTTGCAACCAGTTTGGTGCTCTATGAACGCGTTCGTACAACACGAGCGAAGGCAAAGGCTATACAGCCGTACATTGAGCGCGTGATCACGACAGGAAGACAAGGAAGATTGGTTGATCGTCGTATGATCATACCAAAGCTTATGACAGAGAATGCGGTGAAGAAAGTAATGGAAGTTCTTGGACCTCGCTATAAAAAGCGTGCCGGCGGATATACCAGAATTGTACCCATCGGACACCGTAAAGGTGATGGCGCTCCTATGGTAACTATTGAATTTGTTGAAACTACCGATTAAACATATGGCTACACAACACGAAACAACCTATCAACAGCCCATAGAACGCGTGCAGCATACGCTTGATGCGACAGAACAGTCATTAGGACGTTTAGCATCGCATGTTGCAGCGCTGCTGATTGGCAAACATAAACCTACCTATGCGCCGCATCGTGATATGGGCGATCGTGTGCATGTGACACACGCGGCAAAAATAAAACTTACCGGCAAGAAACTTGATCAAAAGCTCTATTATCATCACACAGGATATCCCGGGGGATTGCGTACGAAAAAGATGGGCGATGTATTTGAAAATGATCCCGCAGAAGTAATAAAACGATCTGTAGGGCGCATGCTTCCACAGAAGAAATTTAAAAAAGATATGCTCAAGCGTCTTACTATCACCGCATAACATATGACCGAAAAGAAAGAAACAACAAAAAAAGAAGTTGTAAAAGATAAAGATACAAAAGCAGCGGTTGCTAATAAATCCGCTTATTTGTATGCTATTGGAAGAAGAAAGAGAGCATCTGCAACCGTGCGCGTCTATAAACGAGGAAAAGGAAAAGTAACCGTAAACGAAAAACCGCTCGCCGACTATTTTTCAATAACAGAACAACAGGTGGTAACTGATACGCTTACTACCATAGGACAAGCTGATAAACTGGATATTGTAGCTCGGGTCAAAGGCGGCGGCTCTCGTGGTCAGGCAGAGGCTATACGACACGGTATTGCACGAGCGCTTATTCAACTCAATCCGGTATTTAAGAAGGCATTAAAAAAGGTAGGTTATTTAACAAGAGATTCTCGAGAAAAAGAACGTAAAAAACCAGGTCTCAAAAAAGCGCGCCGAGCACCGCAATTCTCGAAGCGGTAGTAGCCACTATTTTCTACAACCTCCTCAAACGAGGGGGTTTTTTAATTCTTGCGGCTTGAGAGAGAGTACCGTATACTACAATAGCACTATATAGCAATGTATTTATACATATGATTCAGAAAAGGACCCTCTTAGCAAATACAAGTATGTATACGCTTTCGTTGGTATTTCAGAAGATTCTTGCCTTTGTATACTTTATACTTCTTGCAAGAACATTTGGCGCAAGTGATGTTGGTGCATATACTTTTGCATTATCGTTCTCGCTTCTTTTCAGCGTATTTGCCGATCTCGGTATTTCTCCTTACATTACGCGTGAAACCGCAAAATCGGACATCTCATTACAAAAACTTTTTTCACAAGCGTTGCCGACAAAAATAGCGCTTGTGATGCTTTCCATGGGCATAGTAGCGCTTGCGGTGTGGTTTGGGGAGTATGCGGACGAGATGCGCAATTTTATTACCATAACAACCATTGTAATGGGTGCGGATATGATCGCCCTCTTATTATATGGTATGTTACGAGGCCGGCAAGATCTACGATTTGAGAGCGTGGCTATGGCATGCTACCAACTGGGTGTGGTGGCTATAGGCGGTACGCTTCTCTACACCGGTACGGAACTTTTAACGTTATTGGCCTTGCTTGCGTATGCGAGTCTTTTGAATATGATCTATGCGGGATGGGTTGTTGCAAGGCGTTTGAAACTTACTATTGACTGGAGGTCATATCGTATACGCGAGGCAAAGAATATGCTAGGCATAGCACTGCCTTTCGCGCTTGCGGGAATTTTTGTAAAGATCTATTCGTATCTCGATACAGTACTGCTTGGAATAATGCAAAACGAAACGGCAGTTGGCTTCTATAGCGTACCATACAAACTTACTTTTGCACTTCAGTTTTTACCTATGGCATTTGCGGCAGCAGCATATCCTGCCATGAGCTACGCATTTGCCCATGATAAAGAACACTTGAAGCGTATTTTTGAGCAAACTTTTTTCTATCTCTGGTTCCTTTCCATACCTATTGCCATAGGAGTGTACGTACTTGCAGACGAGTTCGTTCTTCTACTCTATGGAGATGCATTTATAAAAAGTATTCCTGCTTTAAAGATACTTATTTTATCACTGCCATTCATTTTTCTCTCTTTTCCTCTTGGCTCGCTCCTCAACGCAACAAATCAGCAGAAAAAGAATACGCGCAATTTTGGTATGGTGATGGTTATTAATATTCTCTTGAACCTTCTCCTCATTCCACGCTGGAGCTTTATTGGTGCAAGTATCGCAGGGCTTATTACCTATATTTGCCTTGCAACATTGGGGCTTTGGACAACAAGAAAGAACATAGCATATAAAGACCCATTCTATGGAAAGCTTTTTGTAAAATCCGGTATTGCTGTTGCAGTAATGACGGGTAGTATTATACTACTCAAAGAATTGCTATGGCTTCCCGTATTGGTAGGTATTGCCGCTCTTGTATATGGCGCTACCTTTGCGCTGCTCAAAGGCTTTCGGAAAGAAGATATTGTGCAGCTACAACGACTCCTACAAAAAAGAGGTTCTTGAGGAATTTATGAAAAAATCATTATTTATCACCCTAGATTTTCCACCGGTAGTTGGCGGCGTTGCGCGATACTATCAAGATCTTGTGGAGCAATTCACTAAAGAAGAGGTGCTGGTAGTAGCTCCGTGTGCTCGCGATACAAAAGAAAGTTCTCACACACAAGTACTCCGCAAAAATCTTCTTTGGTCCCATTGGCTTTGGCCTCGCTGGACAAAAAGCATCTTTACGATATGGCGCTTGGTTCGTATACATAATATCAATATATTATGGGCCGGACAGCTCCTACCTATTGGTACCGTATGTGTGTTGCTAAAACTTTTCTCTCAAACACCTTATATTGTTTTTGTACATGGTATGGATATTGGCATTCTTTCCGGAAGAAAAAAATACCTCGCAAAAATAATTCTTAAAAATGCTTCTTTTGTTGTTGCCAATAGCCGCCACACAGAGAAGCTTGCACAACAATGCGGCGTTCTCTCTTCTGTTATTGTACATCCTTGTCCGACAGATCTTACAGTCCATACAAAAAGCAATGCTCTTCTGCCTCAAAAGCTGCAAAATAAACCACTCATTCTCTCGGTAGGACGATTGGTGGAACGTAAAGGATTTGACCGTATTATTGCACTAATGCCGCAGCTACTTGAAAAACTACCAGATACACACTATGCGGTTATAGGGGATGGCGAGGAGCTTTCCGCACTTCAGCAACGGGTAGACAAACTCTCAAAAAAACACCCTCTTATACAGGAAAGGGTGCATTTCATAGGAAAGGTAGTAGACGAAAAACTTGCAGCATACTATCGTGCGGCAACAGTTTTCGCTATGCCTAATCAAAATATTAATGGTGACGTAGAGGGGTTTGGACTTGTCTATTTGGAAGCGGCGCTTTTTGGAAAGCCTGCGATAGCAGGAAATTCCGGCGGTGCGCCGGAAGCGGTTATTCATGAAAAGACAGGGCTTATTGTGAAAAACGATACAGAGTTATTACATGCATTAATAAAACTTTTAACCGATACGTCTTATAGAGAGCGGCTGGGAAGTGCGGCAAAAAAACGAGCAAGAAAAGAATTTCAGTGGGATGTTCAGGCACAAAAACTTAAACAAGCGCTAGCACAGCTTTCATCAAATTAATTTTTTATGTTTTAAGTTATGAGTTACGAGATTCAAGAGAGTGGCGATATTATTGTTTTTAATATGTCGCCTTATACCGATTGGGTAAAAGGCGTGCGCAATAGAAATTTTTTTATCGTGCGGGAAATTGCTAAAAAATACCCTGATAAAAAACTCTTCTTGATAGATTTTACACCGCACACGATAAAAAGAGGTGTACGCACAATCATTAACCACCTTTCCAACACATCGCTATTTGAACAAGAGGGGAGAGCGGGATGGCATACACTACTTCTGCGCGTCAAAAAACCTCTTTTTGAGAGATCGGCGCCTGTATATGTGCTGACAAGCATAGCTCCTCTATGGTCGGAAAATACATTTTACGAGTCATGTAAAAAATTAGTGTTTGGGGTAGGATACACCAAAGGAATTGTATGGTCATACAATCCTCTTGTAGGAAGCAGTTTTATTGATTTTCCGGCAACATGTCATGTTTTTGACGCGGTAGATGACTGGACGGCACATCCAAGCCTCTATCAAGCAAAAGAGCGTCTTGAGAAAGGGTATGCACATATTGCGCAACATACTCATACTATTTTTACCGTTTCAACATATATGCAGCGCTTTTTTGAGCAGAGAGGTCGAACAAAAAATGTCGTACCAATTCCAAATGGCGTAGATACTGCTCTTTTTGAGAGTCGCAAAGAACCTATCTCCATACCGCATGACTTAAAAGACATTCCCGAACCTCGCGTACTCTATGTAGGAAATATCCAAGCACGCTTTGATACAGAGCTTGCAGCACAAGTTGCGCAGCAACTGCCGCAAGTATCATTTGTCTATATTGGCGATGTATGGAAAGAAGTTCGGCACGATATTATGGAAAAGCTTGGCAGTCTTAAAAACGTATACTTTCTTGGAAGAAAGGATTATAATGAACTGCCCCTCTATTTTGCACATGCACGTATTGGATTGTTGACGCACAAACGTACGCCTTTAATGGACTCGATGGATCCTATGAAGCTCTACGACTACTTTGCAGCCGGACTTCCTGTTATTTCTACGCCATTTCCGTCTTTACCCTCGGTACTTGCTCCATACATACGTATCGGAAAAGACGCGCGAGACTTTGTACGGCACCTACAACAGTTACTTGCAAAATCTTCCGAAAAACATACTCTTCCGCAGCATATTTTAGAAGCCATTGATTGGAAACAACGTTTTCAAGATATGCAAAAAATCATAAAACACGTAACATAGAACATGAAACAAAAAAACATACAGGAAAGATCAAAAATATCCCTTGATATTTCTATTATCATTGTTTCTTGGAATGTACGAGCGCTGTTAGAAAAAACGCTTGCGAGCATTTACCAAGAAACAAAAAATATTACATTTGAAGTGTTTGTGGTGGATAATAGCTCGCAAGACAGATCGGCGGCAATGGTAAAAGAAAAATTTCCACAAGTGCATCTTATTACAAATAAGGAAAATCTTGGTTTTGCAAAGGCGAATAACCAAGCACTGAAATATGCACAAGGGCATTACTACGTATTACTCAATCCCGATACGGAAATTCGCGATGAAGCACTGCAAAAAATGGTTGCATGGCTTGATGCTCATAAAAAAGTTGGTATCGCGGGACCGCAGCTCATAAACCCTGACGGAAGTATTCAGTCTTCAACGCGCGGGTTTCCAATATTTTCATCACTTGCCATAACCCTCTTAAAGCTCCATCATTTTTTCCAGCCAAAGAGTATTCGAAAGTACTACCAAGTAGATTTTGATCATAAAAGCGAACGGTCAGTAGATCAAGTCATGGGCGCCGCACTTTTTATACGAAAAGAAGCGGTAGAAAAAATAGGATTGTTAGACGAAAAATTTTGGATATGGTTTGAGGAAGCTGACTGGTGTAAAAGGGCAAAAAACGCAGGTTGGCACATTACCTTTACACCATTGGCACATATTATGCATGTAAAAGGGGAGAGCTTTCAACAAAAACTATCGACACAAAAGCAAAGGTGGTTTACGGCAAGTATGCTTCATTATGCATCAAAACACTTGCCACGCTATCACTATTATCTTCTCTACCCTTTGACCAAGATAAGTATTGGACTTGCATGGCTTGTACAGATGTTTGAATATATGAAACCGATCAAGAGAAATAAAAAGCTCTAACTTACTCTGTTAAACATCCGATGTCTAACATACTCAATAAAACTATTTTTCGCTTCACGCTATTAGTGCTTATACTAGTAGAGTTAGTCTCTTTCTTTGGCTACCTTTTACCTGCTTTTGGCACTACAGCTTTTATTATTGTGCTTTTGACTGTGCTGGCGGCAACGCTTCGGCGGCTTGAAGTAGGGCTTTACGCCGTATTTGCGGAACTGGTCATGGGTTCCAAGGGGTATTTACTTTCATTGCCGATTGGCAGTATTGATCTTTCTTTAAGAATGGGATTGTTTCTTGTGGTCATGGCGGTATGGCTTGGGCAATTTTTGTTGCAAAAAGAAGTTCGTAAGCAGTGTTTTTCGTTCTTTGCCACAACGCTTGGGAAAGCATATCTCTTCTTTGGCGTTGCTATTTTTTGGGGTATAGTACGAGGTTTTGTTTTACAACAGGGGTTTTCAGGAATATTTTTTGATGTAAATAATTATCTTTATGGAGTATTGCTCTTGCCGCTTATCACCGTATATCAAAAACCGCGCTTCATTGAGAGAATGATGGGTATCATAACAGCTGCAACAACCATACTTGCGCTGAAAGTCTTATGGCTTGTGTTATGGTTTTCTCACCCTGTATGGTATTGGTGGGAGCCGGTATATCGCTGGGTGCGTATTACCGGAGTAGGGGAGATCACGCAGCTTGTGGGGGGAGTAAGCCGAATATTTTTGCAAAGCCAAATATTTCATCTCGTTGGCTTTTTTATGGTCGTAAGCATAGTAGTACTACACAAACTTCCAAAAAAACAAACGCGATTACTTTGGTTATTTGGCGGACTTATGGCCGCATCTTTGTTTGCAAGCGGATCACGTTCCTTTTGGGTTGGTATTGTAGTTGGATTGGCTTTTGCGTTTTTGTTGCCATTCTTTATCACCAATGGACAACTTTATAAGCCATCCATTATAAAGTCGTTTAAATTTTTTGGTGCAAGTCTTATTATAGGAGTTTTTGGTATTGTTCTTGCGTGGTTTGTTGCCGTAGTACCGATCCCTGGATTAGGCTTTGGTTCGTTTGATCTTTCAATACTTGCAGAACGCGCAGCAACATTTACCGGAGAGGCGGGAGTAGCAAGCCGTTGGTCGCTTCTTACACCGCTTGGTCATGAAATAAAAAAAGCCACTGTATTAGGGCAAGGGTTTGGCGCTACGGTAACCTATACTTCACAAGATCCGCGTGTGTTAGCGACACATCCGGACGGACTTTACACCACAAGCGCTTTTGAGTGGGGTTATCTTGATATGTGGCTAAAGATGGGTATAGTAGGACTTCTTGCGCTTACATGGCTATTTTGGGTGTTAGGAAAGGAGTGGCTAAAAATTGCTTCACAAAATAACCTAGTATACAGCTTTGGTATTGGTATGATAGCACTTGCTGTCACTCACGCTTTTAGCCCATATCTTAACCACCCGCTTGGTATAGGGTTGTTGCTGCTTTTTACTTTTATTATTCTGCCATTAAACGTAAATCAACAAATTTTGGATAACCGCGAATAAATTCTTCAATTTTTAAAGACCTTTTCCCTTCCAACTGTACTTCTTCCAAAATAAGCGATCCGGTACCGCAAGAGATAAGAATGAGATTTTTTTGTTTTTTCTCCTCAACATCAGGTGTACTTCCGTCTCTTCGTTCCTCCTCGACACCCGATGTTTTCCCGAAAAATCGGAAAACAGTGCCGGGGGGTAGTTGTGATTGTTCTTGAGATACAGAAGCTTTGTGAATAGTTAGTTTTTTTTCGTTGAAAAATGTATAGCTTCCAGGCCAGGGAGTATAAGCACGTATTTGCTGATTTATCTCTTGTGCACCTTTCTTCCAATCAATCAATCCATCTTCCTTTTTTATAATTTTACAAAAGGTAGCAGCGTCATGATCTTGTTCTTGAGGTTTAAGCGATCCTTCAATATATTGTGAAAGATTATTTTCTAAAAGCTCTGCTGCAATACTCGCAATCTTTTCTTCAAGCATGGGGGTTGTCTCTGTACCAGTGAGTACGAGAGATCTTTTTGCGAGAATATGACCGTGATCCATTTTTTCATCCACAAGCATAAGCGTCACACCCGTTTCCTCAAAACCTTCTAAAATAGCCGTTTGAATAGGGGACGCACCTCGAAGCTGCGGCAAGAGCGAGCCATGAAGATTCAGCATACCTTTGGGCGCAATATCTAAAAGTTCTTGCGGTACTATTTGACCATATGCCGCCAATATCGTCACATCAGGATCATAATATGCTATTTCCTTTATTGCATAAGTATCCTTAACACTCTCCGGCTGAAAAACCGTAATATCAAACTCTTGAGCAACCTTTTTTACAGGAGAGGGGATACGTTCTTTTTTTCTTCCTTGTGGTCTATCAGGTTGAGTCACCACAAGCAGTACTTCATAATGAGGGTCTGCTGCCAAAAAACGCAAAGCAGGGACTGCAAACGCCCCTGTGCCAAAAAAAATGAGTCGTATTGGTTTCATATTTATATTGCTTGTTCATTTCCCTTTTTCACTTCATGCAAATCTTTCGCTCGATCAATAAAAAGAATGCCGTCCAAGTGATCAATTTCATGCTGAATAACTCTCGCGAAAAAACCCTTGGCATCAAAATAAATCTCTTTTCCTTCCACATCCAGTGCACTCACCTTAATGCTTGCCGGTCTTCGTACTTGTCCGAACACACCTGGTACGGAGAGACACCCTTCTTCACCCCATGACTTGCGCCACGATGCCCAAGTAACTTTTGGATGAACAAGAAACTGTTTTTTGTGCTCATCAGTAACCAATACAATACGAATATTTTCACCAATCTGGGATGCCGCAATACCCACACCATCAGTTGCCTTCATCGTTTCTTCCATATCAGCCAGCAATTGTTTACACTCTACAGACACAAGAAAATCCTTATCAACTTCTTTTGATATTTCCCGAATACTCGGCATGTCTTTTGTAACTATTGTTCTTATCATGTGTATGTGTTTAATGAGTTATGAGTTCCAAGTTATGAGATATGAGATTACAGTATATCCTCTGGGCTCGGATCTACCGTCCATACTTCTCCATATACCATATCAGGAAGTTTAAAAAATGCAGAGCATGGGTACTTAACGGTAATTTTTCCATAAAATGACCCTCGTTTTTTCGGATAGGGGATGGGGGTGCGGTATAATACCGCTTTCATATCTTTAAGTTTTTTTTCAAGAGCATCCAACCGCTCCGTTACTCTTTGTTCCGCGGATGCACGTGTAGTGAAAGAGAGTAGCTGCACATACGGCGGAAAAGCAAGTAAGGTACGTTCTTGCAGCTCTTTGGTAAAGTACGCCCTATGCTTCTTCTCTGCAAGATAAGAAAGAAATTCGTTTTCAGAATTTTGCGCGATAATGGTCAGGGGAATTTTAGAGGAAAGTAGGCGTATGATAAAATGAAACATACGCTCCTGCTCCTGAAATCCTGGGTGAGAGAGCAGTGATTCAAGCGAGAGTATACACGAAAATGCAACTTGGGGCAACAGCCATCCATGTGCTAATGATGGAGTTCCAATGAGTATATCAATTTCATGATTCTTCCACCTCGCATACAGTTTTTCTACTGCAGAAACGGTGTGCGTACTTTGTATATGTACAATACGAGTCAAAGGCACTATGCGTTTTAGCGCTGTTGTGTAGTTTGCGCTGCGTGTTTTTCGTTCAGAAAGCGTATCGCTTGCGCACGACTGACAAGTTGCTGGAGGATCTTGGCGATAGGTACATAGCGGACAAGAAAGAACCTTTAGAGCGGTATTATAGAGTATTTTATTGCAATGAGGGCAAACCGGCGTCCATCCACACTCTCTACATAACATATACGCATCATGAGAACTGTGTTGCTCAAACAATAGAACTTGTTTACTTTGTTCAAGTGCGTCCTTCATACTTTCTAACAGCGAAGGGTGTGTGGGATCTTTTGATTGATATTCTTTACTTAAAATACGAGGTTTTTGCCACGCAGAGACTTCACGCTTTTTTAAGAAAAGCTTTTTTGCGGTAATAGATGGGATATGAAGTGTTGAAGGATATACATCTTGTTGGAGATACATTGCCCCATGCAGGGTACACAACATACGCGCGACATCATGCGTGTGATAGCGTGGTTTTTGATCCCACTGCTTGTAATTCGCGTCATTCGCAAAAAGTTGTACGCATGCATATAAATTTGTAAATGGTAGAAAAAGCGCTTTGCGTGTTCCAAGAATTACCGTGTTTTTAGTTTGCGCCGCGGAAAAATAACATTCACGATATTGTGCCGCGGTGAGATCACTATGAAGAACAGTAAAAGAAATGCGTTGTCGTTTTAAATTGTCGGCTACCGCAACAAGTGCAAAATAGTCAGGGATAAGAAGAAGTATCTGCTGTTTATTTTGTTTTGCCTTGCGTATATGTTTTTTCAGCGATGGGGTAAGAAGAGCACCGGCTGTTTGCTCAAAATAATATACTGCTTTCTTTTGCTGTCTAGGAACTGGACAAGAAGGTATATAATGATCTGGAGAAGCTTTTTTTGGCAGTACCGGCATAATACGTTTTACAAGCATACTCGGGTGTACCGCATACTGTGTACTCATCCACTGTATAAGCTTATGCTGCGCTTGTGTCAGTAACGGCTGCTCCTTTATAAGAGAGGCAATCATTTTGATATGGAAAATGCCTTTTGGCGCTTTTCCCCCCATACTCCACACAATTGCTTGCGTGACACCTCTCTGAAAAGGGGCTTCAACTAATTGTCCGATACAAAGCCGTCCCTCCAAATCTTGGGGGACGTTATAGGTAAAACTTTGAGGAAGCGTAGCGGGAAGTTTCCGTAAAGGAATAAGAGAAGCAAACATAGTATTTTAGAGACTCGTTATATAGGCTGATAATAGAGTGTCGTATAGCCTACGCCTTGAGAGGTTTCGTAGGCAAGTTCCTCAATATGGTACTGTATTCCTTCTGTCATACCCAAAAAGAGTGTGAGCTGTCGAAAAAGACATGATCCTGATTCTGCAATTTCTTCTCCGGGAATATTTAATAATTTCTTAACATCTTGCGAAAGGAGTAATTTTCGAGCCCTTGCATCAAACAAACGTGCTGCTTCATGAGCGTTCCTATCTCCATTTTTCCCCGGAACTTCATGCCGATGCGCTAAGTCACCGGTTACTACCAGCGCGATACGCTTATTGGTAGCATAGAGCATGTCTTTTACCGCCTTGCCAATAGTAAAATGATCTTCCAATGAAAATAACGCCGGGTACATAGGTACAATAGGTAGGCTGTTTTGTTCTTTTATAAGATAGCGCAAAGGTATGTAGGCTCCGTAATCAAGATCAGGCTGGTGTACCAACGATATACGATATTTTATTTCAAGGGGTTCCTTGATTTGATGCGCAAAACCAATAGCTCCGATATAGGTATGTCCGGTGCTATGATCGCCAAATATAGATAATGACCCGGTAAATTTCGGTGCAGTATTGATGCCAACCGCGTCCGGCAAAAGATTGCCATGGGGAGAGAGGATAAGTAGTATATCGGGGCGTGCCGCGTACAATTCATGAGACAAATGCACAAAAGCCTCTCTTGTTGCAGAGAGTTCTTTTATTGATTCTCCCGCCAAGTTTTCCACCAGTGTTGGCGGATGGGGAACAAGCGCTGTAAAAACAAAAGGCATTCCAACTGACAACCTACAACTGACAACCTACAACAAAAAGTTTTTGTTGTGAGTAGCGAGTTGTGAATTGTTGGTTACATTTGCGTAGCGATACTGATATCTTGCGTTTGGAGCGTCAAAACGGGTCCTGTAGGATGCAGTTCAAGCGATCTGTCGGTTGTCGTAATGATCGTTGTCCATTTATATCCTAATCCTAGGAAGGTATCTTCTGTGTCAATAGCACGTTTTGTGCCGTTTGAAATAACATAGACCACAGGGGACGCGGGAGACTTCACGAGAGCTCCTTCAGGAAAGCGAAGCGGTTCGCCGCTTGGGTAGCTTGCAAGTTCCTCCGGATCAGTTGCAATAAGACGCTGACCTTCAAAATTAAGATCTAAAAGTTCTCGTGACCAGAGAGGATGTTTTATGCCGTCTTGTACAAAATAGACGCCGCCTGTTGTTATGTCTTGTAATAATGCTCCTGTAGGATAGGCGGTTTCCGCGGTAAGCAGGGGACCGTCAGTATAATGTGCAAGCGCGTCAAGCGTAGCTTCTTCTAATTCTTCCGGGTTAATACCAATGGAGCGAAAAACTTCATCGCTCGCAAATTTTCTTTTTGTAGTACCGACAAGTAAATATTTTTCGTCATCCGGCGTTATGACAATAGAGTAATTTGGAAATTGAATTGGGGTACCATGCGGATACTGCGCAAGATCGGGTGCGGCAACGGTCATGATGCGTTTATCAGCGTGCGGACCAAAGCGCGAGAACATAACCGCTTTTGAAGCAATGGGATGCACTTCGTTACGAGAAAGCAGCCAGACTCCCGGCTCTCCGGCAACTTGCAATAAACTGCCGTCCGGATAACTTGTCTGGAACCACTCCTGCCAACGTTTCCAAAAAAGTGAATTACCTCCCCAGCGTGTTGAGCCGCCGCCATATTTGCCAACCCAAGGATTATAGGTGTACATGGCAGCTGTTGCGCTATTTGATGGCGTGACCGTTATTCCGTCAACAGTTGTTTTCGTAATACCGGGCGCCCAACCGGATATAGTTGTACCTTTTGTCTCAATGTCAGTTAAGTACTCACGATACTTTTGCGCCGCCCAAGCAATTTGTTTTGAAAATCCGGCATATATTAATCTGCGCTTGCTATCATTTTTATCGCAACTATCACATGCCCCGGCACCCATTGCCCAATCAAGCTTCTCTGTTGTGAGAGACGCAGAGGTGATAAGACTTTGTTCTTTTTGCAAAAGCGTTATGAGAAACTTTGGAGAAATTTCATAGTATTGACCTGCACGCCAAATAAGTTCTGAAGCTTTTGTTTGAGAACCTCGTATAAGTTCTGCTATGGTGCCAAGCGCCAAATCATCGCTTGTAATACTTTTGAGCACCGGGTAGTCGTCCAAAAATGCAGCTTGGAGTATTTGCGCGGGAGAAATGCTCCGCTGACTTGCCGGCAAGTGCCGCTGTGCTTTCAAAAGCGTTGCCGTACCATCAATAAGCTTAAAAAGATTGTCCGTATTGATTGATTCAGTGTGGGTTGCAAGGGGGCTGCCGCGCGAGTAGAGAAATGCCTGCACATGATCTGGAGTAGGGAAAGAAAGAGTATCGGTAAGCTCAACGTCAGAAATAAGATAATTCGCGTTAAATGTTGAAGCGGAAGCCGAAGGATGGGCAACTCCAAAATTGACAAAAAGGAGCGCAAAGAGTATAATATAGACCCCTGTTTTTTTAGCTTTTTTTATGTTCTTTTGAAATATGTGCATAGTAGCTTGAAGGCTCGCATGCAGTATACCATACATCACCTTTCTCGTGTACACCCCAAAGGAGGTTGTCATGATCAAAGTTTTTATCACTGCTTTAGTTCTTATTGCTCTTACTTCTTTCCATACGAAATTATTCGCAACAAGCGTTGATGAGAATGGAAATACCATACCTTATTGGAGCAGTCTTTTTGTTACGTCTCCCGGGGAGGGTATTGTTATTTCGGCAAATAAGCTCGTACGCTTCATCAACGATATGGAGTCACGTGGTCTGGTATTGGATGAAATAATCGTACTTGCGTCAATGGTGAGAAGATGGCACACCAGTAGTTTTATGGGCAAGTCAATCAGACAATATGAAATCGCTAGAGATACGTTACCACGACTCGCGCAGGTATATGAGAGAGCGGTGGAAAATGGATACTGCGCCACTGCGTGCAAATCATACCGACTTTCTGATGTAGAAATGGTAGAGCTCCGTGAACTCTATGAACTCTATTTTTGGGCAGTGCTCAACGACTATCTCGCAGGTGATTGGCAGTCAAAAACATGGGTGCACGCAACGCCATACGTACGTGAAAAATACAAAGAAGACCTGCAACGAACAAAAAAACTCCTCGTAAAAACACCATTGCAATAACCTCTCATGCCTTAACTCAAAACGGCCCGCCGTGAAGCGAGCCGTATTTTTTTACTCTCTATTCCAAGATACCTGTTATTTTTTACTATCCTTGTTTAACGTATCCGTAAAAGTAATCTTTTCTTTTACCATATCTGCCTGTATTTTAGAACCTTCTCCATATGTATCTTCGATCAATGCCAGCGAGAGCGGATCTAAAATACGGTTTTGGATCAATCGCTTCAATGGTCTTGCACCGTATGCAGGATCATACCCCTCTTTAACAAGCCATGTATGCACTTTGGTGGTAAATAACAGTGTTATTCCTTTCTCTGCAACACGCGCAACAACACGCTCAAGCTGTATAGCAACGATACGTTCCAGATGTTTTGGCGTTAAAGCATGGAAAATAATTTGCTCATCTAAACGATTCAAAAATTCCGGCTTAAAGTAACGCTTCATGAGCGGTTCAATCACCTGTTGGAGAGCGGTGTCATCCGAATCTTTTATGGTATGATCCAAAATTTCCTGACTGCCAATGTTTGAAGTAAAGATAATCACCGTATTTTTGAAGTTTACGGTTCTGCCTTTCGCATCGGTCAAGCGCCCATCCTCCAATATCTGTAAGAAGATATGAAAAACATCGCCGTGCGCTTTCTCAATTTCATCAAAAAGCAACACACTATACGGTCTACGGCGTACAGCCTCTGTGAGCTGTCCACCTTCTTCATAGCCAACGTATCCGGGAGGAGATCCAATAAGTCGTGCTACCGCGTGCTTTTCCATATATTCGGACATATCAATGCGTACAAGCGCATGCTCATCATTAAACAAAAATTCTGACAAAGCACGTGCCAATTCTGTTTTACCAACACCGGTGGGTCCCAAGAAGAGAAATGATCCCATGGGCTTTCCCTCCTCAGCCAGTCCGGTGCGAGAACGGCGTAAAGCGTTCGCAACAGCTACAATTGCATCTTCTTGACCTACCACACGTTGTCCAAGCACTTTTTCGGTCTCAGCAAGTTTTGCGGCCTCGCTCTTAAGCATTTTACTCACCGGAATTCCCGTCCAGCGTGCCACAACTTCCGCAATATCTTCCTCATTCACTTCTTCTTTGAGAATCGCGCTGTCCTTTTGAATTTTATTGAGCTTTGTTTGGGCGCTCTTCAATTGTTTTTCAGCTTCAGGCAATTTGCTGTAGCGAATCTCTGAAACACACGCCAAATCACCATCACGCTCCGCAATATCGGCTTGGGATTTTAATTCGTCAATTGCTTTTGAGCTTTCACGCATGGCATCAATATATGATTTTTCATTTTTCCAACGCAACTCAAGCTTTTTAATTTCTTCCTGCAAATTCGCACGCTCCTTATCAAGCTCTTTAAGCCTTGTTTGAGAAGAGGTGTCTTTTTCTTTTACCAACGAGTGTCGTTCAATTGCTAGTTTTGTCTCTTTGCGCTTCAATTGGTCAAGTTCCGTTGGCAGACTGTCAATTTCCATACGAATACCGGATGTTGCCTCATCTATCAAGTCAATTGCTTTGTCAGGTAAAAAACGATCGGCAATATAGCGCTGTGAAAGATTTGCCGCGGCGATCAGTGCTCCATCGGTAATGCGCACGCCGTGATGTACTTCATACTTCTCTTTAATACCGCGTAAAATAGCGATAGTGTCTTCAAGTGCGGGTTCGGCAACAAATACCGGTTGAAATCGACGCTCTAACGCTGCGTCTTTCTCAATATATTTTTGATACTCTTTGAGTGTCGTTGCGCCAATTGTATGCAACTCACCGCGTGCAAGCGCCGGTTTTAATATATTAGATGCATCCATAGCACCTTCTGTTGCTCCCGCACCAACTAATGTATGCAATTCATCAATAAAGAGAATATATCGCCCTTCTGCTTCTTGAATGTTCTTAATAACGCTTTTCAGACGCTCCTCAAATTCACCGCGAAACTTTGATCCCGCAACTAACGATGCCAGATCAAGGCTTAAAAGTTCCTTGTTCTTGAGAGTTTCAGGAACATCACTATCCGCAATACGTTGTGCCAAACCTTCCGCAATGGCGGTTTTACCGGTTCCGGCCTCGCCAATAAGTACCGGGTTATTTTTTGTGCGGCGTGAGAGAATTTGCATCACACGACGAATCTCTTCATCACGACCAATAACCGGATCAATTTTTTCAGCTCTCGCGCGTTCGGTCAAATTGAGTGTAAATTTTTCCAGCGCTTGGTAGGAATTTTCAGGGCTTTGCGTAGTAACACGTTCTGACCCTCGTACGTCTTTGAGTGCTTTTTCAACAGCAGTATGTGTAAGCGCCATATTTGCTAAAAGAGGAGTAATAGCTGTTTGTATTTCTATGAGCGCTAAAAACAAATGCTCAACACTGATGAATTCGTCCTTCATGGACTTTGCCTCTTTTTCTGTCTGACGAAGCACTTGTACGAGAGCAGGGGATGGTTGCGGTTCTTCACTTTTCGTAAGTTTTGGTAAAGCATTTTCCTGTGTTTCCGCTTGTTCTTTTAGAGCAGATACTGACTTTTCTATTTTTTCTAAAAGTGCTGGGATAAAACCTTCTTGCTGATTCAGCAAAGAAACTAAAAGATGCACGGGCTCTAAACGACCGTGCTGGTTTTCATACGCGCGCTGCTGGCTTTCCGCAAGCGCTTCTTGTGCTTTGGTAGTAAATTGCATAGTTACGATGCTACTAATACATAATAAATATCATGTCATTCCCGCGCGTCAGTCCGCCTTTGGAGGAAAAGCGGGAATCTACATTTAGCACTCTTGTTACTCAAGTGCTAATATATAGTATAAAACTATTAGTAAATATTGTCAAGGTGCTGTTGGGTACTGTCATTTAAAAGTTAAAACTGGACTGTTGAAAAGATAAAAGTGGACTTTTAGGTGGTCAAAATATCCACAATAGGGCATAGTAGAACGTTTACTTCTTAACGTTCTACTCTATGAGTCCCACACAGCTCCATACACGCCTATCCCAAGAGCAGGTGGAAACCATATTGGAATCATACCTTGCCAAAGAACTCTCTGTAGCCCAAGCCCTGGAGAAGCTCAGTATCGGAAAGTCGCGGTTCTTTACACTTATCAAAGCGTACAAGGATCCTGACCGTTCCTTCTCCATTGCCTACAAGAGAACATCGGCAAACTATGCAATCAGTAAAGAAGCTGAACAACAGATTCTCACCGAACTTAAAAAAGAAAAAAAGCTCATTGAGAACAAGGATATTTCCTTGACGACGTACAACTACTCAGCGGTACGAGACGATCTCGCAAAGGTTGGTATTACCGTGTCAGTGCCCACCATCATCAACCGCGCAAAAGAACATGGCTACTACTTCCCTCGCAAGGAAAAGAAAGTCCATGACAGAGAGGTATTGACCAACTTTATCGGTGAATTGGTGCAGCACGACAGCTCACATCACTTATGGTCACCATACATGGAAAAGAAATTGTATCTCATCACCAGTTTGGATGACTATTCAAGAACATTGCTCTATGCCGATCTTTGGGAAAGAGAAACGACTTGGGCGCATATTTGCGCTGTAAAAGCGGTGTTTTTAAGCTATGGCTGTCCATTGAAGTACTATGCGGATCAACACGCGATATTCAGATATGTGAAAGACCGCGACAAGCAAAGTCCTTGGAACACCTATGCGAAGTTTACGGATGATGTTGATCCTCAGTGGAAGCAAACGCTCACCACGTGCAAGGTCGGCGCCATCTACGCGCTCTCGCCCCAAGCAAAAGGCAAGGTGGAGCGGCCGTATCGATGGTTGCAAGACCGAATCGTTCGACGAGCAGCAAAGGAGAAGCTCACCAGTATTGACGAATTGCGAGCGGTGCTCAAAGAGCTGATACACATCTACAATACGAAATGGGTGCACGCGACAACGAAGGAAATACCGATACTGCGTTTTGAAAGAGCATTGGAAGAAAAGAGATCGCTCTTCAAACCCTTCCGCATACCGGAGCCGTACACACACCTTGATGATATCTTCTGCTTGCGAGCGCAAAGAGCGGTTGACAGCTATCGAAGGATCTCTTTGGACGGGCTGGATCTTAAAGTACCAAAAGGCATGCCGAGAGAAGATGTGGATTTAAAGATTGTTCCCGACATCAAAAACAATATTGCCCACATACGATTTTGGCAGGGAAGCACATGTTTGGGCAGTCAAAACGTTCCGCTTGAAAAACTCAAGATAGTCCGGTTTTAACTTTTAAAAGTCCACTTTTATCTTTTTCCTAACAGGTGCTGTTGGGTACATTCAACCCTGAAGTGCAACACCTGTCTTTTCATAGAATACCTCATAAGGTGTCTTGTAGCCAAGTCTTTTTCTTGGTCTGGAGTTTAATAAGTATTCAATTTTTTTAATATCATCATCTGACACTGTCCTGAAATCTGTTTTTTTTGGTAAATATCTACGAATGAGGCCATTGAGATTCTCATTACAACCACACTCCCAAGAATGATAGGCGTGAGCATAAAAACACTCAAGCCCCAATGTATTTTCAATCTCTTTGTATCCTAGATTCTCAGAACCCCTATCCATGGTGAGTGTTTTTAGATATTGTAGTGGAATAGTACTTAATCTTTCAATCATAACCCTATTTGATTCTTCTATAGTTCCATCTTCTACTTTTTTGATAAACACCAATCCCGAATAACGTTCATTTATTGTTTTTAACTTAACCTTTGATTGTCTGGATACTATCAGATCATTCTCCCAATGCCCCACACTTATTCTTAAATCAACCTCTTTTGGACGATTATCTATTGACGGTAATATGCCTTTATCTATGCGATAGCTTTTGCGCATCCCTTTCCTCATTCTGCGCTTCCTGCGTCTAGCTAAATATGGTCGTAAGTCTTCGCAACGAGGTTTGAGGTAGCCATGTCCGTCCCTGTATATTTGGGCATAAATATATTGATAAATAGCCTCATGCGATATTGATTCACCAACCTTATCCTTAACTGTATTGGCTATTTGCTCTGGCGACCAACCAAGCTTTAGATGCCTCATTACATAACTCACACCCCCAAAGGGTAAGCCACTGGTTTGACCAGTGCGACTTGAAAAG